>RFYK01000152.1 GCA_009925585.1 Betaproteobacteria bacterium | reverse complement strand
TGATCCACCCGATTGCGATGGAAGAGGGCCTGCGCTTTGCGATCCGCGAAGGCGGCAAAACCGTCGGCGCCGGTGTGGTTGCCAAAATCATCGCCTAAGAAACCCATCACCGCGTGCATGTGCCGTTCACATGCATGCAGATGTTTCATAGGGGTATAGCTCAATTGGCAGAGCGTCGGTCTCCAAAACCGAAGGTTGGGGGTTCGATTCCCTCTGCCCCTGCCACCCGGTCACCATGCCGGGTGCACCAAAGCCCGCCACTGACCGGCGGGCTTAGTTCGCTTGAATGTGTTGCTATGTTTGAACTTAACCAACCGACTGATTGACATGTCCACCGCACAAATAGAAACCGTGACCAGCGCTGCAGACAAAGCCAAATTGGCCGTGGCTGCCGGCTTGGTGGTGGCTGCTTTGGCGGCGTTCTACACCTTGTCAGCCCGCGGCGCATTGTTTCAATGGGGCGCGTTGGTGGCATGCTTGGTGCTGTCTGTGGTAGTGTTTTTCACCTCCATGCACGGGCGTCAGTTGATTGGGTTCACCAAAGACGCTTGGCGCGAAGTGCTCAAAGTGGTCTGGCCCACACGCAAAGAGGCCATGCAAATGACGGCCTACGTGTTTGCTTTTGTGTTGTTGATGGCGGTTTTTTTGTGGTTGACCGACAAAACCCTGGAATGGCTTTTGTATGACCTGATTCTGGGATGGAAAAAATAATGACCGAAGAATCCCTTGAAAACACCTTGATCACCACGCCGCCTGCGCATCCCGACATGCGCTGGTTCGTCGTACATGCTTACTCTGGCATGGAGAAAGCCGTGGAGCGCAACATTCTCGAGCGCATACAGCAAGCGGGCATGCAATCTAAATTTGGCCGTATTTTGGTCCCCACCGAAGAAGTGGTGGAGATGAAAAACGGGCAGAAAAAAACCACCGAGCGTCGTTTCTTTCCCGGCTATGTGCTGGTCGAAATGATCATGGATGACGAAAGTTGGCACTTGATCAAGCACACCAACAAAGTCACTGGCTTTGTCGGTGGCGCGCGCAACCGTCCGGCGCCCATTTCACAGGAAGACGTGCTCAAGATCGTCAACCAGATGCAGCAAGGTACCGACAAACCCCGCCACAAGGTGGAGTTCATGGTGGGTGAATTCATCCGCGTGAAAGACGGTCCGTTCACGGACTTCAACGGTACGGTTGAAGAAGTGAATTACGAAAAAAACAAGATGCGTGTGTCAGTGACCATTTTTGGTCGCGCCACACCTGTTGAACTCGAATTTGGTCAGGTAGAAAAAACCTGAATCTCGTTTGGGTGCCGGGTCTGAGTGAGGTTGCCCAGACCCGTGCATGAAAGTTTGATCTGCGTTGTCCGACTCGGCGCAGGTTGCAGTCAGTGAGTCGTTAACCCCGGGGAGCCCTCAACAGGCGTTTGTACCCGCAAGGAGAAAAGCATGGCGAAGAAAATCGTCGGCTTCATCAAGCTGCAAGTGCCAGTGCCCGTGGTCATCACGGCGTTTGCAGACAAATCCTTTACCTTCATCATCAAGACGCCACCGGCGATCACCTTGATCAAGAAGGCGATCAAGTTAGACAAAGGTTCTTCCAGGCCGCATGCTGACAAAGTCGGCAAGATCACACGCGCACAGTTGGAAGAAATCGCCAAAACCAAAATGGTTGACATGACCGCGGCAGACTTGGACGCTGCCGTTCGCACCATCGCCGGTTCTGCCCGTTCCATGGGTGTGACTGTGGAGGGCGTGGTATGAGTCGCTTGACCAAAAAACAAAAATCCTTCGCCGGCAAGGTGGATACCACCAAGCTGTATCCGTTCGCAGACGCGTTGAAGATCGTCAAAGAATGCGCCACTGCCAAATTCGATGAATCCATCGACGTGGCTGTGCAGCTTGGCATTGATGCCAAGAAATCTGACCAAGTGGTGCGTGGTGCCGTGGTGTTGCCTAATGGCACCGGCAAAACCGCGCGCGTCGCAGTGTTTGCGCAAGGTGCCAAGGCCGATGAAGCATTGGCTGCGGGTGCAGATGTGGTGGGCATGGACGATTTGGCTGCGCGCATCAAAGCCGGCGACATGCCGTTTGATGTGGTGATTGCAGCGCCTGACGCCATGCGCGTCGTCGGCACGTTGGGTCAAATTCTGGGCCCACGCGGCTTGATGCCTAACCCCAAGGTCGGTACGGTCACCCCTGACGTTGCCACGGCGGTGCGCAATGCCAAAGCCGGTCAAGTGCAGTTCCGGGTTGACAAGGCCGGAATCGTGCACGCCACCATCGGTCGCCGTTCATTTGACAGCGACAAGTTGCAAGGCAACTTGGTCGCATTGGTCGATGCATTGAACAAGGCCAAACCCACCACCAGCAAAGGTGTTTACCTGCGCAAAGTGGCGGTGTCCTCCACCATGGGCGTGGGCGTTCGCGTCGACACACAAACACTGAGCGCGTAAAGCGCTCGGCATTCAGGCCTTCTTTTCGAAGAAGGTCTGAAGCGGTGGGTCGCTCGGGTTGCAAAACCTGTGCGAGCCATCCAAGACCGTTGGCGTGCAGCAATGTCTGCACTTAATCCACCAGCCAACGCAGATGGCGATCCCACTGAAAAGAATTTTTCTTGACAGTCAGGTCGCTTAAAACCGGTGTGTGAATGGGGCAACCCACTCGCACTTTTTAAAGGAGTAGACCTTGAGTCTGAATCGCAGTGAAAAAGAAGCCGTCGTCACCGAAGTGTCGGCCATGGCAGCACAGGCGCAGACGCTGGTGATGGCGGAATACCGCGGCATCACGGTCGCAGACATGACCAAGTTTCGCGCCAGCGCGCGCAGCCAGGGCGTTTCGCTCAGCGTGTTGAAAAACACGTTGGCACGCCGTGCTGTTGCTGGTACGTCATTTGAAAGTGTCTCGGACCAGATGACCGGCCCGCTGATCTATGGTTTCTCTGTGGATGCAGTTGCCGCCGCCAAAGTGGTGGCCGATTTCGCCAAGACCAACGACAAGTTGGTCATTCGTGGCGGTGCATTTGCAGGTAAATCCCTGGACGTCAACGGCGTGAAACAACTGGCAAGCATTCCTTCCAAAGAAGTGTTGCTGGCCCAGTTGTGTGGCTTGCTCATGTCACCGATGTCGCGTACCGCAGTGGTGCTCGGCGCGTTGGCGGCTAAAAAAGGTGAAACCGCTGCCGCTTGATGCGTGCAGTGCATTTGAACAATTTGCTGCCCGAGGGGGTGGCCCTGAAACTGTTAAGGAAACAACATGGCATTCGATAAAGACGCATTTTTGACCGCACTCGACAGCATGACGGTCATGGAACTCAACGATTTGGTCAAGGCCATCGAAGAGAAATTTGGCGTGAGCGCCGCAGCCATGGCAGCACCTGCTGCCGCTGGTGGCGGTGGTGGCGGTGCAGCCGCTGCTGAAGAGAAAACCGAGTTCAACGTGATGTTGCTCGATGCAGGCGCCAACAAAGTGGGCGTCATCAAGGCGGTTCGCGAAATCACCGGCTTGGGCCTCAAAGAAGCCAAAGACTTGGTTGATGGCGCCCCCAAAGCTGTCAAAGAAGCTGCTCCCAAAGCAGACGCCGAAGCTGCCAAGAAGAAGCTCGAAGAAGCTGGCGCCAAAGTCGAACTCAAATAATTTCGCACACCAGGCTGGCTGTCCTCACAAGGGACATGTCCAGCCTTTAGCGCTTTCAGAGCGCACCCGACAGCAGTGGTCAATGACGGCTGTCGAGTGTCTTCTGAGCTGACTGCAGAAGAACCTTGGTTCGGGTTGCGTGCAATGCGCAACCGTCCGCCAACGCTGGTAGTGGCCAG
>RFYK01000151.1 GCA_009925585.1 Betaproteobacteria bacterium | reverse complement strand
GCGATCAACAAAGGCTCCAATGCCAACACACTTTGCAATGCCAGCGGCAAATGACGCATGGCTTTCAAATGCTGGGCTTCATCTTGTGGGCTCAAGCGATGTTTCGATTTGGCCAATGCCAAGGTCAACAAAAACAAACCAGCCAGTTGGGTGGTGAAGGCTTTGGTGGATGCCACGCCAATTTCCACGCCTGCTCGGGTGATGTAAGCCAGCTTGCATTCACGCACCATGGCAGATGTCGCCACATTGCAAATCGTCAATGTGTGGTGCATGCCCAAACCTTGCGCATGGCGCAAGGCCGCCAACGTGTCGGCGGTTTCACCCGACTGAGTGATGGTGACCACCAAGGTACGGGGGTCGGGTACGCTGTCGCGGTATCGGTACTCACTGGCGACTTCGACTTGGCAAGGAATGCGCGCCAAGCTCTCCAACCAATACTTGGCCACACAACCACTGTAATAACTTGTGCCACACGCCAATATCAATACGGTGTCCACTTGCGCAAACACGTCGGCAGCGACACCGTTTTGGCCTGCGGGATCAAACAATTCAGGGACGATGCCTTCCACCCCTTCAAGGGTGTCGGCAATTGCTCTGGGTTGCTCGAAAATTTCTTTTTGCATGTAATGCTGGTAGGGGCCCAAATCAGCCGCCATGGATTGGGCTTTCACGGTCTGCACCGCGCGGGTCACGGCTTGCTGAGACACGTCATACACCTGACAATGGTGCAGCCCCAAATCCACCACATCACCTTCGGCCAGATACACAATTTGATCGGTGACGCCAGCCAACGCCATGGCATCACTGGCCAGAAAGTTTTCTGATTCGCCCAAGCCCATGATCAACGGAGAACCCGCACGCGCGCCCACCACGCGCTGCGGCTCGTCTTTGGCGATGACAGCAATCGCATACGCACCATGCAACTGCTGCACCGCTTGCATCACGGCTTGCAACACATCGCCTTGGTAAAGCGAATCGATCAAATGCACCATGACCTCGGTGTCGGTCTGGCTGGTGAACACATAGCCTTTGGCTGACAGTTGCTGTCGCAACTCGTCATGGTTTTCGATGATGCCGTTGTGCACCAACGCAATCCGAGGTGACGAGCCAGTCGCTTGCGGACCATGGCTGAAATGCGGATGTGCGTTGTGTACCGCGGGTGCGCCGTGCGTCGCCCAACGGGTGTGGGCAATGCCGGTCAAGCCTTGCAAACCGCCGTGGTCTGCATCGACCTGCTCGGCCAGTTCTGCCACCCGGGCCGTGCTACGCGCTCGTTGCAAACCGGCGGCTTGACCGAGTTGCTCGGTCAAGCCATTGACCGCGACACCGCAAGAGTCATAGCCACGGTACTCCAATCGCTGCAGGCCTTGCACCAGCACAGGAACAATGTTGCGGGTTGATACCGCGCCGACGATGCCACACATAACAATGAACCTTTACTTGCTTTTCTTGGCAGGCCGCTGCCAATTTGCGACTTGCATTTGCTTGCCCCGCGCCACCGTCAACGCACCGGGCTCGGTGTCTTTGGTCACGACGGATCCCGCACCAATGGTGCCACCTGCGCCCAGTCGTAATTGGCGGTGATCACGCCTGCACCATAGTTCACCCGTTCACCCACCGTGGCATCCCCGACATAAGCCAAATGGTTGGCTTTGGCACCTTTGGCCAAATGGCTGTTTTTGACCTCAACGAAATTGCCAATGTGCACATCGTCGTCCAAATGCGCGCCGGGACGCAAGCGGGCAAACGGGCCGATGCGTGCCGCTTGCCCGATCTGGATGGTTTGCGCTTCGCCATCAATATGGGTGAACGCCAACACTTGGGTACCAGCACCGATCACAGCATGGGCAATCACACAATTCGGGCCAATGCGCACACCATCGCCCAATGTCACATGACCTTCAAAGACACAGTTGACATCGATTTCCACATCCGAACCGCACACCAATTCACCCCGCACATCCAAACGCGAAGGGTCTGCCAAACGCACCCCCTGCTGCATCAAACGCTGGGCTTGGTGTTGCTGATAAGCCCGCTCTAACGCCGCCAATTGCACTGGCGTGTTCACGCCTTCCACTTGCCAACCGATCAATTTTTGTGCTGAACTGGCATCGCGGTCTTCAACGATGGCGGTGACTTGTTGTTGTGCATCACGAACAATGCGTCCATAACCTTGGGGCTGAGGGGTGTTCAAACTCAACAACGCCAACGCTTGGCCGCCGCACAGCGTCAGCAAGGCCTGCAACGTGTCGGCTTGAATCAAAGGCACATCACCTGACAACACCAATGTGACGCCATCGTCTTGCAGCAGTGGCACCGCTTGTTGCATGGCATGCCCGGTGCCCAGTTGGGGGATTTGCCGAACCGTTTGGATCGCCGTTTGTTGGGCCAGCACCGCTTCGACTTGCTCGGCACCGTGACCCGTGATGACCAGCACCCGTCTGGCGTGTATGTGCCCAGCGGTTTCAATGACATGCTGCAACAAAGCCCTTCCCCCTAAACGGTGAAGTACTTTAGGCATACTGCTGTGCATGCGGGTACCTTTGCCCGCCGCCATGATGACCACATCAATGTTTGACATGTATTGGGTTTCCTCTGTGACTGCGATTATCAATCAGCACTTCTGCCATGGTTGGCGGGTCGCCAAACTCGTTTTTTTGGCTGGCTTGCTGGCCTTGTCCGGTTGCAGTCTGGTGGTTTCAGGCTACAACAGCGCGCCAAATTTGTTGATGTTCTTGTGGATCAACCCGCATGTGGATTTGAACGCGGCCCAAGAAAAGCAAACCTTGGCCGATTTGCAATCTGTCTTGGACTGGCATCGCCAAGAGCAACTGCCGTTGTATGCCGATTGGCTCAAAACCATGCAAAAGTTGGCGCCAGAAGACATCACTGCCGACCAAGTGTGCAGTTTGGCGCAATCGATCACTGACAGCCTGGACCCATTGTTCGATCAATTTGAAGAACCCTTGACACGACTGTCGTTGACCTTGACCCAAGCCCAACTGCAAACCTTGAAGAAAAAATACCAAGAAGATTTGAAAGATTACCGCAAAGAATGGAAATTGGACGCCTCAGACGAAGCCCAATTGGATGTGCAAGCAGAGAAGGGGCAAGAAAACGCAGAACGGGTTTATGGTCGCTTGAATGCGCAACAAAAAAAGTTGTTGCGCCAACTCGCACAGAACTCTGGCTATGAGGCAGAGCGTACCTATGCGGAAAGAGTCCGCCAACAGCGTGAGAGTTTGGCGATGCACACTCGCATCTTGCAAAACCGCCCAAGCGCAGAGGAAGCTCGCACTTGGGTGCGCCAATGGTTACAAGGCAGTTTGCACAGCGCAGACCCGGACTATGCGGCCTACCTGAAAAAACGCAAACGCAGCAATTGCGAAGCCTCGGCACAACTGCACAACACCACCACGCCAGAGCAACGCGCCCGGGCGGTGAAAGTGCTCAAAGGCTACGAAGATGACGTGCGGACATTGATGCGCAAAAAGTCGTGAGCCCCATCAGGCTTGCAAGGCCGCCCACATTTCTTTGTCCCGCTCCGCGGTCCAGATGCGCGGGTGTTTGATGCCCTTGGCTTCGTCATAGGCTCGGCTGACGTCAAACGGCAAACAGTGTTCGTAAATGAACACCTTGCCAAACACCGGGTCCATGTGCTGGCGGGTCAAGGCCATGGCTGCTTTCAAATCCAAGTTTTGCGCGACAGCTTGTTTGCCGCAATCAAACAAAGTTTCCACCCAACGTTGGGTGTAGTCGAGAGATTTGTTGACATTGGCATTGCCCAACATGGCTTCACCCCGCCCCGGGACAATCGC
>RFYK01000016.1 GCA_009925585.1 Betaproteobacteria bacterium | reverse complement strand
TGAGATGAATTTGAAATTGAGTTCTGGTGTGTATGGTTCGACCTTTTTCATGCTGACCGGTTTCCACGGATTCCACGTGTTTGTGGGCATGCTGATGTTGTTGTTCGTGACGCTGCGTTTGCAAAAAGGCCACTTCACTTCTGAGCGCCATTTTGGTTTTGAAGGTGCAGCGTGGTACTGGCACTTTGTAGACGTGGTCTGGTTGGGTTTGTACATCTTGGTCTACTGGCTCTGATTTTGTAGACCTCAACGAAAAGGCCGCATCAGCGGCCTTTTTCATGTCACCGTTGGGCGTTTTAAACAGCGGTCAATGGAATGCCAGTTGGTTTGATCCAGCCCATCTTCCACGAAAGCAGTATGCACAAGAACAGAACAACCGAGATACCCACACGAAATGCCAGAGCCCGCATCATTCGGCTGGATTTGGGTGCGTCCTCGGTGTCACCGCGCAACATGAATAACAATGCGGTGGACAAAGCTGCCAATATGCCCAAGAAAGCGATAGCAATGAATATGTTCATGAGTGGGATTATCCGGTGAATTCACACACGCCACACACCCCCACGCGCAAAGGGCGTTCGCTGATCATCTTGTTCGCAGCTTTGGCCGGTGTGACATTGACCGCTCGGTTGGGTTTTTGGCAGTTGTCTCGCGCGGAAGAAAAAATCCAATACCAAAATCAATGGGATGCTCAGGCGTTGCTCGAACCTTTGGATGCCCAACGCATGCAGCAAAACCCCGAGCTGTGGTCGCAGCCGCACAGGAAAGTGGTGCTTGAAGGCCGCTGGATATCTGACAAGACCGTGTACTTGGACAACCGCAGTCACAAAGGCCGCCCAGGTTTTTGGGTGATGACGCCGCTGTCGTGGTCAGAGGGACAAGTCGTTTGGGTGCAGCGCGGTTGGATCGCCAGAGATCCCGCCGATGCCACCAAAGCGGGACCAGTCCAGACGCCAACTGAAACGGTCAAGGTAGAAGGGCGCATATCCCCGGGGTTGTCGCACATGACGGAATTGAAAGCCTTGCCAATCACGACGGCGCAAGAGGGACAATTGCAAATCCGCGCCAATTTGGATTTGCAAGACATGCAGGCCATGGTGTCAGGCAAAGTGAATGCAGTGGTGGTGCAAACCGGCGCAAACACAGACGGGTTGTCACGCGATTGGCCTGTCATTTCCTCGACTGCAGACAAGAACAAGGGCTACGCATTCCAATGGTTTGCTTTAAGTGGTTTGATTGCTTCACTTTATTTTTGGTTTCAATGGATAGGGCCGTTGCGTCATGCAAAAACACACAGCTGAAGATCACCCGTCGCAAGCGCTTGGCTTGACCGTTTACGACTTGCCTGACCCGATTGAAGCGGCGCAAGAGGATGCCGCCCGCACTTGGGGCGGACGCTGGCGCATGGTCATGGTGATGCTGGTCTGTGCCGCGCCTGTCATTGCCTCGTACCTGACTTACTACGTGATTCGCCCTCAGACCTTGCGTCACTTTGGCGAGTTGATTCAACCGGTGCAGCCGATGCCGGACATCATGGTTCAATCGCTCCAAGGCAAACCTGTGCCATTGAACGAGCTTAAAGGCCAATGGTTGATCGTCAGCGTGTCGACCGCCGCCTGCGACGAGTTGTGTCAAAGCAATTTATTGCTGCAAAGACAAATTCGGGCATCCCTGGGACGCGAAAAAGAGCGCACAGAATGGGTATGGTTGATCACAGACAACGCGCCTGTCTCGGCTAATTTGCAAGCAGGGTTGGCCGATGCGGTGGTGCTCAGGGCAACCGCCGAGCAACTCGCGCCCTGGTTGGCCCCACAAACAGGCCATGCGTTGAACGAGCATTTGTATTTGGTTGATCCCCATGGCAATTGGATGATGCGATTCCCTGCGCATTTGCAAATGGACCAAGCGACTTCGTTGAAGCGGGATTGGGACCGCTTGCTGCGCGCATCGGTCTCTTGGGACAAACCGGGGCGATGACAGACATGAATGAAGTCGCACTCTTTAACATCGCCCCGCTGTTGCAATTGCTCTTGATGGCATTGCTGTTGGCTGCAGGCCCTTTGGCGTGGGTCTGGTTGAAAAATCGACAGTCGCAAATGGCATTGCGTGTGCGGCACCTCACCATGATTGCGCTGTTTTTGACATTCGATTTGGTTTTGTTTGGTGCCTTCACCCGTTTGACCGATTCAGGTTTGGGCTGCCCCGATTGGCCTGGTTGCTATGGGCATGCCAGTCCGGTGGGTGCGAGCGAGCACATCGAAGAAGCGCAAACAGCCATGCCAACGGGCCCAGTGACTTTTCAAAAAGCCTGGATTGAAATGATCCACCGTTATTTGGCGATGTTGGTCGGTGTGTTGATACTGACGCTGGCGGTGTTTTCATGGCGCATCGATCGCAGCCTGTGGGGGTGGCCCTCGTTGTCGTTGGTCTGGGTGTGTGTCCAAGGCGCGTTTGGTGCGTTGACCGTGACGATGAAATTGTTCCCATTGATCGTCAGTTTGCATTTATTGGGCGGCATGATGTTGCTGGTGTTGTTGACGGTGCAGTTGGTTCGGCAGCGCCATGCATTTGAAAAAATCTCAGCGCATCCCTTGCCCGTGTGGGTGTATGCATTGACGGCGCTGACTTGGTTGAGCATCTACACGCAAACCGGTTTGGGTGCTTGGGTCAGCAGCAACTATGCGGTGTTGGCATGCGACACTTACCCGATGTGTCAAAACAGTTGGTGGCCGGACATGAATCTGTCCAAAGCATTTGAATTTTGGCGTGCGCTTGGGCACGATGCGGCGGGCCAACCGTTGCCGTTCCAAGCGTTGACAGCCATCCACATGGTGCATCGCTGGCATGCAGTGATACCTGCCTTGTTGATCTGTTGGCTTGCCAAGTCGTGGATGAATGCTGGATTGCGCAGGCAAGGTTGGTTGTTGTTGGCCTTGTTGTTGTCTCAGTTCCTCACGGGCATTTCCAATGCCGTTCTGGGTTGGCCTATGTTGGCGGCGTTGATGCACACCGGTTCTGCGGCGGCGCTGCTGGTGTTGCTGACCTGGACCTTGGCCTCCACGCAACCGCGTCGAGCCCATCGCATCGCTGCCACGTTTGACAGAAACATGCTATGAAATCGTTGTCCCAATACCTGCCGTTACGCTGGCAACAATTCAATGCCTTGACCAAGCCCCGGGTCATTCAATTGATCGTGTTTTGTGCGTTGATTGGCATGGTGCTTGCCGTGCCCGGCGTGCCCGGACTTGCAGACATTCAACTGGCCGCTGTGGCTTGTTTCGGTATTTGGTTGGTGTCAGGTGCCGCTGCTGCGTTCAACTGTATCGTCGAGCAAGCGATTGATGCCCGCATGAAAAGAACCGCTTGGCGACCCACTGCCAAAGGCGAATTGACAGACCGAGACACTTTGCTGTTTTCGGCCGTGCTGTGTGCGGTGGGTTCGGTGGTTTTGTATGTTTGGGTCAACCCTTTGACCATGTGGCTGACCTTCGCCACATTTGTTGGGTATGCCGTGGTCTACACCGTGATCCTCAAGCCGTTGACCCCGCAAAACATTGTCATTGGAGGCGCATCGGGCGCCATGCCGCCGGTGCTGGGCTGGGCTGCCATGACCGGTGAAGTCGGTCCAGAGGCATTCATTCTCTTCCTCATCATTTTTTTGTGGACACCGCCACATTTTTGGGCGTTGGCGCTTTACCGCGTTGAGGACTACCGCAAATCGGGTTTGCCGATGTTGCCGGTCACGCATGGGAACGAATTCACGCGCTTGCAAATTTTGCTCTACACCATCGTGCTGCTCGCCGCGTGTTTGATGCCGTTCATCTACCGCATGAGCGGCTATTTTTACTTGGTCAGCGCATTGGTTTTGAGCCTGATGTTTTGTGGTTATGGTTGGCAGTTGTGGCGGCAGTACTCGGACGATTTGGCGCGCAAGACTTTTCGCTTTTCATTGATTCACCTGAGTTTGCTGTTTGCAGCTTTTTTGATTGACCACTATTTGCCTGGAACTTGGCGATGAAATACCTGTATGTGTGGTTGCTGGTGTGCGTGTTGTCTGGGGCAGCTTGTTCACCTGACAAACCCAGCTTCAAGTCGATCGATTTAACCGGCGCTGACTATGCGCAGGGGTTTGATTTGTCTGACCAGTTTGGTCAACGACGTCAGTTGGCAGATTTCAAAGGCAAAGTCGTCGTGCTGTTTTTCGGTTACACGCAATGCCCAGATTTTTGCCCGACCACACTGAGTGAATGGGTTCAAGTGAAACAGAGCTTGGGTGCCAAAGGCGACGCATTGCAGCCGGTGTTCATCACCTTGGACCCAGAGCGTGACACCCCCGAACTGCTCAAAGCCTACATGGCAGGTTTCGATCCGTCGTTCATTGCGTTGATACCTGAATTGAAAGATTTGCCTGCATTGGCCAAGCAGTTCAAGATTTACTACAAAAAAGTAGACACTGGCAGTGCGGGACACTACACCATGGACCACAGCGCGGGTACTTATGTGTACGACACCAGCGGCAGGTTGCGCTTGTACGCAAGGTATGGTTTGGGTCCTCAAGCCATGGCTGAGGACATTGGAAAACTGTTGCCGTAAGTCAAGCGCTTGCCGCTCAGATGGTGACTGAGGGCAAGCCGTTTGAAGCCTGTGTCAGGTGTATTCCAACAGAGCGAGCTTCATTTTCTTCATGGCCGCCACTTCGATCTGGCGAATTCGTTCGGCGCTGACGCCATATTCGTCTGCCAATTCATGCAATGTCATGCCGCCGGAATTGTCATCGTTCACTTTCAACCAACGCTCTTCGACGATGCGTCTGCTGCGCTCATCCAATACCGCGAGCGCTTGTGTGATGCCATCGGTCGACATGATGTCGCGCTGATGCGCTTCAATCATGGCGGTGGGTTCATGGTGAACATCGGACAAATATGAGATCGGGCCGAATGCCTCTTCGCCGTCTTCGTTGGCGGTCGGGTCGAGCAACACGTCTGAGCCCGCCATGCGGGCTTCCATTTCAATGACTTCTTCTCGCTTGACGTTCAGGTCTTTGGCGATGCTGTCGATTTGCGCTTCGCTCAAGGTGTTGCGCGAGATCGCTTCGTGGTCGTCTCCGACATCGGCGCGGAAACCTTGTTTTTTTGAACGCAAATTGAAAAACAGCTTGCGTTGTGCTTTGGTGGTCGCGAGTTTGACCATGCGCCAGTTTTTGATGATGTATTCGTGAATTTCTGCCTTGATCCAATGGATGGCGTAGCTGACCAGTCGCACACCATGGTCTGGGTCGAAGCGCTTGACCGCCTTCATCAAACCCACGTTGCCTTCTTGGATCAGGTCGGCATGCGCCAAGCCGTAACCGGCATATTGGCGAGAAATCGAAACAACCAAACGCAAATGCGACAAAATCAATTTGCCAGCTGCTTCTAAGTCATTGTTTTCTTTGAGCTTTTTGGAAAATTCCTGTTCTTGCTCGAGCGTCAACATGGGCAAACGGTTGACCGCCGAGATGTAGGCATCCAAATTTCCCAAGGGTGGCAAAACCGCCCAGGGGTTGGCGGCCAGTTGACTGGCACCGCTACTGGTAAGGGTCACAGCTGTCATGAAAATCCTCCTTAAGGACGTCGACAACCCAATATTAGCACTCTCTGGCCTAGAGTGCTAATTTCAGTCCGTGTTTACCCGCATAAACACTGTTGTTACCCAACGATTCCTCGATCCGCAGGCACTCATTCCACTTAGCCATGCGTTCCGAGCGGGCAAATGAGCCGACTTTGAGCTGTCCGGTGTCCCAGCCGGTGGCGATGTGGGCGATGGCGGTGTCCTCGGTCTCCCCAGAGCGGGCCGAAACCACCATGCCAAACCCGTGTTGCCGAGCCGTTTGCATGGCTTGGCGGGTTTCGCTGAGGGTGCCGACTTGGTTGGGTTTGAGCAAGACCGCGTTACAGGCTTTGTCGCGGACAGCGGCCTCGATCAAGTCCACGCGGGTCACCAAATAATCGTCCCCGATGACTTGAATCTTTTGACCGACAGCGTGGGTGAACGCTTGCATACCGGCCGTGTCGTCCTCGGCAAACGGGTCTTCCACAGACACTATCGGGTAGGTATTTACCCATCGCAACAACTCTTGAAGCCATTCATCGGTGCTGTAGACATGTTGGTCCAACCCCAAGGTGTAGCGACCGCTTTGGCCAAATTCCGAGGCCGCCACATCCAGTGCAATGGCCACCTGATCATGGCGATAGCCGGCCAGTTCAATCGAACGGGTCAAGGTTTGCAGCGCCTCTTCGTTGGAAGAAAAATCTGGCCACCAGCCGCCTTCATCGGCAACCCCGTGTCGCTTACCGAGTGACGCCATCCATTGGCCAGCCGCATGGTAGACATTGGCAACCATCACCAGCGCTTCATCAAAACTTTGTGCGCCGATGGGCATGACCAAAAAGTCTTGGATGTCGACCCGCCTGCCCGCGTGCGCGCCTCCCCCGAAAATTTGAATTTGCGGCAACGGTAACCGCACCGGCTGGCCCTGTGAGAGGTATTGCCACAAGGCTTGGCCTTGCGAGTTCGCTGCGGCTTGCGCGATGGCCACCGACGTGGCGATCGTGGCGTTGGCGCCCAGTCGGCTTTTCAAAGGTGTGCTGTCTAACGCAATCAAGCAGGCATCTGCTTGTTCTTGCGCCAGTGCATCCCTGCCGATCAGCGCTTGGGCGATCTCGCTGTTCACATGCGTGACCGCTTGGGCGACGTCCAAACCATTGAGCAAGCTGCCACCGTCGCGCAATTCCAAAGCTTCTCGGCTGCCGCGGGACGCACCGGCGGGGGCAACGCCTCTGCCTGAACTGCCGTCTTGCAACAGCACATCGACCTCGACTGTGGGTCGACCGCGGGAGTCCCAAATGCGGCGTCCGTGTATGTGTTTGATTTGGGTTTTCATGTGGGTTTCCAAAGAAGGCGCATGTCTGACAAGCGCGTGAGAGGGTGTTTGAGCCAATCCAAGGCCTGTTGCCTGACATACTGTTGATGTGCGGGTTGTGTCAAATATTCGACCGGGGACTTGCCGTCAATCCGCGCGAGCAGCATGCCCGCGAGCAACAAGCAAGCGCGTTGCTCCAAGGCATCGGGGCGTTCCCAGGTCACGCCGCGCAAATAGGTTTGCGTCAAAGCGTCAAAGCATGCCAAATACGAAGAAGTGTCTTGCGAGCGCCAAACACATTTCAGCATCAAATGCGTCAGCACAAACGCCAAATCAAAGGCGGGGTCACCGTGACACGCACATTCGGCGTCCAACAGCACGGGACCATGCGGCCCGACCAAGGTATTTTTCGGACTGACATCGCCATGTACCAGCACCAATTTGTGCGACAAGGTTTGCGAGACCAAGTGATGCAGCACATCGGCAACGGGCGGGTGTTTTTCAGCAGTGTGTAAAAAATAGGGAGACAAGCGAATGGCCACAAAGTCATCGTCGTGGTTAAACGATTGACAAAGCTGCGGGTTGCTGGCGCTCGCTGCATGCAATCGCACCAACACATCGGCGACGGCGGTCGCGGTACTGGTTTGGGCCAGTCCGTGCAGCAACTGTGCTTTCCACACAGGGTGCTGCGCTGCTGGCAGGTAAGTCATTGCAAAGGCGCAGTCTTGCTCGTCCTCGGCCAACACTTGGGGAACGCAGCCAGGCGCGACTTGGTGAGCGAATTTCAACCATTGCACTTCATCACGGTTACGTTTGACCGGCGCTTCCCACAAAGCACTGACTTTGAGTTGCGGCAATGCGCGCTTGACACAAAAAGTTTGCGTGTCGGTTTCTACCTTGGCGATCAACGAAGACACACCACCTGTCAAGGCAGTGAATCGGGCATGCTGGCCTGGTGCGAGCAAACCCATGCGCATCAAGGCGGGTAACAAATTGGCGTGATCTGGCGCCATGGGAGGAGAGAAGTCGGGGCTGTCAGACATGTTCTTCAACACCACATGAAAGTGAGTCTGCAGACAACTTGTATGCATCCATGCAAGGTCCTAGAGGAAAGGTTCAGTTAATCAAGGCTTGAGCGAACTCATCGGCTTTGAAGCCTTGTAAATCCTCCAGCTTTTCTCCGATGCCAATGAAATATACCGCCAAAGTTTTCTGTGGGCTGTGTTTTCTTTCGCGTGCCCACAAGGCGATGGCGGCCAATACACCGCCTTTGGCGGTGCCATCCAATTTGGTGATGATCAACCCGGTCAAACCCAGCGCTTCATCGAACGCTTTGACCTGAGCCAACGCGTTTTGCCCGGTGTTGCCGTCAATCACCAACAAGATTTCATGCGGCGCAGAGGGTTCGGCTTTTTGCACCACGCGCTGGATTTTTTTCAGCTCATCCATCAAATGCAATTGCGTTGGCAAGCGACCGGCGGTGTCGACCAACACCACGTCTTTGCCGCGTGCTTTGCCTGCGGTCACCGCATCAAAGCTGACCGCTGCGGGGTCGCCGTTGTCTTGACTGATGATGTCCACTTGGTTGCGATCTGCCCAGACCATCAACTGTTCCTTGGCGGCTGCGCGGAAGGTGTCCGCCGCAGCCAGCAGCACGCTCGCACCGGCATCGTGCAAGTGCCGCGTCAATTTGCCAATGGAGGTGGTTTTTCCAGCGCCGTTGACACCGGCGACCATGACCACAGTGGGGTGGTGCTGGTCTATCGACAAGTCACGCTCTAAGGGTTGCAGCAATTCGCTCAGCACGTCGACCAGCAAGCCCTTGATCTGTGCCATGTCTTTGCTGCCCGTTTGTTTGATTTTGGCTTTCAGTTGTTCCAAGATGTATTGCGTGGCGGGCACGCCTGCATCTGCCATCAGCAAGGCGGCTTCGAGTTCCGCGTAAGCCTCGTCATCCAGCAATTTGCCGGTGAAGACCGAGGCAATGCTGCTGCCGGTGCGCTGTAAGCTGACCCGCAGGCGGCCTAACCAGTCTCGGCTGGCCACTTCAGCAGCTTGGCTGGGAGCTGCACCCGCACTTGGCGGGGCTTTTCGTTTGAATAAGTTGAACATGGGGTCAGGTTTCTACAATGCGCTGTGCGTGCATCAGCGCACGGTTAACAACAGATCATTCTATGAAACCCCAACGTGAATTCAAATGGCTAACCAATGGACGTTTCAAGCTCTTGGGCTTGGTGTTCAGCCTTTTATGGGGCGGCCCGATCGGGGCGCAAGAGGCGCAGCAATTTACCTTGAAAAACGGCATGACATTGATTGTCAAAGCTGACATGCGCACAGAAGATTCGCCACGGATGTTGATGTACGAACAACTCAATGCAGTGCAGTTCGTGGCGTCGCCTTACCGTCGCCCCGTCATCGGTTGGATGAGTGACCTTGACAGCATGACACCGAACGATGCACGTGAGTTTTATCGCCGTTGGTACCAGCCTGAAAATGCTGCGGTGGTGATCGTGGGTGATGTCAATGTGGGGCTGGTTCGCCAGTGGGCTGAGGAGATTTACGGCGTCATTCCAAAGGGACAACTGCCTGTCAGAAAGCCTCGTTCGGAACCGACCCAAGCAGGCACGCGCAGGGTGCAAGTCAAAGCCCCCGCTGACCAAGCCTATCTCGCCATGTCTTGGAAAGTGCCAGGCTTCAAATCGTTTGACGGTGATGCTGAGAGCCAGGACGCGTTGGCGTTGACCATATTGGCTGCTTTGCTCGACGGCTACACCGGGTCGCGCTTAGACCGGGCTTTGACGCAAGGTGAAAACCGTTTGGCTGACAGCGCAGGCGCATCCAACAGTTTCAGCGGTCGTGGCCCGCAAGTGTTTGTGATGGATGGTGTGCCCGCCAAGGGCAAGACGGTTGAACAACTCGAGGCTGCATTGCGACAGCAAATCACACGCATTGCAGATGCCGGTGTCACTGAAGCCGAAATGAAACGTGTGAAAGCTCAGTGGATGGCTTCTACGATTTACCAACGTGACTCACTCTTTAACCAAGCCCGCGAATTTGGCAACCTATGGGTAGAGGGTTTCGCCATGGACACACCCGATCGCTTGGTTGAAGCTTTGGTCGCAGTCACGGCAGAGCAAGTGCAAGCCGTGGCCAAAAAATACTTTGGCGACGATCAACTCACGGTCGCGACTTTGCTTCCGCAAGCTGGCCCCAGACCTGCATTGCGTAAACCTGTTCCCGGCTCACGTCATACCGAAGGTGCAAGATGAAAAAATGGTTTGTATGTTGTGCAGCATGGTTATTGGCGCAGCCTTTTGCCATGGCGGGTATTCCGATCCAATTTTGGACCTTGGACAACGGCGCGCGCGTCTACCTGATGGAAGTGCAAGGATTGCCCATGGTGGACATCCAGTTGGAGTTTGATGCTGGCAGCCGTCGCGACAGCAAGGGCTTGAATGGTTTGGCGCAAGCCACGGCCATGATGCTTGGCAAAGGTGTGCAAGCAGGTGCGTCAGCCTCGAACGACCGCATGAGTTTGAGCATGCGCAGCCTCACCCGTGCGGAGATACTGAACCAGGCCATTGCGTTGGCCGCCAGGCAGTTGGCATCGCCCTCGTTTTCATCCATGGTCTGGAACACCGAACGCGAGCGCTGGATCGCCAGTTTGCGTGAATCGAAAACCAAACCCAATGTCCAGGCATCACATGCATTTGCCAAAGCGGTGTACGGCGAACACCCTTATGGACAGGACGAAGACGAGGCCAGTTTGCGTCGCATTGAACCTGCCCAAATGAGAGCCTTTCATTCGCGTTACTTGGTGCCTTGTCGGGCCAAGATCAGCATCGTGGGTGCGTTGAACAAAGCGCAAGCCACCGAAAAACTGACGCAACTGCTCAAGGGCTTGCCCGCCTCTTCCGCTTGCGAATTGTTACCCTTGGTTGACGAGGTCCAACCCTTGAGCGCTCCCCATCGGATTGACATTCCGTTCGAATCGGCGCAAGCCCATGTGTTCATCGGCCAACCTGGCGTGGCCCGACAGCATCCCGATTTTTTGGCGCTGACCGTGGGTAACTACGTGCTGGGCGGCGGTGGGTTTGTGTCTCGTTTGACCGAACAAGTCAGGGAAAAGCGTGGCTTGAGTTACAGCGTCTACAGTTATTTTTCACCGGGTCAACATGCGGGCGCTTTCACCGTGGGCTTGCAAACCCGACCAGACCAAGCCGAACAAGCGATTGAAGTCGCCACCCAAGTCGTCAGTGACTTTGTGAAAGAAGGCCCCAGCAACGCAGAAGTACAAGCCGCCAAAGATTTTTTGATTGGCGGGTTTGCCTTGCGCTTGGACAGCAACCGCAAATTGATGGATAACCTCAGCAACATTGCGTGGTTCGATTTACCTTTGGACTATCTCGACACTTGGACCGCCAAGGTGCAGAAGTTAACTGCCGCTGACATTCAGCAAGCATTTGCCAGAAACCTCCAGCCTGAGCGTATGGTGACGGTGGTGCTGGGCGCTGCCTCGCCATGAGCCAAGGCGAGGTTCGCATCATTGGCGGACAGTGGAAGCGCAGCAAATTGGCTGTGGCGAATTTGCCGGGTTTGCGACCCACACCTGACAGGGTTCGCGAAACCCTGTTCAATTGGTTGGGCCAAGACTTGACCGGATGGCATTGCGCTGACCCGTTCGCAGGCAGTGGCGCTTTGGGGTTTGAAGCGGCATCGCGAGGCGCCGCTTCGGTGTGGTTGGCTGACGCCAGCAGCGAATGTGTGGCGTCCCTGCACAAAGCCAAAGAGCGTTTGGGCGCGACGCAGCTTCGCATCCAGCGGTCAGACGGATTGGCTGTGCTCAGGCAGATACCTGCTGCCAGCCTTGACCTGGTGTTTTTAGACCCGCCCTACGATTACCCGCAACACGATTTGGCGCTCACGCTGGCGAAGCACTGCCTCAAACCAGCAGGCTGGCTGTATTTGGAGGCAGACAAGGTGTGGAAAGATGAGGTATTGCAGCCTTTGGGATGGACGCTGTCGCGCCATTTGAAAGCAGGTTCTGTGCACGCCCATTTGTTACAGACGAGGGCATAATCATCCAGCCCTATCTGCCTAAGGAGTGACATGAGTGAGCCAGTGATTGCTTTGTATCCGGGCACCTTTGACCCGATCACCTTGGGCCATGAAGACATCGTGCGCCGTACATCGCGCATGTTTGACACTGTGGTCATTGCAGTAGCCCGTGCGCACCACAAAAAAACCATGTTCACCTTGGAGCAACGCTTGGAGATGACCCGCCAGGCGTTGGCTGATTGCCCCAATGTGAAGGTTCAAACCTTTGATGGATTGGTGATTGAATTTGCCAAGTCGATGAAAGCCAAAACCATGGTGCGCGGCATTCGGTCGATGACCGACTTTGATTACGAATTTCAGTTAGCCGGGATGAACCGTCGCTTGGCCCCAGACATCGACACGGTGTTTTTGAACACGCTGGATGTGTACCAATGTATTTCAAGCACGTTGGTGAGAGAAATCTCGGTGCTCGGCGGAGACGTGGCTCAATTCGTTTCTGCGCCCGTGTTTGCATTCATGCAATCACACGCCAAACCGTAAGCGCCACACACCATGGCATTGATGATCACCGATGAATGCATCAACTGTGATGTGTGTGAACCCGAGTGCCCCAACGCAGCGATCTTCATGGGCCCGTCGATCTACCAAATTGACCCAGCCAAATGCACCGAATGTGTGGGCCACCATGACACGCCCCAGTGTGTAGAGGTTTGCCCGGTGGCCTGTATCCCACTCAACCCCCAGCATGTGGAAAGCTCAGAAGCGTTATGGGCCAAATACCGACATTTACAGGCGGCCAGGCCGACACCCGACAACCGAGGTGCTCAGTTATCGTCAGATTGAGCGGCTTTGGTTTTTTTGCTGGACGACTTTTTAGACGATTTCTTCTTTTTTCGTTTGTGTTTTTTTTCGGTGTGAACACCGCCGTCATCTGCTTGCGCTTTGAATGATTTGGCTTTGCCGGGTTTCTCCAACTCGGCACTGTTGTCGCCAGCACAGGGTTTCAATTCACCGTTTTGCTCGCATTGCACCACAGGTGTTGATTTCTTTTCTTTGCCCATGGCTGGTAAGCCAAGGCCCAAACAACAGCTAATCAGCAGCAGGCCGAGTGGCCGGGGCAGGGTGGACAGGGGGTTCATTTGTTTCGCCTTCCTTGGGTGGAATGGCCGCCGCCGGTCTTGGCGGTTTGGGCCGTGGCGGCTTGCTGGTGTGCACTGTTTGCGTGGCTTTCACCATGTCGCCGCTCACCATGTAGGCTACGGCTGGCAGGGTGCGTTCGATGCAAGTGTCAATCAATGTTTTTTGGTCTGGCGCTGGCTTTTTTAACACCCAATGGATCACTTCAGATTTCACACCGGGGTGACCGATGCCAATGCGCAATCGCCAATAGGCATCGGTGCCGAGTTGTGCGTGGATGTCGCGCAAACCATTGTGGCCCGCATGGCTGCCGCCGAGTTTCAGTTTGGCCTCGCCGGGCACGACATCGAGTTCATCATGCGCCACCAATATCTCGTCGGGTTGGATTTTGAAAAAACGGGCCAGCGCCGCCACCGATTTGCCTGACAGGTTCATGAAAGTGGCTGGTTTGAGCAGCCAAATGGTTTGACCTTGGCAGGTGGTGCGTGTGGCCCATCCGTGGTAACTTTTTTCGGGCTGCCAACTTGCTTTCAGTTGAATGGCCAGTTCGTCAATCCACCAAAATCCGGCGTTGTGTCGGGTGTATTCATATTCAGTGCCCGGGTTGCCCAAGCCGACAAACAGTTTGATCATGGGATGGGATTATGGGGCGCAAAAAAACCCGCCGAAGCGGGTTCTTTTGAGGGGAAAGAAAGCACAAGAAAATTACTTCTTGCCTTTGCCCTTGGCTGGTGCAGCAGCGGCAGGTGCAGCTGCGGCTTCAGGTGCGGCTTCTTCGGCCACAGAAACCACGCTGACGAGCACCGGGTTGTTTTTACCGTGGGTCACTGCCTTCACGCCAGCAGGCAAGCTGATGTCGTTGACGTGCAATGACGTCCCTTTCTTGAGGTTGCTCAAATCGACTGCGATGAACTCGGGCAAATGGGCGGGCAAGCAAGCAATTTCCAGTTCGGTCATGACAGGGTTGACCAAGCAAGCATCCACTTTGACAGCGGGTGAATTCTCTTGGCCGCTGTAGTGAAGCGGTACTTTCATATGCAACATGGTGTCAGCTTCGACACGTTGGAAATCAATGTGCAGCACCAATTGCTTGAAGGGGTGGTATTGGACATCGCGCAACAACACCTTGGATGTTTGGCCAGCCAGTTCCATTTCCAAAATGGAGGCGTGGAAGGCTTCTTTTTTCAAGGCGTGCCACAAGGCATTGTGGTCAAGTTCGATATTGACGGGTTGGTGGGCTTTGCCCCCGTAAACGATACCGGGTGTGCGTCCGGTGATGCGCAGACGGCGGCTCGCACCCGTTCCCTGCTTAGTGCGCTCAAAAGCGACAAATTTCATGGTTCTCTCCTGAAGAAGTCCACCGCGACCAGTGTGACTTCGGTTTCACAAAAAGAAGCAGCGAACTGCTTCACTACATTGCACGCTGACGTTGACCGCTTAAAAAAGCTGGTCTTGGTCAGAGAACAAACTCATGACCGACTCTCCTTTGGCAATGCGTTGAATCGTTTCAGCGATCAACGGGGCCACAGAGAGTTGGCGAATTTTTTGGCAAGACTGCGCTTGCGCGCTCAATGGAATCGTGTTGGTGACCACCACTTCGTCCAGCGCATCACCTTTGGCAATGCGGTCAATGGCGGGGCCAGAAAAAATCGGGTGGGTGCAATAGGCATAAACTTTTTTTGCACCGCGCTCTTTCAAAACTTCGGCGGCTTTGACCAAGGTGCCTGCGGTGTCGATCATGTCGTCCATGACGACGCAGTTGCGCCCTTCGATTTCGCCAATGACATGCATGACTTCACTGACATTGGCGCGCGGGCGGCGCTTGTCAATGATGGCCAAGTCACAGTCAAGTTGCTTGGCTAAGGCGCGGGCACGCACCACGCCGCCAACATCGGGCGAGACCACGATCAGGTCGTCGTAGCTTTTCAAGCGCAAGTCACCCAACAACACGGGAGAGGCGTAAATGTTGTCAACAGGAATGTTGAAAAAGCCTTGGATCTGGTCTGCATGCAAGTCCATGGTCAGGACGCGCGCCACGCCCACGGTTTGCAACAGATCAGCCACCAATTTGGCTGAGATGGGCACGCGCGAAGAGCGGGGGCGCCGGTCTTGTCTGGCATAGCCGAAGTAGGGAATGACCGCACTGATGCGTTCTGCGGATGCACGTTTGAGTGCGTCCACCATGATCAGCAACTCCATCAGGTTTTCGTTGGTGGGGTTGCATGTGGACTGCACCACAAACACGTCACGAGCGCGAACGTTTTGGTTGATTTCGACAGTGACTTCGCCATCGGAGAACCTGCCAACTTCCGCAGCACCCAGACCAATGCCCAAATGACCTGCCACCTCAGCAGCCAAGCTCGGATTGGCATTGCCGGTGAAAACCATGAAATCCGGAGCGGTGGGTTGCGACATCTTGGCGACCTGAGGTTAAGAAAATCGAAAGCGTGGGCAGGTGGCATGACCATCAGCCTTGCTGCTTTCGGCATACAGCAATGGGTGGCAGGGGAGGAAGGACTCGAACCCTCGCATGCCGGAATCAAAATCCGGTGCCTTAACCAACTTGGCGACTCCCCTACTCGGGACACCTGTTTTTCAACAGATCTCCGTCAAACGTCGCAGGAAACCCAACCGGCCAGGGGGTGGATTTCCAAATTGCTGCAAATTTGCAGTTGCCAGCCGTCAGGCGGTGCAGAAAAAACGGTTTTGTCAGGTATTGGCGCAAACACCGCGCTGCCCGAACCGGTCATTCTGGGTTGCAGCCCGTGCTGAACCAACCAATGCAAGGCCAATTCAACCTGAGGACACAACCGTTTCGCAACTGCTTGCAAGTCATTGCGCCCAAAAGCGTATGGCCGTGCAGCAAAGTCCGAGATTGTAGCAGGTGAAGAGTCCCGTTTTAGCTCGGCATCCTTGAAAATCAAGGCGGTTTCCAAGCCTGCATCCGGTTTGAGAACCACAAATTTGGCGGGCGGCAACGCCATCGGGGTGATGTTTTCGCCAATGCCTTCCACCCAAGCGTTGTGTCCACGCAAAAAAAACGGCACATCAGCGCCGAGCGACAAGCCCAAAGTCAGCAATTTGGACAACGGCCAATCCAACCCCCACAACCGGTTCAAAGCCAGCAGCGTGGTGGCTGCATCAGACGAGCCACCACCCATGCCCGCTTGAGCAGGCAATCGTTTGTCGATTTGAATGAACGCGCCATGTGAGGTGCCGCTGGCTTGTTGCAAGGAACGCGCGGCCTTCAAACACAAATCTTCATCAGGCAAGGTTTGCGACAGGTCTTGTCGAATGATTTGGCCATCTGAGCGCAAATCAAAGTGCAGTACATCCCACCAATCGATCAACATGAACGCGGATTGCAACAAATGGTAGCCGTCAGCACGCCGCCCCGTGACATGCAAAAAAAGATTCAATTTGGCGGGTGCAGGCACATCGTGCAAACAATCGGGCAGCGCCATGGTGTTACTGAGGGGGGTCCAACAAAAGGGTCAGTTGCAATGGAGGTGTCGGTTGGAAGCGCTGAGCATAGATGCGTCGGCTTGCGCGCACGGTTTCCGACTTGATCTGCCAACCATCCAGCGCCGGGCCGTCACTGTTGAGCCAAGCCATCAGCGTGGGTAACGGCAAGGCCGCACCTGTCAATCGCATGGTCAGGTCTTCCATGGATTCAAAGTGAGTTTGCTTGTTTCCTTCAGTCAGTTCGGCGCCGTTGGGTGACCATGTGGCCACGGCAACAGTGCTGCCCAATGGTGAGTAGATGGTCAACTCGCCTGTGTCAGCAGTGCCTTGCAAATCAAAATTGAAACTGAATTGCTCTGGTTTTTCTTGCAGAATGCGCAATTGCAAACGGCCTTCCCAATGGCCTTGTTTTGCAATGGGCGACACCTTGGCTTTGTTGAAAAACAAGCTGCAACCAGACAACAACAATGCCAGTGACAACAGCACCAGCGCTGTTGACCGTTTGAACCGCAAACCACTCAAAGTTTGACTTTCAGTCGTTTCAGTGTTTCCACCAACAGTTCATTTTTGGCATCAATGCGTGCGGCCTCGCGCCAAACTTTCATGGCCTTGTCTTTTTGTCCCAGGCTCCACATCACTTCACCCAGGTGCGTGCCGATTTCTACGTCATTTTTGGTGTCATAAGCGCGTTGCAAAATGGCCAGCGCAGCTTGCTTGTTCCCCATGCGGAACTCAACCCAGCCCAAACTGTCTGTGATCATCGGGTCTTCCGGCGAAAACTCCAAGGCTTTGACAATCAATTCACGCGCTTCCTTGAGACGCATATTGCGATCGGCAAGGGCGTAACCCAGCGCGTTGTAGGCATGCTCAAAGCTGGGTTTTTCTGCAATGACACTGCGCAGCAAACGCTCCATTTCTTCCAGGTGGTTGAGTTTTTCAGCCATCATCGCCAATTCGTAGCGAAGGTCCAAATCCTCGGGTTCTTCACCCACTGCCTTGCGCAATAACTGGTATCCCGCTTCGTACATTTTGTAATCGCGCAGCAGTTTCAATTCAGCTTGCAATTTGGCGCGCTTGGCTTGGGGGTTGTTGTCAGGCAATTGCGCAAGCAAAGCCCGTGCTTTGGCCATTTCGCCGCGGCTGGCCAGCAAATTTGCACGCTGAACTTGTACTTGTGTGGCTGCGTCTGGGTCTTCGATTTTGGCCAGCCAAGACTCCGCCTCGGCAGGTTTCTTTTCTTTGGTGGCGATTTGCGACAACATCAAATAAGCCTGAGACAGGCGGGCGTCTTCTTTGGTTTTTTCGATCTCGATGTATCGCAACAAAGCTTTTTTGGCCTCGTCGTTTTGACCTTGTTCCATGGCCAATGCACCTTGCAACAACCAAGCGTCTGAAAAATCAGGATGGGATTTGTTCAGTGATTGCAGTTCAGCGGTGGCTTGCGGCAAACGCTGGTTGTCGATCAGCACGCGGGCGTAGCTCAAGCGCATGTGCGGAGGCGAACTGTCGTTGAGCACGCTTTTGAGCAAGTCCTCTGCTTCGGGTACGCCAAGTGAAAACAATTCCAACGCCAAAAAACCGGGTTCCATGGCCGTGGGATTGCGGGCTATGGCCTTTTTAACGGCTTCGACTGCTTGCGGCAGTTTTTTGGCAGACACACGCATGCGTCCGATGGCGGTCCAACTGGCTGCGGCGGTGAGAGGTTTGTCAACAAACGGCACCAACGCTTGTTCCACCACGGCGGCGGCCAACTCTTGGTCTTTGACTTGGGCATAAATTTGCGGAAGGCCGTTGATCAACAGCACTTGCTCTGCTTCCGGTGCCAATTGCACGTACGAGCGCAGTGGCATCAAGGTTTCGGGCAATTGGTTCAACGCCACCAAAATTTGCAAGACATGTTGATTGGCTTGCCGCGACATGGGAAACGCTTTTTTCCAAATGCGCGCGCCTTCCAGTGCAGTGGTGCCATTGCGGGCTGTCAAGGCAATTTCGACGGCACGCTTGTAAACCGATTCATCGGATGACTTCTTGGCTGCGTCCAACATCATGGAATAAGCTGCGCCAAGGTCACCCTCGGTCACCTTCATTTCCCCCAGCATGATCAGCATGGCTGTTTCTGCATTGAGGGAAGAGTTATTGATCACCTCGGGTTGGTCGCCCTCGCCAGCGTCAGGTTTGTTTTGCGCATGAGCGGGCATGCCGCCGACAAGCACAACCAAACAGGCCACAGCAAGTGTGTTGAGGGGAGAAAGAAGGTGTCGTTGGAATGTATTCATTGAAGAATGATAATCCCAGCGATTGAATAAGCCCGCCCCATGCCTGAATTACCCGAGGTTGAAGTAACCCGACTGAGTTTTGCCCCGGCCATTGCGGGCGCAAATATCCTGAATGTGCAGGTTGGTAAGCCTTTGCGCTGGCCTTTATCGTGCGACCCGAACAGCTTGAACGGCAGACAAGTCTTGCGTGTCAGGCGTCGAGGTAAATACTTATTACTCGATTTATCGCAGGGAATACTACTGATTCATTTGGGCATGTCCGGTTCGTTGACATTTGCATCCCATGCCCCAGAACCGGGCAAGCATGACCATTTCGATTTGCTGACCAGTCAGGGTTTGTTGCGTTTGCATGACCCCAGACGTTTTGGTGCAGTGGTTTATGTAGAGAGCGAGTCTGATACCTTGGCAATCAAGTTGCTTGGGCGATTGGGGGTCGAACCACTGGCAGACAGTTTTGATCCGTTGGTGTTTGCCTTGGGATTGAAAAAACGCCAATCACCGATCAAGCAAGTGTTGTTGGCTGGAGACTTGGTGGTGGGCGTGGGAAACATTTACGCAAGTGAAGCTTTGTTCTTGGCTGGCATTCGGCCCACCACCCGCGCCGCGCGCATCAGCAAACCGAGGGCATTCAAGTTGCACCAAGCGATTCGCACGGTGTTGGCCAGCGCCGTTGAAAAGGGTGGCAGCAGTTTGCGTGACTTCTCGAATGCCCAAGGTCAAAACGGCTATTTCCAGTTGGAAGCGAATGTGTATGACAGAGCCGGTTTGCCGTGCAGGGTATGTGCATCGACGATCAAGCGATTGGTTCAAGGCCAACGCTCCACGTTTTTTTGCCCAACGTGCCAAACAGCTTGAAACCCTTCGCTGACCGTTTGGTGCAATGGCAACGCCAGCATGGACGCCACGATTTACCGTGGCAACGAACCCGTGACCCTTACCGGGTGTGGTTGTCTGAAATCATGTTGCAACAAACGCAGGTGGTGACAGTCATGGGTTACTACACCAAGTTTTTGAATGCGTTTCCTGATGTCAATGCCCTTGCCACGGCCAGTTTGGACCAAGTGCTGGGGCTGTGGAGTGGTTTGGGTTATTACAGCCGAGCCCGCCATTTGCACGCTTGCGCCAAGCAAGTGGTCGATGAATTCGGTGGCGTGTTTCCCATGCAAGCGTCGTTGTTGCAGACCTTGAAAGGCATCGGGCCTTCAACCGCCGCGGCCATTGCTTCGCTGTGCTTTGAGGAACGCGTCGCCATTTTGGATGGCAATGTCAAGCGTGTATTGACCAGGCACTTGGGTTTTGCGGGCGATTTGTCCGTGGCCAAAAATGAGAAGGACTTGCTGGTCAAGGCGACGCAATGTCTGCCAACCGATGCCAAAGACATGCCTGCCTATACCCAAGGCATCATGGATTTAGGCGCCACGTTGTGTACCCGTGCCAACCCTGCTTGTGAGCGTTGTCCGGTTCAAAGGGATTGTGTGGCGTTGGCCAGTGGCAACCCTGGCGACTATCCTGTGAAAACCCGCAAGCTCAAGCGAACTGCGCAAAGCCTTTGGTTGCTGTGTGCGACCACGGCACAAGGCGATGTGTGGTTGCTAAAGCGCCCAGCCACGGGTGTGTGGGCCAGTTTGTTTACCCAGCCCATGTTTGACAGTGAAGCGCAGTTGCTGGCTGCTGTGCCTTTGGCATTTCGATCACAAGTCACATGTCAAACTGCATTCACGCATGTGTTGACCCACAAAGATATGCACATTCATGCATGCCATGTGTGTGTGCCATCGCGTGTTGACATGGGCGAGGGGACTTGGTTCAAGCCCGCAGAATGGCCGACTTTGGGGTTGCCGACACCGGTGAGGAAATTGTTAGAGACGGCTTGAGAGGGGGTTCTCAGGCAACATCGAGTTCACGGTGACGTTTCAAGCAAACCCAATCATTGGCGAAGCGTTGTTGCAGCCGTTCAACCAAGTAGACAGACCGGTGTTGCCCGCCCGTGCAACCAATGGCCACTGTGACATAGCTGCGGTGGTCTTGTTTGAGTGAAGGCAGCCATTGGCTTAGAAAGTCTGCGATTTGCCGCTCCATGGCTTGAACCGGCGCGTGTGCATTCAACCAATCTGCGACCGAGGCGTCGCGCCCAGTGTGTTCCCGCAAACTGGGTTCGTAATGCGGGTTGGGCAACATGCGCACATCAAACACAAAGTCGGCATGCACGGGAATGCCGCGTTTGAAGGCGAACGATTCAAACATCAATGTCAGCTGAGAGCCGGCTGCTGTCACCAGGTCATGGATGTAGCTTTGCAATTTGCTGGCGCGCAATTGGCTGGTATCGATGATGTGAGATTCCTCACGCAAATCAGCCAGCAATTGGCGTTCGAGTTCAATCGCGTTCATCAAATCCCGGGCGCTTTGGCTGCCGTTGGCAGAAGCATGAGACAAGGGATGGTTACGTCTGGTTTCAGAGAAGCGGCGCAACAAGGTGTCGGTGCCAGCGTCCAAAAACAACAACCGGACATTGACCTCGTGGCTGCGCAATTGCGCCAATTGCGATGGCACGGTGTGCAACGCATTGGCACTTCGCACATCCATGGCAATGGCCACTTTGTCTGAGCCTTTGCGGTCTTCGAGTTGCACAAATGGCATCAGCAATTCGGGTGGCAGGTTGTCCACGCAGTAATAGCCCGCGTCTTCCAATGCATGCAAGGCAATTGACTTGCCCGAACCAGACATGCCGGTGATCAGCACGAGTTCGCGTTTCATGGGTTGGCGGCCCGTTTTTTGGGTTTGCTGGCAGAGGCGGTGGCCATGGTGAGCAGCATTTCGCGGGCGTGCGCGTGGGTGGTGTCTGACAATCGCTCGCCACCGAGCATGCGTGCAATTTCACTCACGCGTTGTTCGCCGCTGACCGCCTGTACCGCACTGAAACTGCCTTGCTTGTCCGATTGTTTCGAGACGACCCAGTGGTGGTCAGCACAGGCTGCAACTTGCGGCAGGTGGGTCACAGCCAGCACTTGCCGGTCGCGTCCGAGTTGCTTCATCAAGCGACCCACGGTTTCCGCCACTGCGCCACCGACCCCCGAGTCCACTTCGTCAAAGATCAAAGTTTGGGCGGTGCCCAATTGGCTGGTGGTCACGGCGATGGCCAGTGCGATGCGAGAGAGCTCGCCACCAGATGCGACTTTGCCCACGGGACGGGGCGTGCTGGCCGCGTGGCCAGCGACCAAAAACTGGATGTCTTCCAAACCATGGCTGGCGGGTTCTGGCAAGGGTTCCAGTGCGACCTCGAAGCGACCGCCTTGCATGCCCAAGTTTTGCATGGCTTGGGTGATGCTGGCCGCCAGTTTGGGCGCGGCGTTGGCGCGGGCTTTGCTGAGTTGCTTGGCCTGTTTCATGAAGACTGATGCAGCAGCTTGCTCGGCTTTTTCCAGAGTGTCCAGATCTGCTGCGGCATCGAGCTTTTGCAATTCGTTTTGCCAACTTGCATACAAAGCGGGTAACTCGGCCGGGGTGCGCTTATAGCGTCTGGCCAAAGAAACCCACAGGCCCAATCGCGCGTCCAGTTCTTCCAGTCCTTGCGGGTCTAAGTCAGAGCGGCGCAGCCATGTTTGCAAGCTGTGAACGGCGTCTTCGGTTTGGGCGAGGCTGGCGGCCAATTGCTCAGCCAGCATCTGGAATTCTGGTTCGATCTCACTTTGCGCCAGCAACGCATTTTGTGCATGGGCCAAGGCCAGCGTGGCGCCAGTGTCATCGCCATTCAGGTGTTGCAGGGCCGATTGCGCTGCTTCCATCAGCGTTTGCACATTGGACAAACGGGCATGTTGCGCATTGAGTTCGTCCCATTCGTCATCGCGCGGGGCAAGTTTGTCGACTTCGCCCATTTGCCAAGCGAGGCGCTCTCGTTCTTGTTGCAATTGGTTTTGTGCTTGCCGTGCGTGGGACAAGGTCTGTTGTGCACCGCGCCATGATTCCCAAGCTTGTTGCAAACTGTGCGAATCGACAGCAGCATAGGCATCGAGCAGACCGCGAACGGCGCTGGGACGGGTCAAGCTTTGCCAAGCATGTTGTCCGTGGATGTCCACCAAATGGTCGCCGACTTCACGCAGTTGCGCAGCGGTGGCCGCACTGCCGTTGATCCATGCGCGGCTTTTGCCTTGGGCATCCATGCTGCGCCTGAGCAGCAATTGTTCGTCAGCATCAAAGCCGTTGTCTTGCAGCCATTGCACCACTGTGCTGTTGACCTGAAACTCGGCGCTGATCTCTGCGCGCGCAGCGCCTTCACGCACCACATTGGCATCGCCTCTTGCGCCCAGCACCAATTGAAGCGCATCGATCAATATGGATTTGCCTGCGCCGGTTTCGCCGCTGAGCACGCCAAACCCATGGGCGACTTCCAACTCGAGTTGCCGCACGATGACAAAGTCGCGCAGGCTGATGCGTTGCAAACTCATGAACCTCCCTCGTTCCAGTGCATTTTTTGTCTGAGTGTGTCAAAGTAACTCCAGCCTCGGGGGTGGAGAAAGACCGCATGGTGCTGTGATTTACGCACTTTGACTTGGTCACCCAGCGCCAATGAAGCCAAGGATTGCATGTCAAAGTTGGCGCTGGCGTCACGGCCTGCCACCAACTCGATGACGATCTCGGCTGGGTCGGCCAGCACCAACGGGCGGTTTGACAAGGTATGCGGTGCAATGGGCACCATCACCAGGCCGCCCAGCGAGGGTTGAAGCAAAGGCCCGCCGGCTGACAATGAATAAGCCGTGGAACCGGTGGGCGTGGCGATGATCAAACCGTCAGCGCGTTGGTTGGCCACAAAATGGCCGTCAACACTGACCCGCAATTCAACCATGCCGGCGGTGGCACCCCGGTTCACCACGACATCGTTCAAAGCCTGCGCTTGGAACACACTTTCGTTGCCGCGCCAAACATGGGCATGCAGCATCACGCGATGGTCTTCCTCGTACTCGCCTTTCAGCATGGGCTCGAGCTTGGCTTCCAGTTGGTTCAATGCGATGTCGGTGATGAAGCCCAAGCGCCCTTGATTGATACCAATCAGCGGTATGCCATGGGGCGCCAATTGACGACCAAAGCCCAACATGGTGCCGTCGCCGCCCACCACCAGCGCCAGATCGCATTCCCGACCGATGCCTTGCACATCCAAGGTGGGTGCCGCATCCAGACCAATTTGTTGCGCCGAGTCTTGCTCCAAAAACACCTGCGCCCCAAGTTGCTTTAACCATTGCGTGAGCGTGGTCAACACTTGCCTGGCTTGGGCAGGCGGCGCGCTGTTGAACGCAGAATGGTGTTTGCCGATCAAGGCGATATGGCGGAATGTCAGGCTCATGGGCAAATTACATCACTAAAATGAACCGAAAGGATGACCATGCTCGATGACCGTGCCAAGTTGCTGTTGAAAACCCTGGTTGAGCGCTACATAGCCGATGGTCAACCGGTGGGTTCTCGCACCTTGTCCAAAGCCAACGGTATCGAATTGTCGCCCGCCACCGTGCGCAATGTGATGGCGGATCTGGAAGACATGGGCTTGATCGTCAGCCCCCACACCTCTGCTTGTCAAACCTGTCGCAGTTTGTCGGGGTCGTCATGTCGCCGCGAAGAGGCTCGGTGTTTCACCACATCGAGTTCTTGCGCTTGTCTGACCGGCGCGTGCTGGTCATCATTGTGTCGCCCGATGGCGATGTGCAAAACCGGGTGATATTCACTGACATCGACATCACGCAATCACAATTGATTGAGGCATCCAATTACCTCAATACGCATTTTGTGGGCATGGCCATCGAAGAAGTGCGTCACCGTTTGCAACTGGAAGTAGACAAACTGCGCGGAGAAATTGCCTCGCTCATGCAAGCTGCGGTGCAATTCAGTTCGGAGGCCATTCAATCGACTGAAGACGAGGTCGTGATCAGTGGCGAGCGAAATTTGTTGTCTGTTTCGGATTTTTCCAGTGACATGGGGCAATTGCGCCGTGCTTTCGATTTGTTTGAACAAAAAGCCCAACTCATGCGCTTATTGGACATGTCGAACCAAGCCGAAGGTGTGCGCATTTACATTGGTGGGGAGAGCCAAGTGGTTCCGTTTGAAGAGCTCTCGGTGGTCAGCGCCAATTACGAAGTCGACGGGCAAGTGGTGGGTACCTTGGGTGTGATCGGACCCACCCGCATGCCCTACGACCGCATGATTCAAATCGTGGACATCACAGCCAAGCTCGTCAGCAACGCGCTCAGCCACAAGTAAATCAGTGCTGAAACTGCATGACAGTTGTCAGCACTTGCCGTCAGATTTACACCTTGCCTAAATAATCGCGCTTGCCAATCTCCACGCCGTTGTGACGAAGAATGGCATACACAGTGGTCACATGAAAATAGATATTGGGCATGGCATGGTTCAACAAAAACTGCATGCCTTTGTAATGGGTTTCCACATCCCCGCGTTTGGTGACGATGTCTTTGTCCTCGGTGCCGTCGATTTGCGCTGCTGTGAACCCTTGCACAAAGGCCATGGTTTTGGCGACCCGTTGCTGTAAGTCAGCCATGCTGACTTCGTTGTCTTCATAAGCCGGAATGTCTGCCCCCGCAAGCCTGGCCACCACACCTTTGGCGGTATCGCAAGCGATTTGCACTTGGCGAGTCAAAGGAAGCATGTCGGGATACAGCCTGAATTGCGTCAAAGCAGCTTCATTCCATTTCTTACTTTCAACATGTGCATGCGCTTTACCAAGCAAATGGTTCAAGTTGGTCAACATGTTGACAATGCGCGGAACACTGGCTTCGTACATGGAAATGGTCATGGTTTTGTCTTTCAGTCAAAAGGATCTATCTTCTCATGTTCACCCAAATTGAATGCGTAAAATGGACCGCTTGGGCCCCTAGCTCATGCTTGGTTAGAGCAGCGGACTCATAATCCGTTGGTGCCGTGTTCGACTCACGGGGGGCCCACCAAGTTGTTCGCTGGCCTGCTCAGGCGTGGCGGCATGTTAAGATGCGAAGCAGTGCGGCTGTAGCTCAGCTGGATAGAGTACTTGGCTACGAACCAAGGGGTCGTGGGTTCGATTCCTGCCAGCCGCACCATATTTACTTCTGCTTAGCGTGTTGTCACGCTAAGTTTTTTTTTGGAAATGATGCAACGCGTTTCGCGCTTTACATGCCCATCAGTTTTCAATCCATGTCACATTTTTTTGCATGACTCTCCAAACGCAAGCGGTTGTCATCGGAGCCGGGGTGGTCGGCTTGGCTTGTGCCCGCGCTTTGGCTCGCAGTGGGAAAGAAGTCATCGTTCTTGAAAGAAACAGCGCATTCGGACAGGAAACCAGTTCGCGCAACAGCGAAGTGATTCACGCAGGCATTTATTACCCCCCAGGCTCGCGCAAAGCTCAGTGGTGTGTCAATGGTCGTCAGCGCTTGTATGCGTTTTGTGAGGCATATGGGGTTGAATTTCGCCGGTGCGGCAAATTGATTGTCGCGACCTCCATTGAACAAATACAGGGTCTTGAACAAATCCAATCGCGTGCCGTGGCCAACGGCGTTAACGATTTGGTCTGGCTGAGTGCGCAAGAGGCTAAGGCTTTAGAGCCGCAGTTGGAATGCGTGGCTGCGTTGTTCTCGCCATCTACTGGCATCGTCGATTCGCATGGGCTGATGTTGGCTTTGTTGGGTGATGCAGAGCGTCACGGTGCCGTGTTGGCGTACAACAGCAAAGTACAAACCATGCAAACCACGCCCAACGGCATGGAAATCACTGTGGCGTGTGACGGACGCATCGAGGTTTTGCAGGCCAATGCAGTGGTGAATGCAGCGGGTCACCAGGCCATTCCTTTGGCCAACACGTGTGAGGCTTTGGCCAAAGACAATTTGCCCAAAGCCTACTTGGCCAAGGGCAATTACTTTTCCTTGGCGGGTCGCTCACCTTTTTCGCGTTTGATTTACCCCGTGCCTGAGCCGGGTGGGTTGGGGGTGCATTTGACATTGGACTTGGGCATGCAAGCGCGATTTGGGCCAGATGTGGAATGGGTGGATGTTGAAGACTATGTGGTGAACCCCCAACGTGCCGACGTGTTTTACGAGGCTATTCGACGCTATTGGCCCGGCTTGCAAGACAACGCTTTGATGCCTGCGTATGCAGGTATTCGTCCCAAGATCACGCCTCAGCAGGGACCCGATGCGGATTTTTTGCTGCACACCTCCCAGCACCATGGCGTTCAAGGCTTGGTGAATTTGTTCGGCATCGAGTCCCCTGGATTGACAGCCAGCTTGGCGATCGCCGAAGAAGTGGCGATTGCAGTCATTGCAGACCCACCCGCACGAGGCTGAGATGAATGAACAGCCCATCGCAAAAGGCATGATGTCGTGAGCAAAGCTTTCACCCGTGAACCGAATGCCGAAGAGGACGACGACGATGCAGGTTTGCCGCCGATTCCCTCAGGCGGTAAAAACTACATCACGCCGCAGGGCTACGCCCGCATTCGCGCAGAGCTGTTGCAGTTGATTGACGAGGAGCGGCCCAAGGTGGTCGAGATTGTCCACTGGGCGGCCAGCAACGGGGACCGATCGGAAAACGGCGACTACATCTACGGCAAAAAGCGCCTGCGTGAAATTGACCGGCGAATTCGTTTTCTCACCAAGCGAATGGAGTTGGCCAGTGTGACCGACCCCAGCGTTCACCACGGCAGTGACCAGGTTTTTTTTGGCGCCCAGGTGACTTATGAAAACGAATCGGGTGAATCCAACACCATCACTATCTTGGGCATTGACGAAGCTGACAGCTTGCATGGCCAAGTGAGTTGGGTCTCGCCAGTGGCGCGTGCGTTGTTGAAATCGCGGGTGGGTGATGTGGTCAATTTACAAACGCCAGCCGGCATTCAAGCCATCGAAGTGACCCGCGTTTCCTATCCCCCGCCAGCCAGCCCACACTAGCCGATGGATCAGCTGTGCCGTTGCGAGCTGGCGCGTTTGGCTTGACTGACCGAGGGCAATCTTTGCAAACTGCCCAGCACACTTTCCAAGTGAGACGTGTCTTGCACCGCAATCAAAAAACGCAAGTCGGTGGCTTGTTTGCCACTGACCTCGTCGGCCATGCTGACCAACTTGATGTCGGCTTGGGCCGATGTGATGGCAGCAGCCACGCTGGCCAAGACACCTTTGCCATTGAGCACGGTGACCACAATGCC
>RFYK01000150.1 GCA_009925585.1 Betaproteobacteria bacterium | reverse complement strand
TTGGAAATAAATCAAAGAATCGTTGTCATGCCCTTTTGAGGCAAATGCAACCCAAGTCAGACCGTGAATGTTCAGTTCTCTCCCCGCGGCCACAGAGCCAGTGGCATGAAACTGAGGGCAGAGTTGACCTGTGAGTTGATAACTTAACCGGTCTTCAGCCCATTCTTGAACGGCATCTTGTTGTGTTGAAGGCACCCAAGTTTCTAAATGTGGATATGCCGACTGAAGCAGCGCATTGCCTCCGCAATGGTCACTGTGTAAATGGGTGTTGATCAGCACATCCAAGGTTTGACCACCCAGTTGGGTATCGATCAACTGAGCCAGCAAAGGTGCGTGCGTGACATAACCAGAATCAAACAGATAGGCGGAATCCCCGTGTTTGAGTAACAAACTATTAGAAGAGAGCCAATCGCGTTGAAGGAAAATAAAACCTTTGGGAAGCATGATCAGCCTGAAAAATCAATAAACTGTGACGGTTGAGTTTAAATAGAATCGCCGAGTGAACGACTTACCCCCTAAAACACGAGTAAACAAAGCCCCTCAGCGATGGTGGAACCAGTTGTACGAAACATGGTTGTCACCGATCAAAACACGTGAACAATTTTTGAAACTCATCGGTGAGGCGGGCGCCAAACAGCTGATTGGCGCAGAAAGCCAAATCATGCTGGAAGGCGTGATGAAGATCAGCCAAATGCATGTGGCGGAAATCATGATCCCAGCACCCAAAATGGATTTACTGGATGTCAACATGCCCATCGAAGACATGTTGGAAAAGATCATAGACATCGGACATTCACGATATCCGGTGTACGAAAACGAAAAAGAAAACATCATTGGCATTCTGATGACCAAAGACCTGCTGAAATGGCAGAGGGCACCAGAAATCCACTTGAAAGTATTTTTACGCACAGCAGTGTTTGTGCCAGAAACCAAAAACCTGATCGACTTGCTGCGAGATTTCAAAAAAAACAGAAACCACATGGCCATGGTGGTAGATGAATTTGGAAGAATTTCGGGATTGGTGACTTTTGAAGATGTCCTCGAAGAAATCGTGGGAGAGATTGAAGACGAATTTGACGAAGACGAAGATGACGGCGAAATTTACAGCTTGGTTGACAAGTCATTCAGGATCGCCGGACACACCACGCTCGAAAAATTCAACGCATACTTTGATGCCCAATTGATGTCAGATGACGAAGAACAGTTTGAAACCATTGGGGGATTGATCGCCCATTTGATGGGGCACGTACCCACCAAAGGAGAGCATCACGATACCAAAGGCTTCAGGTTCGAGGTCATGCATTCCAAAAGTGGCGTGGTCAAGTGGTACCGCGTCAAGAAAATCGGCCATTGAAAACAGCAGCAAACCGGTTGCAAATGCGAAGCATGGCCATCACCGCGCTGGGTGCGGTTTGCATGGCGGTTGCGGGCAATGGATTGGGCGGGCCGTACTTGAACGCGGCTTTGCAAATGGTGGGAATGTCTGCCTTGTGCTGGTTGTTGAGTAGCGACTCGACCACACACAAAATCAAATTGGCTTGGTTGTTTGCCACGCTGTGGTTGGTCGGCTGTGTTTGGTGGTTGTACATCGCACTCAACCATTACGGCGGATTGCCCGCGATCATCACCGTGGCGGCCTTGTTCCTGCTTTGTGGCGGGTTGGCGTTGTACTACGCAGGCGCCCTGTGGGTCTTCATCAAATACTCTAAGCAGCTGACAAGCTGGCAAAAACACCTCTGCTTCGCCGCATGCTGGACATTCGCTGAATTGGCGCGCGCGCAATGGTGGACAGGCTTCCCGTGGGCGGCCATCGGCTATGCGCATGTCGATGGGGTGCTGTCTTACGCTGCGCCTTGGACGGGCGTTTACGGCTTGTGTTTTTTGGCGGCTGGGTTGTCATCCGCGTTGGCTCAGGTGGATTGGAAATCTGAAAACCGTGACAGCAAAATCGCAACCTGCTTGGCTGTCGTGGCCTGCTGTTTGCCTGCGGTGCGCGAAGTCAACACCTCTGGCCCTGTGCTGTCAGTGAAACTGCTGCAAGCGAACATCAGCCAAGACACCAAATTCAGAACGGCAAGACTGCCGTCATTGCAATGGTATTTGCAAGGGTTGGAGAAAAGCCAAGCTGAAGTAACGGTCATGCCAGAAACCGCATTGCCCTATTTCAAACATGAACTGCCAGACGGTTATTGGCAAACTTTGGCTGATGTCACCCAGACCCAGCAGAAATATGCCATTGTGGGCATACCTACCCAAGACCCTCATAAAGGCTATGGCAATTCTGCGATTGGCTTGGGTGGTTCTCATGAAGTCCAATATGACAAACACCATTTGGTGCCATTTGGCGAGTTCACCCCGGATGCATTGAAATGGTTCACTCGCATGATGTCCATCGATTTCGGTGACTTCAATCGCGGCGCGGTAGACCAAGCCCCGTTCAAATGGAAAGATCATCAATTGGCGGTCACCATTTGTTATGAAGATTTATTTGGCGAAGAATTGGCCGTTCGGTTCAATCACCCAGACCGTGCGCCAACCCTGTTTGTGAATTTAAGCAACATTGCATGGTTTGGCGACACCACGGTGGTCAAGCAACACATCGATATTGCGCGCATGCGAAGTTTGGAGTTCAAGCGACCCACCGTTCGCGCCACCAATTCAGGGGGAACGGCCATCATTGATGCGCAGGGAAAGGTTCAACAACAACTTCAGTCCTTTACGCAAGGTGAACTCCAAGGCAACGTGAACTCGCCTTACCAAGACATCACGTTCTTTGCCACATGGGCTGGTCGATGGGGGCTCAAGCCCCTGTGGTTGCTGTGCGGCGGACTCATGCTGTGGACTGTGTTTGTTGGAAGACAACGTTCAGAAAAAAGTGAGTCTGTAAAATGAAAATATGCTGACATTTCAACAAATCATTTTGCAATTGCAAAACTACTGGGATGCACAAGGCTGTGCACTGCTGCAACCCTATGACATGGAAGTGGGCGCAGGCACCTCACACACCGCTACCTTTTTGCGCGCCATCGGTCCTGAACCTTGGAAGGCTGCTTATGTGCAACCTTCTCGCCGCCCCAAAGATGGCCGTTACGGCGAAAACCCGAACCGACTCCAACACTATTACCAGTACCAAGTGGTATTGAAACCCGCGCCATCAGACATATTGGACAAGTACCTGGGTTCATTGAAAGCCTTGGGTTTTGACCTGAACCAAAACGACATCCGTTTTGTGGAAGACGATTGGGAGAATCCCACATTGGGCGCCTGGGGCTTGGGCTGGGAGGTCTGGCTCAATGGCATGGAGGTGACGCAATTCACCTATTTTCAGCAAGTCGGCGGCATCAATTGCAAACCCATCACCGGCGAAATCACTTATGGTTTAGAGCGATTGGCCATGTACTTGCAAGGCGTTGACAATGTGTACGACCTTCAATGGACCCATGGATTGAGTTACGGCGATGTGTATTTGCAAAATGAAAAAGAGCAATCCGCCTACAACTTTGAACACAGCGATGCGGCTTTTCTCTTCACCGCATTCAGTGCGCATGAAAAGCAAGCCCAGTATCTGATGACGCAAGCATTGGCGTTACCTGCTTATGAACAAGTGTTAAAAGCCGCGCATTCGTTCAATTTGCTGGATGCCAGAGGTGCGATCAGCGTCACAGAGCGAGCCGCCTACATCGGGCGAATCCGACATTTGGCCCGAAGCGTGGCACAAAGTTATTTGGACAGCCGCGCCAAACTTGGGTTCCCGATGGCACCCAAAGCATGGGTCGATGACTTCATGGCCAAGGAAGCCGCCGCATGACCACGCAAAACTTATTGGTTGAATTGCTGGTGGAAGAGTTGCCGCCCAAAGCATTGAAAAAAT
>RFYK01000149.1 GCA_009925585.1 Betaproteobacteria bacterium | reverse complement strand
TCGCAAGTGGCTTGGGCCTTGGCCACATTGGACGTGCTGGCTTGTCTGAGTGAACGTGCGCTGACACTGAATTGGTGTGCGCCGGAGCTGGTCAACACGCCCGGCATCCACATCACGCAAGGACGGCATCCGGTGGTTGAAGCACGCTTGGCAGAGACCGGTGGCAGCTTCATCGCCAACGACACGCAACTGGGTCCCAACCAACGCATGCAAATCATCACCGGCCCCAACATGGGCGGCAAGTCCACCTACATGCGACAAGTGGCTCTGATTGTGTTGCTGGCAAGCATTGGCTGCCATGTGCCCGCCAGCGCTTGCCGTTTGGGGCCGATCGACGCGATACACACGCGCATCGGTGCAGCCGATGACTTGGCGAATGCGCAATCCACCTTCATGTTAGAGATGACCGAAGGCGCGCAAATTTTGCATGCAGCCACCTCAAACAGTTTGGTGCTGATGGATGAGATCGGCCGCGGCACCTCCACATTTGATGGCTTGGCATTGGCCAGTGGCATCGCCACCTACTTGCACGACAAATCGCAATCATTCACGCTGTTTGCCACCCACTATTTCGAGTTGACCGAATTCGCAGCGTCTCACCGCGCCGCCGTCAACGTCCATGTGAGCGCAGCAGAGAGTGGCAACGACATTGTTTTCTTGCATGAAATTCAACCCGGGCCTGCCAACCGAAGCTATGGCATTCAAGTGGCGCGATTGGCTGGCATGCCAGTGAGCGTGTTGAACCATGCCAAACATGCGCTGGCAGCTTTGGAGAACGATGCGCAAAACGCGCGCGCGCAAGTTGACTTGTTTGCACAACCACCGCAAGACATCGACCAAGGGCCTACCCCGTTGCAATCGCAATTGGCCAGCATGGACCCAGACCAGATGAGTCCTCGCGAAGCACTGGACGCGCTGTACGCCTTGAAAAAACTCTCATGACGCCCGTGCACATGAACCCTGTGCCCACTGGCACGCCCTTGGTGCTTTTTTTTCACGGCAACAGCTTTCCGGCCAGCACCTACACCGTCATGCTCGATGCATTGCGAGCACGTGGCATGCAAGTCAAGGCATTGGAAAAAATAGGCCATGACCCTGCTTACCCAGTCACCAGCAACTGGCCGCATTTGGTTCAAGAAGTGCATGCGTTCGCCCAACCGTTGACACAGGCACACGACGGTCCCGTGGTGTTGGTAGGCCATTCGCTCGGTGGCATGCTCAGTTTGATGTTGGCCGCGCAATATCCACAACTCGCGCATGCGGTGGTCATGGTCGATGCGCCAGCGGTGGGTGGTTGGCAAGCAAAAATATTGCGCATATCCAAAAAACTGTCATTGACCCAAAGGTTTTCGCCCGGCGCCGTCAGTCGTAAACGGCGCAACGAATGGGGTTCCTTAGAAGAGGTCTATGACCATTTCGTCAATAAAAAAGTCTTTGCGCGTTGGGACCCGCAGGTACTGAACGACTATGTCAACCATGGGACGCATACCGTCCAGACAACAGATGGTGTCAAACGCGTGCTGAGTTTTGACCGCCAGATTGAAACCCGTATTTATGAAACAGTTCCCCACAACCTTGAACGGTTGCTGAAAAAACACCCGCTGGCCTGCCCGGTCAGTTTGGTGGCCGCACGGCATTCCAGAGAGATGCGTTTGGCGGGTGGCGATTTCACCCAAACCATCACCAAAGGACGAATCAACATCATTGATGGGACGCACTTGGTGCCGATGGAAAAACCTCTGGTGACTGCCGCTGCCATCGAAGCGGCAATCTTGAACATGTTGAGCCTCAAGGCTGCCAGATAACCCAGCCTTGGTGAGCGGTGATCAACACCACCGCACCAAACGCGATGCGGTACCAAGCAAATGGCACGAAGTTGTGCGTCGAGATATAGCGCAACAGCCAACGCACGCAAAGCCAAGCACTCAGAAATGAAAACACCAAGCCCACCGCAAACAATGGCACATCCGCCACACTGAGCAACGCGCGTTCTTTGTACAAACTGTAGACACCTGCACCGATCAGCGTGGGTATGGCCAGGTAAAACGAAAACTCTGTGGCTGCCTTGCGCGACAAACCCAACAACATGCCACCGATGATGGTGGCACCACTGCGACTGGTGCCAGGCACCATGGCCAAACATTGGACCAAGCCAACCTTCAATGCGTCCATCGGCGTCATGGACTCCACATTGACGATGCGCACATGGTCATCTGGGTGACCGTCGTGCAACGGTTTTCTGCCCCAACGCTCAACCCACAAAATCACCAAGCCCCCCAAGATGAAAGTGGTTGCCACGACAGTCGGGGTGAACAAATGCGCTTTGATGGTTTTGCCCAATAACAAGCCCAATACCACTGCTGGCAAAAAACCGATCAACACATTCGCCGCAAATCGACGCGCAAGCCGTTGCGATGGCAACGCCAACACGGTTGCGCTGATTTTTTTCCAAAACACCAACACCACAGCGAAAATGGCACCCGTCTGAATGGCGATGTCAAATACCTTGGCTTTTTCATCGTCAAACCCGAGCAAGGCCCCCGCCAAAATCAAGTGTCCCGTGGAAGAGATAGGCAAAAATTCGGTCAATCCTTCCACGATGCCCATGACGGCGGCTTTCAGTAGCAACATGAAATCCACGGCGTATCCTTATGATTAATTGAGGTTTATTCTAATCTGCGCGTGTATTTGGCAATCCAAAATCTTTGACGCATTAAGATGCACAACACCTATTTGGCGTGCATGAACATCTGTGCCGATGCCAACACTTGATGGCGTTTATCGTCGCCATCACCCTGCGTTACCGTCCCCCTAAAATTAACAGATGACCAAACCCGCCTCACCTGCCACACCCGAAGAACACAAAACCAGCAACTTCCTGCGACAAATCATCGAAGCCGATTTGGCCAAAGGCACTTACGCCAGCCGCCGCTGGGCAGGCAGTCCCGGTGACGCCGCACACCATGCCAAAGGCGCGCCCGACCCGGCCAAGATTCGCACCCGCTTCCCGCCAGAGCCCAATGGCTATTTGCATGTGGGGCATGCCAAAAGCATTTGCATCAATTTTGGCCTGGCGCGCGACTACGGCGGCGTGTGCCACCTGCGCTTTGACGATACCAACCCAGAAAAAGAAGACACCGAATATGTCAACAGCATCATTGACGCGGTGAAGTGGTTGGGCTTCAGTTGGAGCCAAACGGGTAATGATGCGCCTTACCAAGCCAGTGACTATTTCGACTTCATGTACCGCGCCGCCGAACACTTGATAGAGGCTGGCCACGCCTATGTGGACGAGCAAACACCTGAAGAGATGCGCAACAACCGTGGCGACTTTGGCAAGCCCGGCATCAACAGCCCGTTTCGCAACCGCACACCGTCAGACAATCTCCAACGTTTTCGCGAGATGCGCGATGGCAAATTGGCCGATGGCGCAGCGGTGTTGCGCGCCAAGATCGACATGGCTTCGCCCAACATCAACATGCGAGACCCGGCCATCTACCGCATTCGCCGTGCCACCCACCACCACACCGGTGACACCTGGTGCATCTACCCCATGTACACCTTTGCGCATCCCATCGAAGATGCGTTGGAACAAATCACACACAGCATTTGTACCTTGGAGTTTGAAGACCAGCGCCCGTTTTACGACTGGTTGATGGATCGATTGATTGAAGGCGGCCTGTTGGCCTCACCGCCGCCCAAACAATACGAATTTGCGCGGCTGAATTTGACTTACGTGGTCACCAGCAAACGCAAGCTTGCGCAATTGGTCAATGAAGGCCATGTCAATGGATGGGACGATCCGCGCATGCCAACCATCGTGGGTTTGCGCCGACGCGGCTACACCCCTGAGAGCTTGCGATTGTTTGCCGACCGCATTGGTGTGACCAAGAGTGACAGT
>RFYK01000148.1 GCA_009925585.1 Betaproteobacteria bacterium | reverse complement strand
CGCTGCATCAGCGAGCAAGGCATTGATATAAGTGGACTGAATAGTGTTCATGGTTGTGTTTCCTTATTGAAGATCGGGGCGAGGTTCTCTGGTGAGATTGAGCAAATTGAGGGCTTTTTGATAATTGGTGAATATCCAATTACTATCTGGACAACCTTGGTCAGGCAACAACAATGGCATGGATGCGGTGCTCGATCCTGCTGGCATGTGCAGGACACCAGAGGAAAAACTGACAACATCCATGAACTTGATGGCCGGGCGGTCAGTGTCTTTGATGATCGATGATGAGTGTCGAATAGTGGCCTTGATATTCAAGCCGATGATTTTTTCTTCACTCAAATTTTCGTTGTAGTACTTCAATACCCCACCCTTAACACTCGGGTCATACCAAAACGCATCTTCAGCCTGTTTGCACAAAACATAGGCTTGAGGAAGCGCAATGACCTCATCCATCACTGGCATAAAAAACACCAACGCTTGAGCTTGAACCACTGGGGTATCTTGCGTCCAAGGTTAAGCGCGAGGAGCATCCAAAGCGCAATCGCGCCAAAAAATATCAATCCAATCATGCTGCTGCCGCATACATTGGTTCGTTAGTCGCTGCGTCCCCCACCAGTGTCGCGGTGACACTGCTGCCATCAACTGGGGTCCCGAAGGTTTTTTCGTAATTGAAGATGACTGTCTTGTTGGTTTGCAGCATGCAGTAGGCATCGGCGGCTTCTTTGGCTGTGGGGACTGCTGCGTCTTTGAACAAACCAATGGTTTCGGCTTCAAGAAAGCGGCGTTTGGCTAGGCCGGGGTTTTGACTGGCCAAATCCCAACGCCACACGTCGTCTAGGATGAACACGGGTTCTATGGGCTGGAAGGCTTGGCTTGTTTCAAAGGCTTTCAAACGTTGCGTGCATTGGAGTTCTTGGATTCGGCTACTGCGCTCACAGTACTTCCGCTGTCCAGGGTGGCTAATGATTTTTTTGCAGTCCTCTGCCGTCCAAGCATGAGCGCCTTGGGTCAAGGCCAGCAGCACATAAGCAGTTGCAAAACGGGTCAACTGGGTGGTCTTGGTTGTCATGTTGGTTCCTGACGCACATAGAAAAATGGATGTTGCTCGACGCACTTCACATCGATTGGCAGCAAGTAGGTTTCAACTAAAGAGTGCTTTTTCGAAAGAGCACTCATGATATAGATTAATGATAAATAATTTTTATAGCATTAAATAACTAAAAAATAAAATCTTTTGGCTCAGAGTGAATCGCGTTGCACCTGTTGAGCTTCTCGCAGGCAAAGCAAGCCGCAAACCAGCCCAATGACATAAAAATAGAGCTTGGAGTTTTGACCAACCGCTTGAAGGTGTGGGTGTGCCAAGGTGGTGATTCGAGACATTTCTGAAATTGAAGAAAATTTCTTCAATTTCAGAAAACGTTACCAAGCGCCGAAGGTTTAGCTGACGTGTGGGCAATGGTTTTGCGTAAATCGCGGCGATCGCAAATGATGTCCAGCGCGCCCTTTTCCATCAAAAACTCAGCGCGTTGAAAGCCTTCTGGCAGGGTTACCCGCACTGTGCTTTCAATCACGCGCGGGCCAGCGAAACCAATCAGCGCTTTCGGCTCTGCGATCACCACATCACCCATGAATGCAAACCCCGCTGACACCCCGCCCATGGTCGGGTCGGTCAACACGCTGATATAAGGCAAGCCTTTTTGTGCCAAGCGGGTGAGCGAGGCGTTGGTTTTCGCCATTTGCATCAACGACAGCAAGCCTTCTTGCATGCGTGCACCACCGGTCGCGGTGAAGCACACGAACGGTACTTTTTGTTCAATCGCGGTGTGCACGCCGCGCACAAAACGCTCGCCGACCACCGAACCCATCGAGCCGCCCATGAAATCGAACTCGAAACACGCGGCGACCAAATTGATGCTGTGTACCGAGCCGCCCATGACCACCAAGGCGTCGGTTTCACCGGTGTTCTCCAATGCTTCTTTCAAGCGCTCGGGGTATTTGCGGCTGTCTTTGAATTTGAGCGGGTCCATGGGCAGGACTTCTTGGCCAATCTCATAGCGGCCTTCGGCATCCAAAAATGCATCCAACCGCGCGCGCGCGCCGATGCGATGGTGGTGGTTGCATTTGGGGCAAACGTTTTGGTTTTCTTCCAAATCATTTTTGTAAAGCACGGTTTCGCAACTTGGGCATTTCACCCACAAGCCTTCAGGCACACTGCGCCGGTCCGCCGGGTCGGTGTGCTGAATTTTCGAAGGAAGCAGTTTCTCAAGCCAACTCATGGGACATCTCCAAACAGAACAGTGCGGTTATACCGAATCCAGCGCTTGGCGGATGCCGTGCATGAACAAACGCGCTTCATCGGCCGCTTTGCCCGCAGGCGCGGCTTCAATCAATTGCAGCAATTTGCTGCCGATCACCACGGCATCGGCCACTTTACCGATGGTCTTGGCGGTGGCTGCGTCGCGTATCCCGAACCCCACACCCACGGGGATGTGCACATGCTTGCGAATGCGCGGCAACATGGCTTGGACTTCATCGGTGTCCAGCGCCCCCGAACCGGTGACGCCTTTGAGCGACACGTAATACACGTAACCGCTGGCCACATCCGCGACCTGTTGCATGCGTTTGTCGGTGCTGGTGGGCGCCAGCAAAAAAATCAAATCCATTTGATGCGCGCGCAAAGCCGCAGCGAAATCCACGCATTCTTCGGGCGGGTAGTCAACGATGAGCACGCCATCGACACCTGCAGCAGCAGCGTCTTTGACAAAACGGTTGGCACCGTGTTTGAGGTTGTAGTTCTCTACCGGATTGGCGTATCCCATCAGCACAATCGGCGTGGCTGTGTCAGTGGCGCGGAATTCGCGCACCATGGCCAGCACTTCGCCCATGCCCACGCCATGACGCAGTGCGGCTTCACCGGCTTTTTGAATGACGGGGCCATCTGCCATCGGGTCACTGAACGGCACGCCCAGTTCGATGATGTCAGCGCCGCCTTTGACCAAGGCATGCATCAGCGATAACGTGTGTGCGGGCTCGGGAAAGCCAGCCATCAAATAAGGAATCAATGCTTTGCGACCTTGCTGTTTCAAGCCGGTCATGGTGGTGTCGATGCGGCTCATGCGTTGGCCCCGTTCAATGCAGCCAGAGAGATGGTGTGTTCACCTTTGACCGATTGGCCTTGGCAGCTGGGGCGGCAGAAAAAGTCTGCGTTGGACAAATCAGCCACTGTGCCAATGTCTTTGTCGCCGCGGCCTGACAGGTTCACCAAAATGGATTGCTGTGGTGTCATGGTTTTGGCCAACTTCATGGCGTGCGCCACGGCATGGCTGGACTCGAGCGCGGGAATGATGCCTTCGGTGCGACACAAATAGTGAAATGCAGACAAGGCTTCTTGGTCGGTGATACCGACGTATTCAGCGCGGCCAATGTCTTTCAAAAACGCGTGTTCTGGTCCCACGCCGGGGTAATCAAGGCCTGCGCTCACGCTGTGGGTTTCAGTGATTTGGCCATTCGCATCTTGCAGCACATACGTTCGGTTGCCGTGCAATACGCCAGGCACACCGCGTTGCAATGACGCCGAGTGTTTGCCGCTGTCCATGCCTTCGCCCGCGGCTTCGATGCCGATGAGCCGTGTTTTTTCAAACGGGATGTACGGGTAAAAAATACCCATCGCATTCGAGCCGCCACCCACGCAGGCCAGCACCGCATCCGGTTGTCCGCCCAAGTGCATGTTGGGCATTTGTTGAATGCATTCTTCGCCAATCACGCTTTGGAAATCGCGCACCATCATCGGGTAGGGGTGGGGGCCCGCCACGGTGCCGATGATGTAGAACGTGTTCTCCACGTTAGTGACCCAATCACGCAAAGCTTCGTTCAAAGCGTCTTTCAACGTGCGGCTGCCGGACTCGACCGGCACCACGGTCGCACCCAGCAG
>RFYK01000147.1 GCA_009925585.1 Betaproteobacteria bacterium | reverse complement strand
AAAGTGCTTTAAGGGGTTGATGATGGAACTCAATGGCATCAAGCCCGCATCGGGTGCTAAACACGCCAAGCGCCGCGTTGGACGTGGTATCGGCTCTGGCTTAGGAAAAACTGCAGGGCGTGGCCACAAAGGCCAAAAGTCGCGTGCAGGTGGCTACCACAAGGTTGGCTTTGAAGGTGGGCAGATGCCTATGCATCGCCGCTTGCCCAAGCGTGGGTTCAAGTCACATTTGCTGAAATACAACGCTGAAATTACTTTGACTAACCTTGAAGTCCTCGGGTTGGCTGAGGTCGATGTGCTGACACTGAAGCAAGCTGGCATGGTCGCTCCAATGGCCAAGGTTGTAAAAGTAATTGCAACAGGCGCATTGACGAAATCAGTTAAGTTGACGGGTATCGGCGCTAGCGCTGGTGCCAAGACGGCGATTGAAGCTGCTGGTGGCAGCGTCGCTTAAACCGCTTTTCTGAAAAGAATATCCCGTGGCAACTGTGTCAGCGCAAAATAATAAGAGCGATAAGTACGGTGACTTGCGTCGCCGTCTTATGTTTTTGTTGCTCGCCTTGGTCGTGTACCGGGTGGGAGCGCATATACCGGTGCCTGGAATCGATCCTAATCAGTTGCAACAGCTATTCCAAGGTCAGCAAGGCGGCATATTGAGTTTATTCAATATGTTCTCTGGTGGGGCATTGTCGCGCTTCACCGTATTTGCTTTGGGGATCATGCCCTATATCTCGGCATCGATCATCATGCAGTTGCTCGGTTATGTGGTGCCTGTTTTTGAACAGTTGAAAAAAGAAGGCGAAGCAGGCCGCAGGAAGATCACCCAGTACACACGCTACGGTACCCTTGGCTTGGCATTGTTCCAATCGATGGGTATTGCCTTGGCTTTGGAGTCATCTGCAGGACTGGTTTTGGCGCCTGGCATGGGATTTCGTGTAACGGCCATGGTCACATTGACGGCTGGAACCATGTTTTTAATGTGGCTCGGTGAGCAAATTACCGAACGCGGCTTGGGTAATGGCATATCAATACTGATTTTTGGTGGAATTGCTGCGGGATTGCCCAATGCGATCGGCGGACTTTTGGAGTTAGTGCGTACAGGCGCAATGGGTATTCCGGTGGCCTTGCTGATTGTGGTGTTGGTGGGCCTAGTCACCTACTGCGTGGTTTTTGTTGAGCGTGGTCAGCGCAAGATACTCGTGAACTATGCGCGCAGGCAGGTGGGGAATAAAGTTTATGGCGGACAGTCGTCCCATTTGCCATTGAAGTTAAATATGGCAGGTGTTATTCCGCCAATTTTTGCGTCGTCCATTATTTTGCTTCCAGCCACAATTGCAAATTGGTTTAGTGCTGGCGAGTCAATGCATTGGCTTAAAGATATCGCATCGTCTTTGAGCCCCGGACAACCTGTCTACGTGATGTTGTACGCCAGCGCCATCGTCTTTTTCTGCTTTTTCTACACGGCATTGGTTTTTAACAGCCGTGAAACGGCAGACAACTTGAAGAAAAGCGGCGCGTTCATTCCTGGCATCCGCCCTGGAGACAATACAGCCAAATATATTGACAAGATTTTGTTGCGGCTAACGCTGGCTGGCGCGGTGTATATCACCCTGGTTTGCTTGTTGCCCGAATTTTTGATTTTGAAATATAACGTGCCGTTTTATTTTGGCGGCACGTCCGATTCATTGCTGAAAAAGGCCAGCTTTAAGTCGGCTTGAGTAGTAAAAGTGTTTGATGTGGCAGTTGGTGGTTTATCCAGGTAAATCGCCTTGATAGTTTTAGGAGAATAGAAATGAAAGTCTCGGCTTCGGTCAAGAAAATTTGCCGCAATTGCAAGATTATTCGTCGCAAGGGCGTGGTTCGTGTTATCTGCACGGATCCCCGCCACAAGCAACGTCAAGGTTGATTGCTAGAGTTCTAGAGGAAAAAAATGGCACGTATCGCTGGTATCAATATTCCGCCGAATAAGCATTCCGAAATCGGTTTGACTTCCATTTTCGGCATCGGTCGCCCACGCGCACGCAAAATTTGCGAAGCCTGTGGTATCGCGTATTCCAAAAAGATCAAAGATCTCACAGACGGTGATCTGGAAAAAATCCGCGATGCGATTGCTCAATTCACAATCGAAGGTGACCTGCGCCGTGAGACAACCATGAACATCAAACGTTTGATGGACATTGGTTGCTATCGTGGTTTCCGCCACCGCCGAGGACTGCCTATGCGTGGACAACGTACGCGCACCAATGCCCGTACCCGTAAAGGTCCACGCAAAGCAGCTGCGTCCCTGAAAAAATAAGACGTTTTAAGAGATTACTATGGCAAAAGCTCCTTCAAATAGCGCAGCGCAACGCGTTCGTAAAAAAGTCCGCAAAAATGTTGCCGACGGAATTGCGCACGTGCATGCGTCGTTCAACAACACCATCATCACGATCACCGATCGCCAAGGAAATGCCTTGTCGTGGGCGTCATCGGGTGGTCAAGGTTTCAAAGGTTCGCGTAAATCAACTCCTTTTGCGGCGCAAGTTGCATCAGAGGTTGCTGGTCGTGCAGCCTTGGAGCAAGGTATTAAAAACCTTGATGTCGAAATCAAAGGTCCCGGCCCTGGCCGTGAATCTTCGGTTCGTGCGTTGGCTGCGTTGGGTATCCGTATCAATATGATCGCGGACGTAACGCCAGTTCCGCACAACGGCTGCCGCCCTCAAAAGCGCCGTCGTATTTAATTTCAACAAGCCCACCGCTGGTTGCCCCAGGCCGCCAGCTCCCGTACTTTTTGGTGCGGCAGATGACAAACAAAGGAAGTTCAAGTGGCACGTTACCTAGGCCCCAAGGCCAAACTATCACGCCGTGAAGGCACAGACCTTTTCCTCAAGAGCGCACGTCGCGCCATTGGTGATAAGGCGAAATTTGATTCCAAACCAGGCCAGCATGGACGTACCTCAGGTGCACGCACTTCTGATTACGGCCTGCAACTGCGTGAAAAGCAGAAGGTCAAGCGCATGTATGGCGTTTTGGAGCGCCAGTTCCGCCGCTATTTTGAAGAGGCTGATCGCCGCAAAGGAAATACTGGCGCCAACCTGCTGTCTCTGCTCGAGTCGCGCCTGGACAATGTGGTTTATCGCATGGGTTTTGGCTCGACACGCGCTGAAGCACGTCAGTTGGTGTCCCATAAGGCAATTACGGTGAACGGGCAGTCGGTCAATATTCCGTCGTACATGGTTAAAGCTGGTGATGTCTTGGCGATACGCGAAAAGTCCAAAAAGCAAAACCGTATAGTGGAAGCTTTGCAGTTGGCGCAGCAAGTCGGTATGCCGGCTTGGGTGGACGTTAATGCCGATAAGGCAGAGGGCATATTCAAGTCAGTGCCCGACCGTGATGCCTTTGCTGCCGATGTCAATGAATCGTTGATTGTCGAGTTGTACTCGCGTTAATTCCGTTTGATTTTAGAAATTCGTCCCTGCCTTGCAGTTTTCTGCAACGCAGGTGCTTCACCAGCCTTACTGATGTAACGAGTCAGGGGTATTGAGAGGAAGTGGAAATGCAAAATAGTTTATTGAAGCCCAAGTCGATTACTGTCGAACAAATTAGTGCCAACCGGGCCAAAGTTGCTTTAGAGCCCTTTGAGCGTGGTTATGGCCATACGCTGGGCAATGCTTTGCGGCGCGTCTTGTTGTCCTCCATGCCTGGTTATGCAGCTACGGAAGTGACCATCGCTGGCGTGCTGCATGAGTACTCGTCGATTGATGGTGTCCAGGAAGATGTTGTGAACATTTTGCTGAACCTTAAAGGTGTGGTTTTTAAATTGCACAACCGCGACGAGGTGACTTTAAGCCTTCGCAAGGATGTGGAGGGCGTCGTTATGGCGTCCGATATTCAAACCCCGCATGATGTCGAAATCATTAATCCGGACCACGTCATTGCCCACTTGTCCAGTGGTGGAAAACTCGACATGCAGATCAAGGTGGAAAAAGGCCGGGGCTACGTGCCTGGCT
>RFYK01000146.1 GCA_009925585.1 Betaproteobacteria bacterium | reverse complement strand
CGTGCTGCGCCAATCCACCAACATCACATAGCGAGGCGGTGAGGATGGTTGGTTTTCATCCAGCAACCCAACCCAATCGATGTCTTGCAATTGCGCCAAGACGGTTTGCATCAGCAAAGGGTCGGCGCCCAATCGCTCGGCCAATGACTGCAAATCTGCGCCGTGTACGCCTTCGGCTTGCTTGCCTTTGAACTCACGCAAGGTGTCAAGCGCCAATTGAAAACTTGCGCCTGGCGCTTGCGCATCGCGCACATGCCCCATGCGCAAGCCAGGCCAGCTTGCCACCAGTACCGCGCCAAGCAACACGATCACCCATGTCATGTATATCCACACCAACAAAATTGGCACCGTGGCGAACGCGCCATACACCAATGAAAACGTGGACATGCGGGTCAAGTACCAGGTGAGCAAACTGCGCGCAATTTCCAACACCAAGGTGGTTCCCAAGCTGCCGCCCAGAACCTGCCGCCAAGGCACATGGGTGTTCGGCACAAACCTGTACAAGGCCGAAATGCCGCCCCACAAGAGAATGAATTCAAGGGCATCCAAAGCCAATTTCATGGCCGGACTTTGGCTTCTCAACGAACCGCCAGACCACAAAATCACAGAGGCCATGGTGACCAACCCAGCGGCCACCAACACCGGCCCCAAGGTCAACGCAGCCCAATACAACATCAGCCGTTGACCCCAAGGCCGAACTTTGTTGACGCGCCAAATGGCATTCAGACTGCGGTCGATGGTGAACACCAACGCCAGCGCAGAAAACATCAGTGCGGCAAAACTGACCACCCCCAACCGACTGGCTTTGGTGGTGAATTGGGTCAAATACCCCAACACTTGTCGCGAAATGCTGTCGGGGATCAGGCTTTCAATCAACCAGCGCTGCAACACATTTTGAAATTGGTCAAACAATGGAAACGCTGTCACCACCGCCAAAGACACCGTGATCAATGGCACCAACGCAATCGTGGTGGTGAAAGTCAACGCACCAGCGGTTTGGCCCAAGCGGTCCTCGGCAAAACGCTGGCGCAACCGCTGCAAAGTCAGTCGCCAGGGAAAAGTGCGCATCTGACGCAAAGTATTTTGGATATACGAGACAATCATGCGCTCTATCATGCCATTGAATATGACCCCAACCGCTGCCGCTTTCAGACACGCTCAACTCACCCGCTTTTTGGCGGTCGGTAGTTTGTTGGGCTTGATCGTGTTGTCCCTGGCGTGGGAGTTGTGGTTGGCACCTTTGCGTCCGGGCGGCTCTTGGTTGGTGCTCAAAGCCTTGCCTTTGTGTTTGCCCTTGACGGGCTTGCTGAAAAACCGCATGTACACCTACCGCTGGGTCACCTTGGTTGTCTGGCTGTATTTTGCTGAGGGTGTGATCCGTTGGAACGGTGACCGCTGGCCCAGCAACATGTATGCAGCCATTGAAGTTGGGTTGTGCTTGGTGTTGTTTGCGGCCAGTGCCATGCATGTGAGATGGCGTTTGCAGCACGCATCTGCCTCGAACACATTGATCGACTCACTGCGCGGTATCGTTGGCGACGCACATGTTCTGACCGGGGAGGGATTGACGGCTTACGAACGCGACTGGCGCGGCCGCGAACACGGCAAGGCGTTGTGCGTGGTGCGTCCTGCACACACCGATGAGGTGTCTGCGGTGCCCCAAGGCGGAAACACCGGCTTGGTGATGGGGTCCACACCGGACACCTCGGGTCGCGAAGTCATCATCAATTTGCAACGAATGAACAACCTGCGCGAGATCGATGTGGCAAACGCCACCCTCACAGCCGACGCCGGTTGCATTCTTGAGCATTTGCAACAGGCTGCCGATGGCGCTGGATTTTTGTTTGCGCTCAGCCTGGCTTCTGAAGGCAGTTGCACCTTGGGCGGCAACTTGGCCAGCAACGCGGGTGGCACACAAGTGCTTCGCTACGGCAACACACGCGATTTGTGCTTGGGCTTAGAGGTGGTCACCCCACAAGGCGACGTCTGGCGTGGGCTGAGTGGTCTGCGCAAAGACAACACGGGCTACGACTTGCGCCACCTTTTCATCGGCAGCGAAGGAACGCTGGGCATCATCACTGCGGCCACCATGAAACTGTTTCCCAAGCCCGCGGCCCAACGCACGGCATGGGCTGCCGTGCCCAGCGTGCAATCCGCGATTGAGTTGCTGGGCTTGGCCCAACAACAACTTGGGGCGGGACTGACCGGATTTGAAATGATGGCTCACACCGCGCTGGGTTTGGTGGCGAAACACTACCCTGCCCTGCAAGTGCCGCTGTGGCAAGACGCGCCCTACTGTGTGCTGCTGGAACTCAGCGACACCGAATCTGAATCGCATGCAGAACAACGTTTAGAACAACTGCTGAGCCAAGCCATTGACAAGCAAGTCGCCACCGACGTGGTGATCGCGCAAAGCCTGCAGCAATCACGCGAACTTTGGCAAGTGCGCGAAAGCATCTCGTCGGCGCAAGCTGCAGAGGGTCTGAACATCAAACACGATATTTCACTGCCCGTGTCAGCGATTGCAGCGTTTGTTGCGCAAACCGACGCGGCTTTGGCAAATGCATTGCCCGGCATCCGCGTGGTGAATTTCGGGCACTTGGGCGACGGCAATTTGCACTACAACATCCAGTGCCCCGAAGGCGCAGATGCCGCCCATTTTTTGAAAGCCCATGAATCTGCGGTCAACCGCATCGTGTATGACGCTGTCATGTCGTTTGGCGGCTCGGTCAGCGCAGAACACGGCATTGGTCGTTTGAAAGTCGACAGCCTGCCGCACTACAAAGACCCGGTGGCGCTGCAGCTGATGCGCAGCATCAAAGGGGCTTTGGACCCGCAAAACCTGATGAACCCGGGGCGGGTGTTGCGGACTTGAACCCTGCCTGAATGAAACCACCCCACAAGCCCTGACGGCGGCTTTCAACCCACCAAAGCAGCCGCTTTAAACTCTAGGCATGACGTCCGTACACATTCCCACCCCTTACGAAGATTTCATGCGCCATGTGTACACGCACGGGGTCGAGAAATCCGATCGCACCGGTACCGGCACGCGCAGTGTGTTTGGTCACCAAATGCGTTTCGATTTGCGCCAAGGTTTTCCGCTGGTCACCACCAAAAAAGTTCACCTGAAATCCATCATCATTGAGTTGCTGTGGTTCCTCACCGGTTCCAGCAACAACCAATGGCTGAAAGAACGCGGCGTCACCATTTGGGATGAATGGGCCCGCGCGGATGGCGACCTCGGTCCGGTGTACGGTGTGCAATGGCGCAGTTGGCCGACACCTGACGGCCAACACATCGATCAAATCAGCGACGTGATTCACACCCTCAAGACCAACCCGGATTCGCGCCGCATCATCGTCAGTGCATGGAACGTCGCCGAGCTGTCCAAGATGGCGTTGATGCCGTGCCACGCGTTTTTTCAGTTTTATGTCGCGCCACCAACGACCGTCGGCGGCAAAGGCCAACTCAGTTGTCAGTTGTACCAACGCAGCGCAGACATCTTTTTGGGTGTGCCATTCAACATTGCCAGCTATGCACTGTTGACCCACATGGTGGCGCAGCAATGCGATTTGGATGTGGGCGACTTCATCTGGACCGGCGGGGATTGCCACATTTACAGCAACCACCACGAACAAGTGGAATTGCAGTTGACCCGCTCACCATTTCCTGCACCCACGCTTCACATCAAGCGCAAACCGTCATCCATCTTCGATTACGAGTTCGAAGACTTTGAAGTACGTGACTACCAATGTCACCCGGCCATCAAAGCGCCGGTGGCGGTTTGAAAACACTGCACATCACCCGCGCGCAATTGATAGCGCTGGTGGGGCTGACACTGATGTGGGGCATCAATTGGCCCATGATGAAAATCGCGGTTCGTGAGCTGCCGCCTTTGTATGTGCGTGGCATCACCATGGGGCTCGCATCGGTTTGGTTGATGTTTTACTTTCGCATGCGCGGTCTGCGTTTGTGGCCTGAAACCGCGC
>RFYK01000145.1 GCA_009925585.1 Betaproteobacteria bacterium | reverse complement strand
CATGCGGCCTTCCTGAACGGCGTGGCTTGGAACGCGTTGAACCTGATGATCACGTTGTGGTTGTATCGGCGCTGGAAAATGCATCAAGGTTTGCGCGCCACAAACACATAACGGTTGAGACTGAAGAAATACCCACCTGCTTGCGCCATGCTGGTGACATCCGCCTGCCAATCTGCCACCAGTTGTGGGCCGTAGTCAGGCAATCCACTGACAAACGAAGCGATGAAACCCATCATCCCACCGCTGAATGTGTCAGTGCTGTATTCCATGTTCAAGAGCGGTATGGTGTGCACTTGCACATCGACCAAGCCCGCACGCTGCATGCGCTGAACCAAGGTGCGCGGCAATTGCGGATGCGGAATGTGCTGGCTCCAACCTTGCATCATGCGCCGCATGCGTGCTTCATCGCGGCATGCCCAGACGCACGACTCCCAGTCGGTGTCCACCAACAACACTTGCGCGCCTGGCTTCATCACCCGAACCAGCTCTTGCAAGGCGGCATCGATGTCAGCCACGTATTCATACACCTGCGTGGCCAACGCCACATCAAACGCTGCAGTTTCAAATGGCAATTGCAAAACATCCGCTTGGTGAAAGCGCCAAGGTACTGTCGTTGTCACTCATGTCAATCGCTCCAAATAACTTTCAAACACCGCCACGTGCACTTGTGCATCCTCTGCGCCTTGTGGCCACAAATGGTTGGCTTCAAAACGCACGTCATAAGTGGGTTCGTCTTGCGCGTGCAAGCCATGGGCGTGCGCATCTGGAAACGGATAAACCGGTGATTGGCTGATCACCACCCCGTGTTTGCCACGGATGTAACCGGGCATGCGCACATGACCGGCGACGTGCTCGTCGCGTACCCGCACGAGGTCGCCCGGCAAAAATGCCATGCGGTTGGCATGGTTGTGGCGGCCAAGTGCCGAGGGCATGGCCAATGGGTAAGCACCGCCTGCGAGTTGTGCCAATTCATCCGCAGTGACCAAACCTTTTTCCACACACAGCGTGGCCAAACTGGTGAGCGATCGTTCGTAATAACTGGCGCTCAGGTAATGCTGCGGCGTCATGCGTTCAATCGCGTGACGGTATTCGTCCATGTTGAACACGCCGCATTTCACCGCCAAGCTGTAGAGCGCGTTGGCACGCACCTCCCAATCCGCATGAAACACCGCGGCATCGCGGCGGTGTTTCACCGGACCAAAGCCTTGTTTACCACCGAGGTCGTGCATGCCGTCCATGTCGCGCCCTTCAAATGCGGGCCACACCGATCAGCGCGTCTTTGCTGATGAGTGCGGCGAGTTGGTCGGTTGACAAACCATCGGTGCCCGCCGGACGCTGCGGCATCACCATGTAACGCGTGTCGGCGGTGGTGTCCCACACGCGAATTTGGGTGTGCGCGGGCAAGTCCAAGCCCATTTCATGCAACACCGTGCGCGCTTCGCGCACCACGCGCGAACGGTAGGCCAAGTCTTTGTACCAATCTGGCGGCAAGCCAATGATGGTGAAGGCGGTGCATGAACACAGCGTGCAACAAATCACGTTGTGTATGTCTGCGGTGTTTTCCAGCACCACGAAATGGCGATGATGTGACGGCATGCTCAAGCCTGCTTCGCGAATGGCGGCCATGCCATCGGTTAACAGCAGTTGTTTGAACACTGGGTCGGTCCATGCACGCGCCACCAACTTGGCACCATTGGCAGGCACCCAATGCTCGTGCGCGAGTTCGTCAAATGTGTGGATGAATTCAGCAGGCTGCATGCCCTGGCGATGCAATACGGTTTGGATGGCATCCAACCGTTGTTCGATGCTGGCAATCGGTGTGGTGGCGGTGGTCATGGCGGGGCCTTGCGCGGATGTCTGAGAACCATGTTAACCGCCATGTTCGCGCTCGGCCTGCTGCCCATTTTTAAAACATGGCAGAACAAACAGCCTGCACTCATGCCAACTTGACCTTGGTCTGCACTTCTACGCCCAAGTAAGCTGCGATGGCAGCCAACATAGCCGACACATGACTGAGGGTCGGATTACCAGCAGCAGACAACATGCGGTGCAGGCTTTTAGCTGGCTTGTCCATGTCGAGGGCGAGTTGCTCAAACCCGATGGACGCATTGACCAAATCACGCAACAACAACTTGGCGGTGTGCGGTTCGCCTTGAAGCAGCAAGCTGGTGGCTTGCTGCAACAAAGCGCGGGCGTAGGCTGGCTCGGATTGGACGCGGGCGGTGATGGTTTGTTTGAAATCACGTGTGAGAGCCATGTTTAAGTCCTTTCATTTCATCCGAATTTGAAGTCATGCCATCGCGAGACGGCTATTTCGATGTCTTTTTGTTGACTGCTTTTGTCTCCACCAGCCAACAAAAGAATGATGTTCAAACCTTCTTTGGCAAAGTAGATCCGTATTCCAGGTCCCCAGTTGATTTTGTATTCACCAATGCCTCTGAACCATTTCACGTTTGACAAATTGCCTTGCTCCATTCGAGCCAATGCCACTTGTACTTTCAGGGCAGATTGGGTATCGAGTTTGAGAAACCATTCACCAAACGGGCTTGAACCATCTTCAAGGAGTAGTTCCTTGATAAAGAACACACTTGAAGGTAACATATATGTAACCATTAATCAATCTCTTTAAAAGCCTGTAATGGCTTAAAAGACTAAATGGCAACAATGTGCGCCGTATGTGATTCAATGAAATATTTAAGCGAGATCTGTTCACACCTTGCAAAAAACAATCGATGCAAACCGACTCGCATTTAAGCTGCCTCAATAAGTCTCCAACTGCAACCTGCCCTCTTGCTTCAATCGCTCGGCGACAGCAGTCCAATCCAAACCCGCACCCACGGCGATGTCGTGCAACGCCAGCAACACGCCTTCTTCCATGCTCTTCAAACCGCAGACATAAAAATGCGTTTGCGGGTCTTGCAGCAAAGTCGCCAGCTCGGTGGATGCATCGCGCATCGCATCTTGCACATAGCGCTTTGGTTGTCCGGGTGTGCGTGAAAACGCAAAATGAATGTCAATGAAATCTTTGGGCAGCTTTTGCAACGGGCCGAAATAAGGCAACTCTTGTTGCGTGCGCGCGCCAAAAAAAAGCACCAGCTTGCCACCTTGAAATTTTCCGTTTGCTTGTATGCGCCTGCGCCACTCGGTCATGCCGCGCATGGGAGCGCTGCCGGTCCCAGTGCAAATCATCACAAGGTGGCTGCCGGGGTGGTTGGGCATCAAAAAGCTGCTGCCAAAGGGCCCAATCACTTGCACGCTGTCGCCGGTTTTCAGGTCGCACAAATAATTGGATGCCACGCCTTTCACCGCCTGCCCTTGGTGGTCTTGCACCACGCGTTTCACGGTCAACGACAAGTTGTTGTAACCGGGCCGTTCGCCGTTGCGCGGGCTCGCCACCGAATACTGTCTTGCATGGTGTGGTTTGCCATTCGCGTCCACACCTGGGGGCACGATGCCAATCGATTGACCTTCCAGCACAGGAAACGGCATGCTGCCAAAGTCCAGCACGATGTGATGGGTTTCGTTGTCAGTGCCCGCTTCGTTCACTTGCAAATTGCCCACCACGGTGGCAGTGATCGGTGACTTGGGACCGTGCAAATTGGTGTAGGGATGCGCTGCCGACCAAGGTGGCAAGGTCGCCCCCAAAGACGCCGCATGCACCACAGGTGAATTGACGGCTGCAGTGACCGTTGTGGTCGCCGTGTTTTCAAACGCCGTGCTGCCGGAGGTTGGTTGGGCAATTGACGCCGCCTGCAAAGCATCCACAGATTGCGCCGCAGGCAATTCGTCCCAGGACAACTGCTCTGCCAGGCTGTAAGCCTTGCTGCGCAACACCGGCAACCAATGGTCAATCGAGCCTGTGGGGCACGGCGGCACGCAAGCCATGCAGTGGTTGCATTTGTCCGGGTCAACCACATAGTTGCGACTGTCGTGCGTGACTGCGCCGACCGGGCAAGTGGCTTCGCAGGTGTTGCAGCGTATGCACACCTCGGGGTCGATCACGTGTTGCTGCAGCAGTTCGGCGGTTTCACTCATGGCAATTTAG
>RFYK01000144.1 GCA_009925585.1 Betaproteobacteria bacterium | reverse complement strand
AGTTGAAGATAGAGGACGGATGGTCAGGGTCCCAAGCCAAAAATTGAGCGACTTGGTCTGAACGCATGGCTCGGCCAGTGGACTCGAACGCTGCCAAGGTGTCTGTGATGACCAAAGGTTCGCTGACCGTCTCAGGCGCGGCGCGGCTGCTGTCAGACGATGACAACAAGGCGAATGACTGTCCGACTTCCAAGATGCGCGCCATGTTTTCAGCGCGTTCCAAATAGCGGGATAACCAATAGAGTTGAGCAGCCGCGCAAAGCCACACGGGTCAAGCCGCCGGGCACGATCCGAGTGTCCTTGCCCATCAATACAAAAGGACGCAGGTCAATGTGTCTGGGCGCGATACCTTGGTCCACAAAAATCGGACACGCCGACAAACTCAGTGTGGGCTGCGCAATGTAATTGTCCGGATGCGCTTTGAGTCGCTTGGCAAAACTGTCAATTTCTGATTTGCTCGCAGTCGGTCCCACCAACATGCCATAACCGCCCGCACCATGCACTTCCTTGACCACGAGTTGCGACAAATTGGCCAATACATAAGAGAGTTCATCCGGTTTGCGACATTGCCATGTTTGAACATTGTTGAGAATGGGGGATTCATCCAAATAAAACCGAATCATGTCTGGCACGTACGGGTAAATCGATTTATCGTCTGCCACGCCCGTGCCCAAGGCGTTGGCGATCACCACATTCCCTTGGCGGTAAACCGATGCCAGACCAGGCACGCCAATCAAGGAGTCGGGCTCGAAACTCAGCGGGTCCATGTAAATATCGTCAACACGGCGGTAAATCACATCCACTTGTTGAGGGCCTTCGGTGGTTTGCATGTAGACATGCCCTTGCCTGACAAACAAGTCTGAACCTTCAACCAATTCAATGCCCATTTGCTTGGCCAAAAATGCGTGCTCAAAATAAGCGCTGTTGAAACGTCCCGGCGTGTGCAAAACCACCGTGGGTTGATCTACCCAACTGCCTGAGCGCAATGTTTGCAACAAGAGCGCAGGGTAGTGCTCGACTGGCCTGACCGCATAGCGTCGAAACAAATCGGGAAACAAGCGCATCATCAACAACCGATTGCTCAACATGTAAGACACGCCTGAGGGCACACGCAAGTTGTCTTCCAGCACATAAAAGTCGCCGTCAGAGTGACGAACAATGTCAACACCTGCAATGTGCGCATAAATTTGATGCGGCAAATCCAGTCCCAGCATCATGGGCATGAATTGCGCATTGGCCAGCACTTGCTCCGAGGGAATCAAACCGGCTTTAAGAATGTTTTGTTGATGGTAGACATCATGCAAAAACATGTTGATGGCTTTGACACGCTGAACCAAGCCCTTTTCAAGGTGCGCCCATTCTTTGCCATGGATGATGCGGGGAATCAGATCTGAAGGAATCAGCCGCTCTGTGCCGTCCTCGTCACCATTGAGGGAAAAAGTGATGCCAGTGCGTCTGAAGATCAAATCCGCTTCGGTTTGCTTGACTTGCACTGTCTCGCGAGAAATACCTTTAAGCCACTGATCGAATGTTTCGTAATGCGGGCGGGCAAAGCCACTTTCATCGCTCATTTCGTTGAATATGTGATTGCCCATTGCCATCCTGTGTTGAACTGCTTGACAGAGTCAAAGCATTCTTCATGCCGGGCAAGGATTCTTGATTCAGGCCGACTCTGAGGTTCCAATCGGCACGACATGCACCAAGTTGTGTTGTATTGCACCCATTCAGTGCGGTCAGTGGCTTGCAGGATGTGTACTTTTGAATTGAATTTTGAGGGTGGTTAAAACCACAAACTCAGTAGAATGAAAAAGAATAAATATTCAATGCTTTGAACCAGGCCACCGGTCTTGTTCGAATTTGTCACACTGACATGTATGGGTTGAGGTAATGGGCATGCGGGTCATGGCGTGGTTGAAGCGATTGTTTTCCAGGCAACCTGCTAGGCCGGAAAACTTGTCTTTGGAAATCGACTCCATCGTTGAAAAATTCCAAATCGTCAAAGAGGCCAAGCGCTTGGCTTCGATGGGTTTGCCATCCTTTCACGAAAAAAAGCCCACCCAAAAAGAAATTGAAGTGGTCGAACATTTGAATTTGATGCGTGAAGAAATTCAGCGCCATCACGTTCGCCAATCGGAAAGCATTCAGTCCAAGGTCGTGGGCATGGAGCTGAATTACAAAGCCCTGCAATCAGATGCGTTGAACGCGGAGTTTGAAAGGCAAACCCGCAAACTCATGGACGAGCAAGGCGATTGGTTGAAAAAACTGGCTTACAACGCCATGGTCAGATTCAAGGAGCTGGAAGTATTCAAAAAGAAGAACGGCTTGGAGCGGGAAGCCAACTATCCCAGCTCTTCAGGCTTGGTCCTGCGTTATTCCATCTTGGTTTTTTTGGTGGCGGTCGAGGGCGTGCTGAACGCCAATTTTTTTGCTGAAGGCCTGAGTTCTGGTTTGATTGGTGGGTTTGTTTATGCCGCGCTGTTGGCAGGCATCAATGTGCTGGGATGTTTTTTTCTGGGTAAATTTGCTGTGCCATGGATTGTCAGCAGGCCGATCGCAGGAAAAATGTTTGGGGCTGTTTCGGTGTTATTCGCCGCATGTTTCATGCTGATGGTGGCCATGTCGATTGGCCACATCCGCGAGCAATTGATGGCCGGTGCAACCAACCCGACGCAGCAGGCGTGGGAGGCCATGCAAACCCATTTCTTTGGCTTGAACGATTTGGTGTCCTGGTTTTTGGTGGCGTGGTGCTGTATGCCGTGATCAGAAAATTTCGGATAGAAAACGAAATTGCCCGTGAAGATGGTCTGCGTCCGAGTTACTTTGACAGTTTGCCCGCCCTGAACCCGGTTAACCTGCCACGCATGGACAACGAAAAAGAAAATCAATTGCTGACAGCGATTGAACAAGACATCAAAACCTACGAAAACAATGTCAATGCTCAGCGTGAAAAAGTCTATGCCTTGTATGAGCAATCGATTTCTCGCTTGAACCATTTGAAATACCACTGATCAAATCTGTGACATGGCGCGTCAAACCAAACTGCAAAAACGCAAAACACGAAATAACATACTCTTCAGTGTGTTTTTCTTTTCGGTGGTGGTCGCGGGGATTGCGAGCGCAGTTTGGTGGAATCTCCAACGTAAACCTGGCTTGGATCCTGTCACGTTGTGTCCTGCACAAGGACCCAGCGGTCAACGCGTGGTGTTGATCGACCGAACCGACCCGTTTAACCTGGCCCAAAAAACTTCCCTGGATATCTTCATCAAAAACTTGGTGAATGACACGCCACCCGGTCACTTGTTGTCTGTTTATGTGCTGGATGATGATTTCCAAGCCAACACCAAACCCTTGTTTGAATTGTGTAACCCTGGTGATGGACAAGACAAAAGCGAATTGACAGCCAACCTCAAGGCGTTGAAGCAGCAATATCTCAAGCATTTCATTGAACCCATGTCGTCTGTCACCGAGGGCATGATGAATGCACAACCAGCCAAAGAATCGCCGATTTTGGAGATGTTGCAGTTGGTCAATCTCAATTCCATTCAGAAGCAAAAAGTCAATGGTGAGGTGAGGCTGTATGTGTTGTCAGACATGCTGCAAAACAGCAAGGCATTGACCATGTATGGCAAGCCTGTGACATTTGATACCTATGCAGCCAGTTATGCGTCCAGCAAATTGTTTGTCGATTTTTCCCAAGTCACGGTAGAAGTGCACATGGTCAACAACAGTCCCCGTACTTTAAACCCGTTATTGCTGGATTTCTGGAAAGCATATTTTGAAAAAGCCCATGTCAAATCGGTCAGTTTTCACGCCTTGTCAGGTTGACAGATGAAGGATTGGTACCAAGTCCTGGGTTTGTTGCACACCGCTGAAAACGAGGTGATCAAAGCTGCCTATAAAGCGTTGGCACAAAAATACCACCCTGATCGGCACCCGGAGAAAAAAGCGCTTTATACAGAAATCATGGCGGAGTTGAACCAAGCGCACGCCATGTTAAGCAATGCGCGCAAACGCAAAGAATTTGACGCTGCATGGAAAAAATTCACCGATAAGCACCAGAAAGCAGAAGAGCCGAAACCCCAGCCTGCACCGGCTCAGCCTTCACCCCCACCCAAGCCAGCGAACAAACACGACACCGTGTTGTCGCATTTGGCCAGTAACAAAATTGA
>RFYK01000143.1 GCA_009925585.1 Betaproteobacteria bacterium | reverse complement strand
ATGGTTGTCGGGATCTGGGTTTGGCAGTCGCTTGGTCAACACCCCATAGCGCGCCTCGCCGTGATAACCAATGCGCTCTGGAATGCCCGCCATCCACGGCAACAAGGCGCTTTTGAATGAATTGGGTGCGACATATGCCCGGTCAAACATGCCACGCCATTGGCGAGCAAGTTCACGGCGCTGCGCCCACTGCAATTTGCCATGCACAAAAGGCAGTTCAAGAATGTTCACCACGCTGTCCATGTGTTGGTACACCGGTGCCACCCATGACAAGGCCGCCACGGTGATCTGCTCGCCTTGTCGGTGCAACTCGCGCAACAACGGCTCGGTCATGACGGCGTCGCCAATCCATTGTGGCGCGATGAACAAGGTGCGGGTCATGGCTGGGCCCAGCACCGGTGCGTCACTTCAATGCGAATGCGCATGTTCACCGTCTTTCAATCGGTAAACGGTAGAGCAATACGGGCATTTGGCTTGGCCGGTGCGCGCCACATCCAGAAACACTTTGGGGTGGGTGTTCCACGTGGCCATGCCGGCCAAGGGGCTGGGGCAAAACACCCCGCCGTGCCCGTTGAGGTCAGTGGCTTTGAGTTCTATGGCGGAGGTAGAGGTCGTTTGCGTCATCACACTGCGGTCAGCCAATGGGCGTACTTGGGATTGCGTCCGTTGACGATGTCAAAGAACGCGGTTTGGATTTTTTCGGTGATCGGGCCTCGGCTGCCAGCGCCTATTTCAATGCGGTCGAGTTCTCGAATTGGCGTGACCTCGGCTGCGGTGCCGGTGAAAAAAGCCTCGTCGGCGATGTAGACCTCGTCGCGCGTGATGCGCTTTTGCACGATCTCCAAACCCAAATCTTTGGCGATATGAAATACCGTGTTGCGGGTGATGCCATTGAGGGCGCCTGCCGATAAATCGGGGGTGTAAATCACGCCGCCTTTGATGATGAACAGGTTTTCGCCCGCGCCTTCAGACACAAACCCAGAGGCATCCAACAACAAGGCTTCATCGTAGCCGTCGTCCAATGCCTCCATGTTGGCCAAGATCGAGTTCGTGTAGTTGCTCACCGCTTTGGCCTGCGTCATGGTGATGTTGACATGGTGGCGTGTGTAACTGCTGGTTTTGACCCGGATGCCGCGCTTCATGCCGTCGTCACCAAGGTAGGCGCCCCAAGTCCACGCAGCGACCATCAAATGAATTTGGTTCCCTTTGGGGCTGACGCCCAGTTTTTGTGAGCCGATCCAAGTCAGGGGTCTGACGTAGCCGCTTTTCAATTGGTTGGCGCGCACCACGGTGCGTTGCGCTTCGTTGACTTGGTCTGGCGTGAACGGGATTTTCATGCGCAGAATTTTGGCGCTGTTTCACGGTCATGCATGGGGGGAGGCAGGGCACTCATGGAAATCCTTTCGGGGGCTGTCAACAGTTAAAAGGACGCGATTTTACGTCCCGCCGCCGCCCTCTGAAACCTCCGCTTGGCGCTGCAGTGTCCACTGCACCAATCGACCCTCTTTAAATTCACATGCCACCTTGTCGCCATGGGCGTCTTGCCAAAGGAATATTTCAGGCTGTTGCCCGGTCTCGGTCTGCAATTGCCCCAAGCTGCGCGCCTGCCCAATCACGTTCAACAAGCGCAGTCCTTTGTGCAAAGATGCATGGAACATGACCGCGTTGTCTACGGAACCCACGGGACGCTCGGCGGCACTTTCCATGGTTTTCATCAAGCGTGTCACATGCTGCAGCAGCCAAAAAATGATGCCGCTCGAAGTGAGAGAAAAGCCCCACCAACCGAAGGCTCGAAAAGACGCATACAGCAGGCCAGCCAAGCCAAGGGTGAGCAACAAGGTTCGCCAGTTCATGCGCGCATTTTGACCCAAGCCCGCATGCCGCGGCTGTTGCTGTTTGCATCACGCCCACTGTCGAAGCACGGCAATCGCTTCGTCAACCCGCTCTATCGGGTGGACCGTCATGCCTTCTATCGGCTTTTTGGGTGCATTGGCTTTGGGTATCAACGCCACGCTGAACCCAAGTTTGGCGGCTTCTTTCAAGCGCTCTTGGCCGCGCGGTGCTGGGCGCACTTCACCGGCCAAGCCTATTTCTCCAAAGGCCAAAAACCCCTTGGGCAAGGGCTTGCCACGCAAGCTGCTTTGGATGGCCAACAACACCGCCAGGTCGGCCGCAGGTTCGCTGATGCGCACGCCTCCCACCGCATTCACAAACACATCTTGGTCCATGCAAGCCACACCGGCATGTCGATGCAACACCGCCAGCAACATGGCCAAGCGGTCGCGGTCCAACCCCACCGACAACCGCCGAGGCGATGGTCCGCCACTGTCTACCAAGGCTTGTATTTCCACCAGCAAAGGCCGGGTGCCTTCCAACGTGACCATGACACAACTGCCGGGCACCGGTTCGGCGTGCTGGCTGAGAAAAATGGCGCTGGGGTTGCTCACGCCTTTGAGCCCTTTTTCGGTCATCGCGAACACGCCGATTTCATTGACCGCGCCGAAACGGTTTTTGATCGCACGCACCAATCGGAAACTGGAATGGGTATCGCCTTCAAAATACAACACGGTGTCGACCATGTGCTCGAGCACGCGCGGGCCGGCCAACGCGCCTTCTTTGGTGACATGTCCAACCAACACAATCCCACTGCCGCTGGATTTGGCGAACCGGGTCAAATGCGCCGCGCATTCGCGCACTTGCGCCACCGAACCGGGTGCACTGGTCAATTGGTCGGAATACACGGTTTGGATCGAATCGATCACAGCTATATGCGGTGACTGGGTTTGCAGCGTCGCGATGATTTTTTCCAACTGGGTCTCTGCCAACACATTCACTTGGCTGTGGTCCAGCCCCAAGCGGCGCGCGCGCAGTGCCACTTGCGCACCGGATTCTTCGCCCGTGACATACAAAGTGCGTTGGCCCGTTCGCTGCAAGCCGTCCAGCGCTTGCAACAACAGCGTGGATTTGCCAATGCCGGGGTCCCCGCCGATCAACACCACGCCGCCTTCAACCATGCCGCCACCCAACACCCGATCAAGTTCATCCTGGCCGGTGGGTGTGCGGTCGACATCTTGTGCCTCGATCTCGCTGAGCGCCATGACCGGCGAGGCCGGCGCCAGCCCTGCGCGTTCGCTGTAGCGGTTCTTGCTGGCACTCGCATCGCTGACCCGGCTTTCAACCAAGGTGTTCCAGGCTTCGCAATGCGGACATTTGCCTAACCATTTGGGGCTGGTGCCACCGCATTCAGTGCAACTGAAAATAGATTTGTCTTTTGCCATGCGGTGCATGATACGGGCGGGGCATGGGCGACAATGTGATGTTTCACACTGTTTGTTCAGGCGCTGTTTCCTTGTCTACCGATACCTCTCTTGACCCCGACACATCTGTTCGCATGACGACGGATGAAAAACGTTCGGCGTTTTCCCTTGCCAGCATTTACGCGTTGCGCATGCTCGGTTTGTTCATGGTGCTGCCGGTGTTCATGATCGAAGCCCGTCACTACGAGGGCGGGCAAGACGCCAGTGCTGTCGGTTTTGCCATGGGCATCTACGGGTTGGTGCAAGCGGTGTTGCAAATTCCGTTTGGCTTGGCGGCAGACCGTTGGGGCCGCAAGCGGGTCATTTATTTGGGACTGGGTTTGCTGGCGTTGGGCAGTGTGATTGGTGCGATGGCCACCAGCGTGACGGGTTTGGCATGGGGTCGGGCGCTGCAAGGCGGTGGCGCCATTTCAGCCGCGGTCACTGCGTTGTTGGCCGATCAAACCCGTGATGAAGTGCGCACCAAAGGCATGGCGCTGGTCGGCGGCAGCATCGGACTGATGTTTGCGTTGTCTCTGTTGCTGGGGCCGGTGTTGTCTGGCTGGGGTGGTTTGTCAGCCATCTTTGGTGTCACGCTGGGTCTTGCCGTGGTTGGCATGTTGACTGTGCGTTGGTGGACCCCAAAGGAAATGCCGTTGCACAAAGCGCAAACATCGCACCACAGTTTGTGGGGCTTGCTGGTGCACCCCGACTTGATCCGCTTGAATTTCGGCGTCTTTGCCTTGTATGCAGTGCAATTGGCCTCATGGGTGGCGATACCCGCGCTGCTCGTGCAAGCAGGCGTCGCCAGCAACGACCATGGCTATGTGTATTTGCCTGCCGTGTTGTTGTCATTTGTGGTGATGGGGGTGAC
>RFYK01000142.1 GCA_009925585.1 Betaproteobacteria bacterium | reverse complement strand
AGCAAAAGAGATGCCAGATCAAACAGGTCAAATTTGCGTCACCCATACACACCTTCAATGCAGTTGTTGAAAGACTTGGTTTCGGAGGTTCATGAAGGCATGCAAATTGAACGGGCTGGCCGATTGGTCATAGGCCAATTTCAAAGCATTGCATTGCACAGCTTCATTGAAGAATTGGTTCAGCGGGGTGATGGACGGGCTGAGTTGAAAGCAGTCGTAGCCTTTGGCTTTCAATTTGGTCTCGTTCATGAGCAACAAGCTGGCCAAGCGTTCCAGCAAAAACACTTTCAGTGGCAGGCGTTGTTCCCCGTAAGTGGTGTCGTCTTTGAGCAGAGCTTGTAAGACCGGGTCCGCATCGGGATGTTCAGCGGCAAAAAACAGCCGCTCGCTCAGTGCCAGCCATTTCAACCAAAAAGCTTTGTTTGCCACGATGTAATTGCAAAACACGGTGTTTTGACTGTGCGTCACATGGAACTTGACGTTGGTCGACCAACCAATGCTGTCAACAAACAGCTGACTGGCTTTGGTCAAACCGGGATGAAAAAAATCACCTTGCTCGAAGATGTTCACAAAGAACGACGACAAATCCCAAAACGGGCTGAAGAAATAGGCGTCGTGGTGCGCGTGGTCTTGGCTGATGAAGGTATGCACCTTGGCGCTGTCGAGCCCTGTTTTATAGCCAAATTTGGGTGAGAAAAAACCGTACAAGGTATCTTCTGCCAACACGTTGTTCAACAGAAATTGGCGAATCGGCCAGTACTCCCGCCAATCGGGTCGCGCATTGTCTTGGTAATCCAGCGCCAACATGCCATCAGGCACGCTGGCCAGGGTTTGGGGTGAATAACAAATTTGGCGCAGCTCGATTTGTCGAGTGGCGGTGCGGGTGACAGGGGGTGAGATGGCCATGGTTTATTCCTTGGTCTTTGATGCGTGTAATTCCTGCAGGCCATGTTCGAGTGAACGCACCATGCGCGTCACGGCCTGGGGCAGGTGCTTCTTGGCTTGGGCTTTGATGTCCACTTGCAAGGTCCCTTGGGCCAGTTGCAACACGATGTCTTTGTATTGCGCCATGTCATGCGCAATGAGTTGTGGCAATTCAAGTGTCGTCAACAAACTCGCACCCATGCGCGAGACCATGCTTTTGCCGCGCAGTGTGACCAAGGGCACGCCCGCATCGATCACGTCTTTGCTGGTCGAGCCACAGTTGTAAGGGTAGGTGTCCAAAAACACATCGGCCAAACCGAGTCTGGCGCGAAACACATCATGGCCCACACGGGGACTGAACACCAGTCGTTGCAAGTCGATGTGTCTGGCCGCGGCGTGGTTTTTCAAATGCCGGGTGGTGTCAGCGTTGTCGTCCATCAACCAAAGCACCGCTGACGGATGCGCTTGCAAAACAGACAGCCAAGCGTCAAACATGTCAGCGTTGAGTTTGTAGGTGTTGCCAAACGATGCCATCACAAACGCGTTGGCTGGCAAGCCCACGCTTTCGCGTGTGATGTCAACGGCAACGCTTTGCCGCGGTGCCAGCGGAATGAAACTGCCGTCGACCAACAGTGCTTTTTTCTCCGAGAAATAGGTTGGCAAGTCGTCGTGAAACACGTGGCGGTCAGCCACCACAAAGTCAAACCATGGCATGGCTGTGGTGCCGATGTAGCCCAAATACGTGCCTTGCAACGGGGCAGGGTGCAGCGCAAAAATGCCAGGCCGTGCACCGGATGACAGACCGTGCAAATCAATCAAAACATCGATTTCGTCTTGCAATACCTGCTCGGCCACTTGTCGGTCGCTCAGGCCATGGATGGGGCGCACATGGTCGAAGGCTTGTTTCAGTTGCGCTCGATGCGGCGTGCCGTCTTCAGGGCTGAAGTCGTAGGCGTAAATCTCAAAGGCTTGCCGGTCATGCGCTTGCATCATCTCGGGCAACAACAGGCCCACGGCATGCACGCACAAATCGCCTGACACGTAACCAATTCGCAAGCGGTGATGCTGTCATCGTGCAATGCCAACATGGCCAATGGCGATGTGGCCATCAGCATGTCGTGTGTGCTGACATGTTCGAGGGCTTGGTACACCGGCCAACGGCAAGCCTTTTGTCGGATATGCACCCAGTGCTGAATCACATGCGGCTGCTTGGGCATCAGGCGCAGGCTGTGCGTCAGCGCGTTTTCTGCCAATTGGTAATGCTTCAGGTTCTCTTGAACCCGGCCAATGTGGTTCAAAGCCATCACCACCATGTTCAGGTCATGGTCCACGGTGTGAAAGTATTGGCTGGCCAATTGCCCCCAGTACTGCAGTGCAGCGTCGGTGAGACCGGCTTTTTCGCAAGTCAAACCCAAATTCACCAAGGCTTGCGCAAACCCCGGCTTGAGTTGGAGGCATTGTTCGTAAGCCGCCATCGCGCCTGTGAGGTTGCCCAAACTTTGCAGCAAGGCGCCGTAATTGAACCAAACCACAGGGCTGCTGGCATGTTGTTCGTCTGCCAACCAGTTGCCGTACAGCTGCGCGGCTTGGTCGGCATGGCCGCTGCCTTGCAGGGTTTCACAGGTCTCGATCAACGAACGCATGTCGGAAATCGCGACAGGCGGTTTGGCGTTGTTTGACAGTAATTTTGTGTGGTTCATGAGGTGAAAAGGTTGCATTCAAACCGAGTTCACCTGGTGAAGCATTTTTCAAGCCAGCTGTGTTGACGCTGCCGCCAAGAGGGCAATCAGCGCTGGCATGTCAATTGCTTAGATGGACTGCAAGCGCTGTCAAGGATGGCGCAATGTTGACACTAACCAAGGAATACACATGAACCTGATCCAAGAACTGATGAACCAAGCTCACACCGGTGGCTTGCTCCAGGCAGAACACATCAAGCGCTTTAGCCCCGGTGAAATCCGTGAGGCGATTCAGACTTTGGGGCTTGCTGGCTTTGATGCAGCAAGACTGGCCATTGGCTGTGGACTATTTGCAAGAGTTGATGGACATCCAAGGTGCCAACACCCAGGCATTCACCTACGTGATGATGGTTCGCGCTTTGCGTTGCAACCTCGATCCCGCCCGCGCATTGCAAGTGGCTCGCCAAGGCTTGCAAATGTTCCCTGAACAACTTGAGTTGATGGCCGAAAGCCTGGCGCTCGAGGATTACGCCGATTTGGTTGGCGTGAGCACACAAATTCAATAAAAAGTATGAGCGGCAATCTGGCAAGCACTTGCCACCAGCCCATGACAGTTTTTGCCACCATCAACCCTGACGGCGGCAAAACCCAGGCAAATCAGGAAGTTTGCAAGGGTTTGGGAAATAAAACTGGAATTGGCATCAAGCTTGCTTAATCGGTTGCAACACACAAACGGCCCCAGTGGCCCGGAGAAGTAAATGGCAGTTATCAACACCAACGTCAAAGCGCTGTTTTCGCAAGCGGCCCTCAAATCGACTGAACGCAGTCAATCTGTGGCCATGCAACAGCTGTCAACTGGCAAGCGGATCAATTCTGCACGTGATGATGCAGCGGGCATGGCCATCGCCACTCGCATGACGCATCAGATACGCAGCTTGAACCAAGCCGTGCGCAATGCGGGTGACGCCATCTCCTTGATCCAAACCGCTGAAGGCGCGACCAACGAAATCACGGACATGATGCAACGCATGCGTGAGTTGGCCGTACAAGCAGTCAACGACACCAATGACAATGCGCAGCGCAGTTACCTTGATTTGGAGTTCCAGCAACTCAAACAAGAAATTGTGCACATCGCTGACACCACCGAATGGAATGGCTTCCCCGTGCTCAACGGCACGGCCGGCGAGCGTGTCGGTGAAATGCCCTTGTTCAAAGTCACGTCGGAGAACAAATTCGGTTCCGTGTTCATCAACCCCACGACCTCGCGCTCACTCGGCGGCGATGACGGTGGTGAAAAACAAACCCTGACCATTTCGGGCACAGCGACAACCACAGGTGACATCACGGTCGGTGGTGTGACAGTGAGTTTGACTTCGACAGACATTGCATCAACATCGTTGATCGCATCCAAAATCCAAAGCACGTTGAGCAATGACGCCAGCTTCTCGTCCAGCTCAGGCAGAAGCGTCTCTGTCTCAGGCAGCGTCGTGACCATCACATATGCGTCTGATGAAGGCGCAGTGGCAGACACCGCTGTGTCCTATTCAGCCATCAACGGCATGGCCATGGCTGTGGCCACGACAC
>RFYK01000141.1 GCA_009925585.1 Betaproteobacteria bacterium | reverse complement strand
AAGCGCCAAATTGAAACAGGCTTCACTCTCGCCGCTCGCGCATGCTTGACCATAAAAGAAAATCATTTTTGCAACCAACCCACCGTACCAGATGGTTTTTTCAGCCGGTTCATTTCGTAAAAATTGGCTTGAAGATGCAGAAGCCGTACCTTGGGCGTGTATAGAAACAAAAAAAGCAACGCCCATCAAAAAAAACACCCAGCGTTGAGAAAACATTTTTCAACCCACAGAAATTGACAGATTGACCATTGCAACATATTCAACCGCATGGCACAACCCACAACGCACCTCCCATACAGCCATATAAGCGATCCGTATTCATTCCAAATGAGTCGAGTGCACTTATCAACGTAAGCCTGCATGGCCCGGCCCCTCTGCGGCATGTTTAAATCAGCAACCATGGCTTCAACACGGTTTGACAGATGGTGACCCGCACCGACAACCCACATCGCCCCCATACGGCATCTCAAGCACCGGTCGCGCTGGTGATTGGAAGCGGCTTTGGCGGCTTGGCAGCGGCCATCCGTTTGAGCGCCAAAGGGTGGCGAGTCCAAGTGCTTGAAAAAATGGATCAGCCAGGTGGACGAGCTCGGGTGATGCACGTTGATGGTTACACCTTTGACGCGGGACCAACCATCGTCACTGTGCCTTTTTTGTTGGAAGAACTCTGGACATTGGCAGGCCGCCAGATGGTTGACGAGATCGAACTGCGGCGACTGGAACCGTTCTACAGAATTCGGTTCGATGATGGAGACCATTTTGATTACAGCGGTGACGCCGAAAAAATGCGCGCCGAAGTGTTGCGCATTGACCCGAGCGCTGGTCCCGGATACGAAGCTTTTGTGCGAGAAGCAGACACATGCTATGAATTGGGGTTTGCGGCTTTGGGTGCGCATGCATTTGACAGCTTGGGGGACCTGCTCAAGGCGATCCCCTCCATGTCCAAAATGAAAGGCTGGCGTACGCTGCATGACTTGGTGGCCACTCACCTCAAGCACCCGAAACTGCGCCAAGTCATGAGTCTGCAATCGCTTTTGATCGGGGGCAATCCGTTTTCTGTCACCTGCGTGTATTCACTCATCAGCGTGCTTGAACGACGCCATGGTGTGCACTGGGCGATGGGCGGCACAGGCTCGTTAGTGAATGGTTTGGTTCAATTGATAGAAGACATGGGTGGCAAATTGCGCACTGGCGCGCAAGTTCATCGCATTGAAATTCAAAATGGCAAAGCATGTGGTGTCACGTTGACCAATGGCGAAACCATTTCAGCTGACATCGTTGTGTCCAATGCAGATACCGCATGGACCTATCAACACCTGATCGAACCTCAACACAGAAAAAAATGGACCAACGCCAAAATAGCACGAGGCAAATATTCCATGAGTCTGTTTGTCTGGTACTTTGGCACAAATAAGCCATACCACGATGTGCCGCACCACATGATGCTGCTGGCTCCAAGGTACGAAGCACTGATGGATGACATTTTCAAGAAACACCATCTGGCCGACGATTTCTGCCTTTACTTACATCGCCCGACTGCCACTGACGCCAGCATGGCACCGGCAGGATGCGATGCTTTTTATGTCTTGGCTCCGGTGCCTCATCTACAAAGTGGAACCGACTGGGCAGCGCACGCAGAGCCCTATCGTGCAGCCATTGCCAAACGACTGGAAGACACAGTGCTGCCCCACTTGCAAAAACACCTGACGGTTTCATTCATGACAACACCACAGGATTTTCAAGATGACTTGTTGTCGTACAAGGGCGCGGCATTCGGGCTGGAGCCATTGCTGAGGCAAAGCGCATGGTTTCGACCGCATAACCGCAGCGAAGACATCGACCATTTATTCATGGTGGGTGCCAGTACCCATCCGGGCGCAGGCATTCCGGGTGTGCTGATGTCAGCAAAAGCCTTAGATACCGTCATTCCGCATGCATCCCGTTTCAAACGAACAAATCCATGAACAGTAACCACCTGTTATTGAAACAAACGCTTGCTGTTTCACGCCGACTGTTGCTTGAGCAATGGCGACAAAAGAAAGGTTTGTTATTTTGGGCCGTGTTTCCTGCAACGATGATGCTGCTCTTTGGGATGGTATATGCCCACAATGCAAGCATGCGCGCGGGCCTTGATGCTGCGGCTGCAGGCATATTGGTGGGTGCGGCATTGTTTTTCAGTTGCTTTGGCGGCACTGTCGCTGTCATAGCTGCAGAGCGCGAAAGAGGAACCTTGCTTCGTTTGATGGCCACACCGCTTCGCCCATCGGCTTATTTTTTGGGTGTCGTCATTTCCCAGTTGTTACTGGCCATGATGCAAGTGGTTGTGCTCTACAGCATCGCATGGTGGGTTGGCGCCAAATTCAACGGCAGCGTTTGGTTAGGCGGTTTGATCTTGCTGCTTTCTGTGTTTTCCTATGTGGGCATGGGTTTTTTTCTGGGAACGCGATTTGCCAAACGCAGCGAACAAGTGGTGGTGGCGTTGTCGGCGATTGGCGTACCACTGTTGGTGCTAGGCGGCACTTTTTTTCCACTGGAGATCATGCCGCAAACCATGCAAAACGTGGCACAAATGAACCCCATGTTGCACATGAACCAAGCCTTCAAAGGGGTTGCTGCCTATGACAAAAGCTTTGCGGATCTGCGTTTTGAAATTATTTTCCTGGTGCTGTTTTGCGGCATTTCATTGGCGTTAGGTATTCAGTCCTATCGACACTTATTGGGAATGGACAAACCCCAATGACAGCCGCCATAGAACTCATCGATGTTCACAAATCATTTGGTCACCATCAGGTGCTGGATGGATTCAGTCTGCGCATTGATCAAGGGCAGACATGGGGGCTTCTGGGTCCGAATGGTTGTGGGAAATCCACTGTACTGAACATGCTTTGCCATCTGATTTCTTGCGACAAAGGTCAGGTGAACCTGTTGGGAATGCCTGTGCATCGGCTCGGTTTGGATGTACGTGCACAAATCGGTTTTTGTCCACAGCGCAGTGCCTTGTATCCCGATTTATTGCCTGCAGAAAATCTGTTGTTCTTTGCGCGTTTGTTTGGTTTGACCGAGAAACAGAGCCATCAACGCGTCACAGAATTGATGCACGATTTTTCTCTGGTGGATTTTTCATCCACACCCGTCAAACATCTCTCTGGTGGTTGGCAACAGCGCTTGCACTTGGCGGTGGCCTTGATCAACCGACCCACGCTCTTGCTGCTTGACGAACCCACCTCAGCCGTGGATACAGAGGCGCGTTTGGCGATTTGGAATTTGATTGAGAAATTGCGTGATGAGGGCACGACCATCTTGATGACCAGCCACCACCTGGCTGAAGCAGAACGACTGTGCCATCAAGTCGCTCTCATGCGCAATGGGAAATTGGTGGCCCAAGGAAGTGTTGCCGACTTGTTGGCCCGTGCGCCAGGCCAAGCCGTGGCCAAAGTGCAAACCGAGGATGTTTCAACCCTCACCCAATGCGCAACCATGTTGGGCTGGCCAATCCGACACCATGGTGGAGCCACGAAGCTTTTTGTGCCTTCCCATTTGAACCTTCGTGAAATCTTGGATGCCCTCGATGGTGTCAAGATCACTTCCATCAGTCTTCATCCGGTGACATTGGATGATGCCTACCTAGAACTTGTCAATGGAGAATACGTCCCATGAGCCCTTCAACTTTTGTATCAACTGATACGAGCACACGCATGCCAGCCTTGTTCATTCCACACGGCGGTGGTCCTTGCTTTTTCATGGATTGGGATCCCAAAAACGAATGGGACAACATGGCCAATTATTTGCGAAACATCGCCAGTGGTTTGCCTGCGAAACCCAAAGCCATCGTGATGGTGTCCGCACACTGGATTCAATCTGAAGTCACGGTCACCAGCGCGGCGCATCCCGAAATGATTTTTGACTATCACGGGTTCCCTGCACACACTTATGAACTTCGATACCCAGCGCCTGGTGAGCCTGCGCTGGCTGACAAACTCGTTCACTTGCTCAAAGCAGCTGGCATTCAAGCAAGACCCGATGACCAAAGAGGGTTTGACCATGGCATGTTCATCCCTCTTTTGTTGATGTTCCCAGAAGCCAACATCCCGGTGATTCAAATGTCATTGACCAAAACACTCAATCCCGCTGAGCACATCGCCATCGGTCAAGCACTCGAGTCTCTCAGAGATGATGAGGTGTTGATCGTGGGCAGTGGCA
>RFYK01000015.1 GCA_009925585.1 Betaproteobacteria bacterium | reverse complement strand
ACAACCATGTGCATGCGCTGGTGACACCGCAAGCAGACAAAGCCCTGTCCACCATGATGCAGCACGTGGGCCGCAGTTATGTGCGTTATTTCAATCAGCGACACGGGCGCACCGGCACCTTGTGGGAAGGGCGGTTTCGCAGCGCCTTGATTCAAACCGACCGTTATTTTTTGGCTTGCATGGTGTACATCGACCTCAATCCGGTGCGTGCCGGCATGGTGGCGCAGCCGCTGGACCACCCTTGGTCGAGCCACGCGCATTACGTCGGCGCACGACAAGACAGTGGGTTGGTGCCGCACCCGCTGTATTGGGCATTGGGCAACACGCCGTTTGCCAGAGAGCGTGCGTATGCAGACTTGGTTCAATCAGGCATTGGCGAAAACGAAAAGCAGGTGCTCACATCGTCAGCATTGGGCGGCTGGGTCTTGGGCGAAGACGACTTCACCAAAGGCTTGCAGCCATTGACATCGCGCCGGGTTCACAAGACCAAAGCGGGACGACCAGCCGGTGGTCAGACGCAGATTTAATCTGTCCCCAATTAAATAACCAAATAAATCAGTCAAGATTTAATTGGGATCTGACCCCAATTAATTTGTTTGGACATGCGGGTTTGCTCGACTATGCTTATGCCCCTTGCACGATATTTCATGAGGATGGCGAGATGCACCACGCTTTTACCGAGGGTTTGTACCAGTCCAACCAAGAGCACGATGCTTGTGGTGTGGGTTTTGTAGCGCATATCAAAGGCCAAAAAAGCCATGACATCGTGGCACAAGCTTTGAAAATTTTGGAAAACCTCGACCACCGTGGCGCTGTCGGTGCTGACAAATTGATGGGCGATGGTGCTGGCATTTTGATCCAGTTGCCAGACGCGCTGTACCGCGAAGACATGGCGCGCCAAGGCGTGACATTGCCGGCATTCGGCGAGTACGGTGTGGGCATGGTGTTCTTGCCCAAAGAAAGCGCATCACGTTTGGCGTGTGAACAAGAACTCGAGCGTGCCATTCGTGCGGAAGGGCAAGTGTTGTTAGGCTGGCGGGATGTGCCTGTCAATCACGACATGCCGATGTCGCCCACCGTGCGCGCCAAAGAGCCGTTGATTCGTCAAGTGTTCATTGGGCGTGGCAACGATGTCATCGTGCAAGACGCGCTCGAACGCAAGCTGTATGTGATTCGCAAAACCGCCAGTGCGGCCATATCGCATCTCAACCTCAAGCACGGCAAAGAATATTACGTGCCCAGCATGTCGAGCCGCACCGTCATCTACAAAGGTTTGTTGCTGGCGGACCAGGTTGGCACTTATTACAAAGATTTGCAAGATACAAGATGTGTCTCAGCGCTGGGCTTGGTGCACCAGCGTTTTTCCACCAACACCTTCCCCGAGTGGCCGCTGGCCCACCCTTACCGTTATGTGGCGCACAACGGTGAAATCAACACGGTCAAGGGCAACTACAACTGGATGAAAGCGCGTGAAGGCGTGATGTCCTCCGCCGTCTTGGGTGCCGACCTGAAAAAACTCTACCCCATCAGTTTCGCCGACCAATCCGACACCGCCACGTTTGACAATTGCTTGGAACTGTTGACCATGGCCGGTTACCCGATCAGCCAAGCCATGATGATGATGATCCCAGAGCCGTGGGAAAACCACAGCACGATGGACCCGCGTCGCCGCGCGTTTTACGAATACCACGCCGCCATGATGGAGCCTTGGGATGGTCCTGCATCCATTGTGTTCACCGATGGTCGCCAAATCGGTGCCACCCTGGACCGCAATGGCTTGCGTCCCTCGCGCTATTGCATCACCGACGACGATTTGGTGATCATGGGCTCCGAGTCCGGCGTGTTGCCTGTGCCCGAGAGCAAAATCATTCGCAAATGGCGTTTGCAGCCTGGCAAGATGTTTTTGATCGACCTTGAACAAGGCCGCATGATCAATGACGAAGAACTCAAAGCCGGATTGGCCAACCACAAGCCCTACAAACAATGGATCGAAAACTTGCGCATCCGGTTGGACGATGTGGAAGAGCATCCCGTCGGTTCGCCAGAGGCCGCCAGTTTGTCATTGTTGGACCGACAGCAAGCGTTTGGTTACACCCAAGAAGACTTCAAATTTTTGATGGCGCCCATGGCAGCCAACGGCGAAGAAGCATTGGGCTCAATGGGCAACGACAGCCCTTTGGCGGTGTTGTCGAACAAAAACAAATCGCTCTACAACTATTTCAAGCAGTTGTTTGCGCAAGTGACGAATCCGCCGATCGACCCGATCCGCGAAGCCATTGTCATGTCATTGGTCAGCTTTGTCGGACCCAAGCCGAATTTGCTCGACATCAATCAGGTGAACCCACCGATGCGTTTGGAAGTCAGCCAGCCTGTGCTGGATTTTCAAGACATGGCCAAGTTGCGCCACATCGAAACCATGACCAACGGCAAATTCAAGAGCGCCACGTTGGACATCACTTACCCGTTGAGTTGGGGTCACGAAGGGGTCGAAGCCAAACTCGCATCCCTTTGCGCCCAAGCGGTTGACCAAATTCGCAGCGGACACAACATCCTCATCATCAGTGACCGTGCCTTGTCCGCCACGCAAGTGGCCATTCCCGCCTTGTTGGCCTTGTCCGCGATTCACCAGCATTTGGTGCGCGAAGGCATGCGAACCAGTGCCGGTTTGGTGGTCGAGACAGGCAGTGCGCGTGAGGTACACCATTTCGCCGTGCTCGCCGGTTATGGCGCCGAGGCGGTGCATCCGTACTTGGCGATGGAGTCTTTGGCGCAGATGCACCAAAGCTTGCCGGGCGATTTGTCGGCTGACAAAGCCATCTACAACTATGTCAAAGCGATTGGCAAAGGCTTGTCCAAAATCATGTCCAAAATGGGCGTGTCCACCTACATGTCTTATTGCGGCGCACAGTTGTTTGAAGCCATCGGCATCAACAGCGAAACCGTTGACAAATATTTCACCGGCACGCCTTCGCGTGTCCAAGGCATCGGCATTTTTGAAATTGCCGAGGAAGCCATCCGCATGCATGCCAGCGCGTTCAGCAATGACCCGGTGCTGGCCAACATGTTGGACACCGGCGGTGAATATGCATGGCGTACCCGTGGCGAAGACCACATGTGGACACCAGACGCGATTGCCAAATTGCAGCACAGCACGCGCGCCAACAACTGGACCACCTACAAAGAATATGCCCAAATCATCAACGACCAAAGCCGTCGTCACATGACCTTGCGCGGTTTGTTCGAGTTCAAGATTGACCCGAGCAAAGCCATTCCTTTGGACCAAGTCGAACCCGCTTCCGAGATCGTCAAACGTTTTGCCACGGGCGCGATGTCTTTGGGCTCGATCAGCACCGAAGCGCACGCCACCTTGGCCGTGGCGATGAACCGCATCGGCGGCAAAAGCAACACTGGCGAGGGCGGTGAAGACCCGGCGCGTTACCGTAACGAGCTCAAAGGCATTCCCATCAAACAAGGCGAGTCGCTCAAGAGCGTGATTGGCGACAAGCAAGTCGAGGTCGACATGCCGTTGATGGCGGGCGACTCGCTGCGCTCGAAGATCAAACAAGTGGCTTCCGGTCGTTTCGGTGTGACCGCCGAGTACCTGAGCAGCGCTGACCAAATTCAGATCAAGATGGCGCAAGGTGCCAAGCCTGGTGAAGGTGGTCAATTGCCAGGCGGCAAGGTGTCCGAGTACATCGGGTTCTTGCGTTATTCGGTGCCGGGCGTGGGTTTGATTTCACCGCCACCCCACCACGATATCTACTCCATCGAAGATTTGGCACAACTGATTCACGATTTGAAAAATGTCGCGCCGCATGCCGATGTCAGCGTGAAGTTGGTGTCAGAAGTGGGTGTGGGCACGGTGGCCGCTGGTGTGGCCAAGTGCAAAGCCGATCATGTGGTGATTGCCGGACACGACGGTGGCACCGGCGCCTCACCTTGGTCCTCCATCAAACATGCAGGCAGTCCATGGGAAATCGGTTTGGCTGAAACCCAGCAAACCTTGGTGCTCAACGGCTTGCGTGGACGCATTCGGGTGCAAACCGATGGCCAAATGAAAACCGGCCGCGATGTCGCGATCGGTGCTTTGCTCGGCGCTGATGAATTCGGTTTTGCCACGGCGCCATTGGTGGTTGAAGGTTGCATCATGATGCGCAAATGCCACTTGAACACCTGCCCGGTGGGCGTGGCCACGCAAGACCCGGTGCTTCGCAAAAAATTTGCAGGCAAACCCGAGCACGTGGTCAATTACTTCTTTTTCATCGCAGAAGAAGTGCGTCACATCATGGCGCAACTGGGCATCGCACGCTTCGATGACATGATTGGCCGCGCTGATTTGCTGGACATGAAAAAAGGGGTCGAGCACTGGAAAGCGCGTGGCTTGGACTTCAGCCGTTTGTTGGCGCAGCCGCAAGTCCCTGTGGGCACACCGCTGTTCCATGTGGCCACGCAAGACCACGGCTTGGGAAAAGCATTGGACCAGGTGCTGATCGAGAAAAGCCGCGCCGCCATCGACAAGGGCGAGAAAGTGCAGTTCATGGAAGTGGCCCGCAACGTCAACCGCTCGGTTGGGGCGATGTTGTCAGGCGCGCTCACTCAAGTGCGTCCCGAGGGCTTGCCCGACGACACTTTGCGTATCCAACTCGAAGGCACGGGTGGTCAATCGTTTGGTGCGTTCTTGGCCAAAGGCATCACCCTGTATTTGATTGGCGACGCCAATGACTACACCGGCAAAGGTTTGTCCGGTGGCCGCGTGGTGGTACGTCCGAGCATCGATTTCCGTGGGGAAGCCACCAGCAACATCATTGTGGGTAACACCGTGCTCTATGGCGCAACCAGCGGTGAAGCGTTTTTCAGCGGTGTGGCCGGTGAACGGTTTGCCGTGCGCTTGTCCGGCGCCACCGCGGTGGTCGAAGGCACGGGCGACCATGGTTGCGAATACATGACCGGCGGCACAGTGGCCGTGCTTGGCGCCACAGGCCGTAACTTCGCGGCTGGCATGAGCGGCGGTATCGCCTATGTGTACGACGAAGACGGTCGATTTGCCGAGCGTTGCAACACGGCCATGGTGAGTTTGGAGAAAGTGTTGTCAGACAAAGAACAAGCTGACAGCATGTCGCCCGCCCTGTGGCACCGCGGCCAATCTGACGAAGCCCAATTGAAAAAACTGTTGGAAGACCACCACCGTTGGACTGGCTCCAAACGCGCTCGCGCCTTGTTGGACAGTTGGTCAGAGGCCAGGGCCAAGTTTGTCAAGGTCTTCCCCAACGAATACAAACGCGCTTTGAGCGACATGGCAGCCACGGCAGGTGCGACATCCGCCACGCCCGCCAAAGCCAAAAAAGCCGCTGTCAAGTCTTAAGCCGAACACACAGGACACATCATGGGAAAAATCACTGGATTCATGGAGTTCGAACGCATTGAAGAGGGTTACAAACCCGTGCCCGAGCGTTTGAAGCATTACAAGGAATTTGTCATTGGCTTGACCACTGACCAAGCCAAAACACAAAGCGCGCGATGCATGGATTGCGGCACGCCGTTTTGCAACAGCGGTTGTCCAGTCAACAACATCATTCCCGATTTCAACGATTTGGTGTTCAACAACGACTGGCAAAACGCGCTCACGGTTTTGCACAGCACCAACAACTTTCCTGAATTCACCGGTCGCATTTGTCCCGCACCCTGCGAGGCCGCTTGCACCTTGAATGTCAATGACGACGCGGTCGGCATCAAGTCCATCGAACACGCGATCATTGACAAAGGCTGGGCTGAGGGCTGGGTCAAACCGCTGCCACCGGAGAAAAAGACAGGCAAAAAAGTGGCTGTGGTGGGTTCGGGCCCCGCTGGCTTGGCCGCTGCACAACAACTCGCGCGGGTCGGCCATTCGGTCACCGTGTTTGAAAAGAACGACCGCGTCGGCGGTTTGTTGCGCTATGGCATTCCTGATTTCAAAATGGAAAAGTCGCACATTGACCGCCGCGTCGAGCAGATGCAAGCCGAGGGCGTGGTGTTCAAAACCGGTGTGCTGGTCGGCGCATGGCCCAAGGACAGCAAAGTCACCAACTGGGCCAAAGACACGGTCACCGCTGACCAACTGAAAAAAGAATTTGACGCGGTGTTGTTGACCGGTGGTTCAGAGCAATCGCGTGACCTGCCTGTGCCGGGCCGCGACTTGCAGGGCGTGCATTTCGCCATGGAATTTTTGCCGCAGCAAAACAAGGTCAATGCAGGCGACCCTTTGAAAGGCCAACTGCGTGCCGATGGCAAACACGTCATCGTCATCGGTGGGGGCGACACCGGCTCAGATTGCGTGGGCACCTCCAACCGTCACGGCGCCGTCCAAGTGACCCAGTTTGAAGTCATGCCTCAACCGCCCGAGCACGAGGACAAGCCTTTGGTGTGGCCTTATTGGCCGCTGAAGCTGCGCACCAGTTCCAGCCACGAAGAGGGTTGTGAACGCGAGTTCGCCATTTCCACCAAAGAATTCATGGGTGAGAACGGCAAGCTCACCGGTTTGAAAACCGTGCATGTTGAAATGAAAGATGGCAAGCTGACAGAAATTCCCGGCACGGAAAAAATTCACCGCGCAGACTTGGTGCTGTTGGCCATGGGCTTTGTCAATCCGGTGGCCACAGTGCTCGATGCGTTTGGCGTTGACAAAGACGCGCGCGGTAACGCCAAGGCACACACCGAAGAGGGCAGTGGTTACATCACCAATGTGCCCAAGGTGTTTGCCGCGGGTGACATGCGGCGCGGCCAATCGCTGGTGGTCTGGGCCATCCGCGAAGGTCGTCAGGCTGCCCGAACCATCGACCAGTTTTTGATGGGCGAGAGTGAACTGCCGCGTTAACCGGCGGGCTGCTTAGAATGAACGACACATTCAACGGCTTCAGCCTTAAAGTCACATGCCACCCCTTGTCACGCCATTGATCCAGCTAGAGGATGTGCATTTCGGTTACGGTGAACGGCCGGTGCTCGAAGGCGTGACCTTGAACATACCCAAAGGCAAGGTCACTGCATTGATGGGTGCTTCTGGCGGCGGAAAAACCACCGTGTTGAGACTCATTGGCGGCCAATACCGTGCCAATTCTGGGCGGGTTTGGTTTGACCAAACCGACATCGGCGCATCCAACCGCGAAGCGCTGTACCAAGCGCGTCGGCGCATGGGCATGTTGTTTCAATTCGGCGCCTTGTTCACCGACATGAGTGTCTTTGACAACGTGGCTTTTCCACTGCGTGAACACACGGCATTGCCGCCCAGCATGGTGCGCGACATCGTCTTGATGAAATTACAAGCGGTCGGCTTGCGCGGTGCACGTGATTTGATGCCCAGCCAAATTTCCGGCGGCATGGCCAGGCGAGTGGCCTTGGCCCGGGCCATGGTGTTGGACCCTGAATTGATGATGTATGACGAGCCGTTTGCCGGTTTAGACCCGATTTCCTTGGGCACGGCAGCGCGTCTGATTCGGCAACTCAACGACACTTTGGGCTTGACCAGCATCGTGGTCTCGCACGATTTGGAGGAAACCTTTCACATCGCAGACCAGGTGGTGATCTTGGCCAATGGGCGGATTGCCGCCCAAGGCACGCCCGAACAAGTCCGTGCCAGCAGCGACCCGTTGGTGCAGCAGTTTGTGACGGCGGCCCCAGACGGTCCCGTGCGTTTTCATTACCCCGCCACGGATGCCCGTGAAGATTTCGGGCTCACCCACTCGCGGGGACCGCAACCATGACGTCGATACTCGCTCACATCGGTGCCTGGGTCAGACTATGGCTGGCCGATGTCGGACATGCCGCCACGCTGTTCATGCGTTTGATATGGCTGGGGCCATCTTGTTTGCGACGCTTTGGCTTGGTGCGCGACCAAATGCATTTTTTGGGCAACCATTCGCTGGCCATCATTGCGGTGTCGGGTTTGTTTGTTGGTTTTGTGTTGGCTTTGCAGGGCTATAACACCTTGCAGCGATTTGGGTCTGCATCGGCTCTGGGCTTGTTGGTGGCGCTGAGTTTGGTGCGTGAACTCGGGCCGGTGGTGTCTGCGCTGCTGTTCACCGGCCGTGCTGGCACATCGCTCACCGCCGAGATCGGGTTGATGAAAGCCGGCGAACAACTGAGTGCCATGGAAATGATGGCCATTGATCCGGTGTCTCGCATACTGGCGCCACGGTTTTGGGCGGGCGTGTTGGTCATGCCAATTTTGGGCACGGTGTTCAGCGCGATAGGTATTGTGGGTGGGTGGTTGGTCGGTGTGGTGATGATTGGCGTGGACGCCGGTTCGTTTTGGGGTCAAATGCAAGATGGCGTGGATGTCTGGTCGGATGTGGGTAACGGCTTTGTCAAAACCGTGGTGTTTGGTTTGACCGTGAGCTTCATTGCCCTGCGACAAGGGTTCGAGGCGCAGGCCACCCCAGAAGGCGTGGCGCGTGCCACCACCCGCACCGTGGTGATGGCCTCGTTGACTGTGCTGGCGCTGGACTTTGTCTTGACCGCACTGATGTTCAAGCTTTGAATAAGGAACAAGGGAATGCAACGCTCGAATACGGATGTCTGGGTGGGATTGCTGGTGGTGATCGGTGCGGCGGCCTTGTTGTTTTTGGCCATGCAGTCAGCCAATTTGTTGTCCATCAGTTGGCAAAAAACCTACGAGATCAACGCCTTGTTTGACAACATTGGCGGTCTGAAAAAACAAGCGGCAGTGAAAAGCGCAGGCGTGGTGGTGGGGCGGGTGCAAGACATCCGCTTTGATGACAAATCCTTTCAAGCGAATGTCGTGCTGGCCATGGATGTTCGCTACCAGTTTCCCAAGGACAGTTCCTTGAAGATCCTCACCAGTGGTTTATTGGGCGAGCAATACATAGGCATTGAGGCAGGCTCGGACATCGCCAATTTGGCGCAAGGCGACAGAGTGCAATCCACCCAGTCTGCCGTGGTACTTGAAAACTTGATCAGCCGCTTCCTCTACAACAAAGCTTCGGATGCAGGCAGTGCCCCTGCGGCGGGTAACTGACCATGTCCTTGTCGCGCCGGTTGATGTGTGTCCTTGCCATGCTGGCTTTGCTGGCACAGGCGGCATGCGCGACCAACAAGCCGACCAACCCCCAAGACCCGTTTGAAACCACCAACCGTCGCATCAGCGACTTCAACGACAAAGTCGATGAAAACGTGTTGCGACCAGTGGCGGTCGGCTACAAAAACAACGTGCCAGAGTTTGTGCAAAAAGGTGTGAACAATTTTTTTGGCAACCTCAGAGACATTTGGTCTACCTTGAACAATGGCTTACAGGCCAAACCCATGGAAACCGCCGAAACCGGTTTGCGCGTGGCGGTCAACAGCGTGTTTGGCATCTACGGCTTGTTTGACGTGGCCACCATGGTGGGTATCCAGCGACACACCGCCGATTTTGGTCAGACCTTGGGCTATTGGGGCGTGTCTCCCGGACCGTATGTGGTGTTGCCGTTGCTGGGACCCTCTACCGTGCGAGACACCGCGGGCTTTGCTGTCGACAACCGGTACGACCTGTGGCGAACAGAAGTGGATTCCGTCGGCTTGCGCTACGGTGGATCGGCATTGCGCTTGGTCGACAAGCGCGCGGGTTTTGTGGGCATGGACAAGAGCATGAACGAAGTCGCACTGGACAAATACGCCTTCATGCGTGACGCTTATTTGCAACGCAGAAAAGCCGCCACCCAAAGAAAATCGGGCAACCAAGACAGCGATGGTGACGATGGCGACGACGGCATCCGAAATGACCAATAATAGGCATTCATTGACGCTTGTTTCTTGGACATGAACACTCTGACATTTGCCGCCCCTCGGTTATTCAAACAATGGCTGGCCATCCTTGCCCTGACGCTCGGCTTGTCCGGCTTGGCAACAGCCCAGCAAGCACCAGACGAGTTCATGCAACAACTCACCAACGAATTGCTCGACATGGTGCGAAAGGACCCGGCACTCAAGGCGGGAGATTTGCAAAAGATCGGCGCTGTGCTCGACACCAAACTCAAGCCCTACATCAACTTTCAGCGCATGACGGCGGCCGCGGTCGGCCCCGCATGGCGTCAGGCCACCCCCGAGCAGCAAAAGCGCTTGCAAGAAGAATTCAAGTTGTTGCTGATGCGCAGTTACTCTGGCGCGTTGTCACAGGTCAAGGACAACTCCAGTATCGTGGTCAAACCCTTGCGCCAAGGCACCAATGACAACGAAATGGTGGTGCGCTCTGAAATCCGTGGTGGCGCTGAACCCATTCCCATTGATTACCGGTTGGAGAAAACCGCTGACTCTGACTCCGGTTGGCGCATTTATAACTTCAACATTTTGGGTATTTGGCTGGTGGACAACTACCGCACCCAGTTCTCGCAGGAAATCAACGCCAAAGGCATTGACGGCTTGATCGCGACATTGAGTGAACGCAACAAAACCAATAACCGCAAATGACCGCTTCGTCTGATTTGGTTTTGCCCGCCACCTTGACCCATGCACAGGCGGCCAAAGTGTCACAGCAGATCGAAGCCGCCCTGTTGTCTGCCAACAGCGCTTGCGTGCTGGACGCGTCTGCATTGAACCACTTCGATTCATCGGCGCTGGCCGTGTTGCTTGGCGCATGTCGGACGGCCTCACAACGCTCACTGGGTTTGGGCATCGTTGGTTTGCCGCCGCGCGCATTGCAATTGGCCAAGCTCTATGGCTTGTCAGACATTTTGTCTGACCATGCGCCCCAAGCGGTCACTCACTGACACGCCAGCTTTCACTCAGGGCCTAGCCCTTAGAATAGCCAGCTTGCCATGGCTGCTATCTCCTTCCAATCTGTTTCCAAATCATTCACCAATGCCCGTGGCACGTTCACCGCATTGGATCAGGTGTCATTTGACATTCAATCGGGCGAATTTTTTGGTTTGCTCGGGCCCAATGGCGCCGGCAAAACCACACTGATCAGCATATTGGCAGGGTTGCTCAAACCCGGCAGTGGCACCATCCAAGTTCAAGGCTTGGATGTTCAAACCCAAGCCTTGCAAGTGAGAAAACTGCTGGGCGTGGTGCCACAAGAATTGGTGTTCGACCCATTTTTCACCGTGCGCGAAGCCTTGGTGTTTCAATCCGGCTACTTTGGCGTCAACCACAACGGGCAGTGGATCGATGAACTGCTGGACAACCTTGGCTTGGCCGACAAAGCCAACCACAACATGCGCCAACTCTCGGGTGGCATGAAACGCCGTGTGTTGGTCGCACAAGCGTTGGTACACAAACCGCCTGTCATTGTGTTGGACGAACCCACTGCAGGTGTGGATGTCGAGCTTCGACAAACCTTGTGGCAATTCATTGCACGGCTCAACCGCGAAGGACACACCGTGTTGTTGACCACGCATTACTTGGAAGAAGCCGAGGCTTTGTGCGGTCGGATTGCCATGCTGAAAAACGGCAAAGTGGTGGCGTTGGACAACACCAGCAGTTTGCTCAAGAACGCCTCGAGCAATGTCTTGCGTTTCAAACTCGATGCGCAACTTCCGCCGGCATTGGCTGCGCAAGCCAGGGTCACGGGACGCATCGTGCAATTCCCCGCCAACGACGCAGCACAAATCGAACACTATTTGGCAGCGGTGCGCAGTGCTGGTTTGGTGGCACAAGACGTGGAAATTCGCAAAGCCGATTTGGAAGATGTGTTTTTGGACGTCATGGGGGCATCGGCATGACCGGCTGGCGCGCGTTGTTTTACAAAGAAGTGCTGCGCTTTTGGAAAGTCAGCGCGCAAACCATTGCCGCGCCAGTGCTCACAGCGTTGCTCTACATGTTGATTTTTGGGCATTTGCTCGAAGGCCGTGTCACCGTTTATGACAATGTGGGCTACACCTCGTTTTTGTTGCCCGGCTTGGTGATGATGAGCGTGTTGCAAAACGCGTTCGCCAACAGTTCTTCATCGATGGTGCAAAGCAAAATGATGGGCAACTTGGTGTTCATTTTGCTCACACCGCTGGGCCACTGGAGTTGGTTTGCGGCCTACGTGCTGGCAGCGGTGGTGCGCGGGTTTGCAGTTGGCCTGGGTGTGCTGTTGGTCACCATGTGGTTTGCGCCACTCAGTGCCGTGTCACCCGCATGGATTGTGGTGTTTGCGCTGTTGGGTGCGTCCATGCTGGGCACCTTGGGCTTGATCGCTGGTTTGTGGGCCGACAAATTTGACCAAATGTCGTCCTTCCAAAATTTCCTCATCACGCCCATGACATTTTTGAGCGGCGTGTTTTATTCCATCCATTCGCTGCCACCGTTCTGGCAGCAAGTCAGCCATTTCAATCCGTTCTTCTACATGATCGATGGTTTTCGCTATGGCTTTTTCGGTGTCAGCGACGTGTCGCCTTGGACCAGCCTGGCTTTGGTCGGTGGCGCCAATGTGTTGGTGGCTGCCATTGCGCTGCATTTGCTGCGCATCGGTTACAAAATTCGGGGGTGATCCATGAATGCAGAACAAATCGAGCAATTGATTGCCAACGGATTGCCGTGTGACCATGTCCATGTTGAAGGCGATGGTCGCCACTGGTTTGGCACCATCGTTTCCGAGCGGTTTGAGGGCTTGCGATTGATTCAGCGTCATCAGTTGGTGTATGGGACGCTCGGCGACAAAATGGCCACCGACGAAGTCCATGCGCTGTCCATGAAAACCTTCACCCCGAGCGAATGGAAGGCGCAGGCCTGAGCGGCCTGCGGTCAGTCATCCATGGACAAACTACGGATTCGCGGCGGACAAGCTTTGCAGGGTGAGGTGGCCATCGCAGGCGCCAAAAACGCCGCATTGCCCGAACTGTGCGCCGCGCTGCTGACCGCTGACACTGTGACCTTGTCCAACGTGCCGCAATTGCAAGACGTCGGCACCATGTTGAAACTGATCCGGCACATGGGGGTGGTGGCCACCCGCCAAGACAACGGCGAACTGGTGCTCAATGCCGCAGACCTGCACACCAAAGAAGCGCCCTACGAATTGGTCAAAACCATGCGCGCATCGGTGTTGGCATTGGGCCCTTTGTTGGCGCGTTTTGGCCACGCCAAGGTGTCTTTGCCGGGCGGGTGTGCGATTGGCAGTCGACCAGTCGACCAGCACATCAAAGGCTTGCAAGCCATGGGCGCGGTGATTGACGTTGAACAAGGTTACATGGTGGCGCGCTTGAAGCCCGGGCTGACCCGGCTCCAAGGGGCGCGAATTGCCACTGACATGGTCACGGTCACCGGCACCGAAAATTTGTTGATGGCCGCGTGTTTGGCCCACGGCGACACCGTCTTGGAGAACGCCGCCCAAGAACCCGAGATTCCCGATCTGGCCGAATTGCTGATCGCCATGGGTGCACGCATCAGCGGCCACGGCAGCAGCCGTATTCACATCCAAGGCGTGGATGCTTTGCACGGTGCGCACCACCAAGTGGTGTCGGACCGGATTGAAGCCGGCACGTTTTTGTGCGCGGTGGCGGCCACCGGTGGCGATGTGGTGTTGCGGCATGCGCGGGGCGACCATTTGGAAGCGGTCATCGACAAATTGCGCGACGCCGGTGCACAGATTGACGCCATGGACGGTGGCTTGCGTGTGCGGGCCAGCTCGCCAGCGCACAGCCACCTGAAGGCGCAAAGTTTCCGCACCACTGAATATCCCGGCTTCCCCACCGACATGCAAGCGCAATTCATGGTGCTCAACGCGGTGGCAAAAGGCAGCGCCAAAGTCACCGAAACCATTTTTGAAAACCGCTTCATGCACGTCAACGAGTTGCTTCGTTTGGGCGCACACATCAGCATCGATGGCAAAGTCGCCATGGTCGAAGGTGTGCCCCGCTTGTCAGGTGCCACGGTCATGGCCACCGATTTGCGTGCCTCTGCCAGCTTGGTGATTGCCGGCTTGGTCGCCTCAGGTGAAACGGTGGTCGACAGGATTTACCATCTGGACCGAGGCTACGATCGCATGGAAGACAAACTTCGCGCCCTCGGCGCGGACATCGAAAGAATCCGATGAGCATCACGCTGGCGCTGTCCAAGGGACGCATCTTTGACGAAACACTGCCTTTGCTGCAAGCCGCAGGCATTACCGTGTTGGAAGACCCGGAGAAATCGCGCAAGTTGATACTGCCAACCAACAACGAACAGTTGCGCGTCGTGCTGGTGCGTGCGTCTGATGTCCCCACTTACGTTGAATACGGCGGCGCCGACATGGGCGTGGCTGGTCTGGACACCTTGATCGAGCACGGCAGCGCGGGGCTGTACCAACCGCTGGATTTGCAAATCGCCAAATGCCGCATGAGCGTGGCCGTGCCGCAAGGGTTTGATTACGCGGCCGCGGTGCAACAAGGTGCACGCTTGCGCGTGGCCACCAAATACGTGGCGATTGCCAGAGATTTTTTTGCGGCCAAAGGCGTGCACGTGGACTTGGTGAAGTTGTACGGCAGCATGGAACTCGCGCCGCTCACCGGCATGGCCGACGCCATTGTCGATTTGGTGTCCACGGGCAGCACGCTCAAAGCCAATCACTTGTTGGAGGTTGAGCGCATCATGGACATCAGCTCGCGTTTGGTGGTCAACCAAGCCTCGCTCAAGCTCAAAACCCCAGCCATTCGCCGTTTGATCGACGCATTCGATCGCGCCACCACTGCGCGCATGGCGGCTTGAAGACCAGCGAGCTGTCCATGAACCTCCGCCCGTTGCGCCTGTCCACCACGCAAGCTGATTTTGAAACGTTGTTTCAGCAACGCTTGCATTGGTCGGCCGATACCGACGCGGCCATTGAACAACGTGTGGCTGACATCTTGGCCGATGTCAAACAGCGCGGTGACGCAGCGGTGTTGGACTACACCGCGCGTTTTGACGGCTTGCAAGCCGACAGCATGGCGGCGTTGGAGTTGCACCAAAGCGATTTCAAAACCGCCTTCGATGGTTTGCCCGATGCCCAAAAACGCGGCTTGCAAGAGGCCGCCGCACGCATACGCAGCTACCACGAGGCGCAAAAAAAAGCCTGCGGTGAAAGTTGGCAATACCGCGATGCGCAGGGCAGTCTGCTGGGTCAAAAAGTCACGCCCTTGGACCGCGCTGGCATTTACGTGCCCGGCGGCAAAGCGGCTTATCCGTCAAGCTTGTTGATGAACGCCATTCCCGCACACGTGGCCGGTGTGGGCGACATCATCATGGTGGTGCCCACACCCGTGCGCGGCAGCGTGGCCACGGGGGGTGTTGCTGGCAGTGGCACATCCGCCACGCGCGGTGAGCGCAACGACTTGGTGCTGGCAGCCGCGTATGTCGCGGGCGTCAGTCGCGCTTTCACCATCGGCGGTGCACAAGCCGTCGCGGCATTGGCCTATGGCACTGCCAGCGTGCCGCGCGTCGACAAAATCACCGGCCCAGGCAACGCGTATGTGGCCGCGGCCAAGCGTCGGGTGTTTGGTACGGTAGGCATTGACATGATCGCCGGGCCTTCGGAAATTTTGGTGCTCGCCGATGGCAGCACGCCTGCCGACTGGGTGGCCATGGACTTGTTCAGCCAGGCCGAGCATGACGAATTGGCGCAGAGCATCTTGTTGTGTCCGCATGCAGACTATTTGGATGACGTTCAGGCCGCGATGGAACGCTTGCTGCCAGAGATGCCGCGCCGCGACATCATCGCCGCGTCCCTGAATGGCAGAGGCGCGTTGATTCAAACACGCGACATGTCCGAAGCCTGTGCCATCAGCAACCGCATCGCGCCTGAGCATTTGGAGGTCAGCAGCAGCGAACCCCATCGTTGGGAACCGTTGCTGGTTCACGCGGGTGCCATTTTTCTGGGGGCATTCACCAGCGAGAGTTTGGGTGACTATTGCGCTGGCCCGAACCATGTGTTGCCGACCAGTGGTACCGCAAGGTTTTCCTCACCTTTGGGCGTGTACGACTTCCAAAAGCGCAGCAGCTTGATCGAGGTGTCAGCCCAAGGCGCACACCTGTTGGGTCAAACGGCATCGGTATTGGCGCACGGTGAAGGGCTGCAGGCACATGCCCGTGCGGCTGAAATGCGCATGAAGTCGTCTGACGATTGAACGATTGGCACTGCCATAAAAAGGCGACCGTCCCCGGCGCCACAAGGGCGCGCCCTTAACACCAGGGCTATGAGCGAGGACGGTCTGAAAACAGTGTGTTTACCCATCGCACAGACAAGATCGGCCCAAGCCGGACAAGCTTGAGCCTGCGTATGGAAAGGGAATGGGTCAGCGGTTAATGGCTGACTTGCAGCACATGGCTCTTGATGCTGCCTTCGTTGACATTCACCAGTTGCCATAAACGCTGGTGGTAAGCCGCCACACTGGGTCGGTGTGCCACCGAGACCAAGGCGCCGCCTTGGCGCATGACCATGTGCAGCAAGCGTTCGTAAATGACTTTTTCAGTGACTTCGTCGAGCGCGCTGGTGGCCTCATCGGCAAACACCCAACTGGGTTGCTTTAAAAACACCCGTGCCATGGCCAAGCGTTGCGCTTCACCACCGGACAACTGTTGGTTCCATTGACCGGCCACATCCAATTGCGAACACAGTTGCGGCAGCAATGCATGTTCCAGCGCCTGTTTCAATTGTTCGTCGGTGTAGTCGTTGTCAGCACTGGGGTAGCCCAGCGCGTGCCGCAATGTGCCTTCAGGGAAATACGGTCGCTGCGGAATGAACACCGAGTTAGACGGCAAGACCACGGCTTGCGATATCGGCAAGGGTTGGTGTTTGGCGTCCCAGCCGCGCACATACGGCCATATGCCGGCCAATACCCGCAGCAGCGTGGACTTGCCACTGCCCGACGGACCACGAATCAGCACCGAATCGCCTGCGCGCACTTGCAACACCACGTCATCCAACAACACGGTGCGGTCCGGCAAAGTGATGGTCAACGCCGAAGTTTTGAGTTCGGTGGCCGAGGGACTGTCTGGGTCCAAGGGTTGCACCACGGCAAATGAGATGGCGCGCAGCGTTTCCATTTGCATGGAGAACACACTCAAACGGTGGGTGGTGGCAGACCATGACGCCAAATTGCTGTAGTTGCTGATGATCCAACTGAGCGCGTCTTGCACCCGACCAAACGCAGAAGAAATTTGCATCAATTCACCCAATTGAATGGTGCCGGCAAAGTAACGCGGCGCAGCCACCAAAATGGGGAACACCACAGCAGCTTGCCCGTAACCTGCGCTGAACCAAGTGAAGCGCTTTTGAACTTTGAGCAATTGTTTGAAATTCGTCACCACTTGCACAAAGCGTTTTTGCAGCGATTGGTTTTCGTAAGCGGCACCACGGTCCATGGCGATGGCTTCGCTGTATTCGCGCACCCGCATCAAATGGTGACGGAAATCGGCTTCAAGCCGTTGTTGGGCAAAATTCAACGGCGCCATGCGACGACCCAGAAAATGGCCAATGACGCTGCCACTCACCGAGTACAACAACGCCATCCACACCATGAAGCCGGGGATGATGTATTCAGCGCCTTGGTATTCAAAGCTGAAACCACCCGACATCAACCACAAGATACCCACAAAACTGCCGAGCGTGACCAAAGCGTCGAGCAAGCCCATGCTCAGTTCAACCGTTTGTTCGGTGAACATCTTGATGTCTTCTTGCATCCGTTGGTCAGGGTTGTCCGCGCCGTTCAGGTTGTCGCCCAATCCGTGGGTTTGGCGCAATTCAATTTGGTAAAAAATTTGGTGCGTGGTCCAGCGGGTCAGGAAATCGCGGGTCATCCATGCACGCCAGCGAGTTCCCAGAACACCGTTGCATCACGGTTTTGCAAGGCGTCGTAAAAAACCCGGTTCCACTCGTTCAACAACACCAGCACATACACCATGCCTAAATTCAGTCCAATGCACGCCAGCAACAAAAAGCGTGCCGACCAGCGTTCTTCGGACCGGAAATAAGGCAAGGACAACGCCCAAACCTTGCCAAGGTGTACGCGTGTCTTGCGCCAAATAGAGCGTAAGGGATTAAAAATTCGCATAAAACTTCAATCGTTTGGCAAACGTGTATTTTGCACCCCGCTGGCCACGTGGCCGGAAGGCACATGGCGGGCGGCCGATTCGATGTGCCCGGTCTGGTCGTCAAAGAAGAAATCGGGCTCGAATTCGCGCAAAAACTCGCCCTTGGCCAGACCACCCAAAAACATGGCTTCGTCCACTTGGATGTTCCATTGCATCAAGGTGCGAATGGCGCGTTCATGCGCCGGTGCGCTGCGCGCGGTGACCAAAGCAGTGCGAATGCGGATGGCCGAGGTGCCTTCTTGTTGCAAGCGATGCAATGCCGCCAGCAACGGTTTGAACGGGCCGTCTGACAAGGGCTGTGCCGCTTTGTCTTTTTCATGTTGTTGAAACGCATTGAGCCCTTGCGACTGAAACACCTGCTCGGCCTCGTCACTGAACAACACCGCGTCGCCGTCAAACGCAATGCGCACCTCATGCGGGTGGGCTTCTGACGCGTGTGCCGAATGAGGATAGACCTGCGCGGCAGGCACGCCAGCATCGAGCGCTGCGCGAACATCGCTCAAATGTGCTGACAAAAACAAGTTGGCGTTCAGCGGTTTGAGGTAACGCCAAGGCGGTTGGCCTCGGGTGAAACTGCCGCGTTGAATGTCCAAGCCATAGTGTTGTGCTGAACGAAACACCCGCATGCCGCTGACCGGGTCGTTGCGCGACAAGATGACCACTTCGACGCGCGCGTCGTTTGGGCGGTTGAAGGCCAACAGTTTTTTGACCAAGGAAAAAGCCACGCCTGGCGGTGCGGGTTGCTCCAATCGCTGGAGTTGCAAATCCATGTAGGCGCGGTCATCGTTTTGCTCGAAGACCTGGTTTTCTTCTTCAAAATCGAACAAGGCCCGAGAGGAGATGGCCACCACCAATTTGCCGTCCAGCGTACTTGCCATGGGTCACTTTCATCGCACGAACTGATTGAGTTGAATGATGGGCAACATGACCGCCAACACGATCAGCATCACCACTGCCCCCATGGTAACAATCAGCAGTGGCTCCAACACGGTGGCCAATTGCAGGGCGCGGCGCTGCACGTCGTTGCCCAAATGGTCGGCGGCGTGTTGCAGCATTTGCGGCAATTGCCCGGTTTGCTCGCCCAAGCGGGCAAACATGGGCAGCAACCCCGGCAAGGTGTTGTTTTGCGACAAGGCCGTGGCCAATGGCGCGCCTTCGCGCACCAGGTCGATGGATTGTTCGGCATGCAAACGCAAAGCCGCGTTGGACAGGGTTTGTGCCGCGGTTTGCAGGGCTTTCAACATGGGCACACCGGCGCCGACCAACAAGGCCAAGGTACCTGCAAACCGCGCGGCGTGGTAGCCCAAACTCAGCGGCCCGATCACTGGCAGTTGCAACAAGGCCGCGTCCATGCGTTGGCGAAACCGGTCGTGTTGCCGGCCAAAGCGCAACAACAGACCACCCAGCAGCAAGGCCAGCAGCGCCCAGACCCACATGGCCTGTACCCAACGGCTCAACGTCAGCATGAACACGGTCAAGCCGGGCAAATGGCGTTGCGTGCTGGCAAACACCTGAGCCACTTGGGGCACCACATAAGTGAGTAAAAACACCACCATCAACAAAGCCACACCCGTCACGATGGCCGGGTAGAGCGACGCACTCAACAGCTTGGCGCGCATTTGGTGCTGTGCTTCCAAATCATTGGCCAGCTGTTGCAACACCTGTGCGAGTTGTCCGGTTTGTTCACCAGACGCCATCACAGCCACATAGCGTTCGTTGAATTCACGCGGGTGCATGGCCATGGCTTGTGCCAAAGGCGCACCGGCATTGACTTCGGCACGCAGATGGTCTGTCAGCTCGCTTTGTTTGGTGTTGTCGGCTTGTTCACTCAATGCACTGAGCGCACGTTCCAACGGCAAACCAGCGGTGACCAAGCTGGCCAATTGCCGGGTCCAAATGACCATCGCGGTGTGGCTGAACACGCGTGCCGGCCACCACGCGATGTCGCTGTTGAGCCAATGGCGTTGTCCTTGGTGCAGATCGATTTTCAGCGGGATCAAGGCTTGCTGGCGTAAATCGTGGCGTGCAGATTTTTCGGACACGGCTTCCAAATGGCCTTGCACCCATCGGCCACTGACATCCAAGGCTTTGTAACGGTAGGTTGGCATGCGCTCAGTCTCGGGTCACGCGCAGCAGTTCTTGTGCCGTGGTGATGCCTTGTTGCACCAACCGCTGTCCGTCATCGCGCAAACTGAACATGCCGCGTTGTGTGGCCGCGTCTCGCAAGTCGGCTTCGCTGGCCTGTCGATGAATCAGCTCGCGTAACGCTGCATCCGTGACCAACAATTCAAAAATCCCGGTGCGCCCGTGGTAGCCGGTCTGGCCACATGGCTTGCAACCGACGCCCTGACAGCTGACACAACGTTTGCGCACCAAACGTTGCGCCAACACACCCAGCAACGACGCGCTGAGCAAAAATGGCTCGATGCCCATGTCGGTCAAGCGGGTGACGGCGCTGACCGCATCGTTGGTGTGCAGGGTGGCCAACACCACGTGGCCTGTCAGTGAGGCCTGTACCGCGATCTGCGCGGTTTCATGGTCGCGGATTTCACCCACCATGATCACGTCCGGGTCTTGGCGCAAGATCGCGCGCAACGCCTTGGCAAAGTCCAATCCGATTTTGGCGTTGACTTGGGTTTGACCGATGCCGCTGAGCTCATATTCGATCGGGTCTTCCACGGTCATGATGTTGGTTTGCGTGGTGTCGAGCAATTGCAAGGCGGCATACAAGGTGGTGGTTTTGCCTGAACCCGTGGGGCCGGTCACCAATACCATGCCGTGCGGCTGACGCACCAATTGTTCAAACCTTTGCAAAGTGTGCGCGGGCATGCCCACGGCTTGCAAGCTCAAACGGCTGTCGCTTTTGTCAAGCAAACGCAGCACCGCGCGTTCACCGTACACGCCTGCCAATGTCGACACCCGCACATCAATCGCACGTTGTCCAAGCCGCAAGGAGATGCGTCCATCTTGCGGCAGTCGTTTTTCAGCAATGTCCAAGTCCGCCATGATTTTCAGCCGCGAGATCAACGCCGCGTGCAATCCGCGTGGTGGGTGAACGATGTCGCGCAAGCGGCCATCGACCCGAAACCGCACGCTGGAATGGCGTTCATAGGCTTCAATGTGGATGTCGCTGGCAGTTTCACGTGCGGCTTGCATCAGCAAAGCATTGAGCATGCGAATGATTGGTGCGTCCGCTGACGCTTCCAGCAAATCTTCCACGGCTGGCAAGGCTTGCATCATGCGCGCCAAATCGGCTTCACCTTCGACTTCGCTCATCACCAAGGCCGCGCTGGATTCGGCATCGGCATAACTGGCGCTGATGCGTTGCGCCAAGGCTTCTGCGGTTTCGTGCTGAAACCGGTGAATGGTGTGGCAACGCCAGACCTCGCTCCAAGCGCTGGCAGACACGGCGTCGCCATGCCACAGCGTCACAGACTGACCGTCATCTTCCAGCAGCAACTGGTGTTGCCGTGCAAACGCATAAGGCAGGCGCTGGCGCATGGTCAGGGAGCCAATGGCGGTAACGCCAAATCGTTGGGCACGGGCAAACCCGGCAGTGCGGGTTTGGCTGAATCGGTTTGCAATTGCTGCATGTCTTTGTAACGCCCGTGCGAGAGCACTTGCGCGCTGGCGTCGTCGCGCACCACCACCGGTCGCAAAAACACCATCAGGTTGTTTTTGTTGCGCGAGCGGCTTTCACTTTTGAACAAACGACCAATCCAAGGCAAGTCCCCTAAGCCCGGGACTTGCTGGTTGCTGTCTTCGTATGCGTCAGACAACAAGCCACCCAAGACCACCACCTCGCCATCGGCGATGACGATGTTCGATTCGATGGAGCGTTTGTTGGTGATCAACCCATCGGTGGTTTTTTTGGAACTGTCGATGCTGGAGACCTCTTGAAACACAGTGAGCTTGACCGTGCCCGAGTCGCTGATTTGCGGCTTGACTTTCAATGTCAAACCCACGTCTTTGCGCTCGACAGTTTGAAAGGGATTGACCGCCCCGTTGGCGCTGTTGTTGTTGGTGTATTGGCCGGTGACAAACGGCACGTTTTTGCCCACCACGATGCGGGCTTCTTCGTTATCCAAGGTCAACAGCGATGGCTTGGACAAGATATTGCTGCCGCCATCGGATTGCAAAAAGTTGGCCAATGCGGTCATGACCGGACTGCCGTTGATGCTGCGGCCCAGACCAAAGTTCAAACCAGGGCCGGGCAAAGTGTTGCCATTGCCTTTGCTGATCGACAACAAATTGTTGGTGCTACCGAAGTTGGTGCCAAGCACACCGATTTGCCCGCCAGCGTTGCCCCACAGGTTTTGCCATTGGATGCCAAATTGCGCTTCTTTGGATGCATCGACTTCAACGATCAAGCTCTCGACCAGCACCTGCGCGCGGCGTTGGTCCAAGGCATCGATCACGTGTTTGAGTTGTTGAAATACCGGCGTTGGTGCTTGGATGATGAGCGCGTTGGTCGCCACATCCGCTTGGACCATGCTGCCGGTGTTGGCTGGCGCCGTGGTGGTGCCCGTGCTGGTCACGCTGCTGGTGGGCACGCCGGGGGTCAGGGTGGCGCGCAAGGTGGTGGCGAGTTTGGTGGCATCTGCATTTTTCAAATACACCACATGCAAATTGCCTTGCGGCGACTCGCTGCTGGGGCGATCGAGTTTGTCGATCAGGCTACGCACTTGCGCTTGTTTGGCGGGGTTGGCGCTGCGCAAAATCACCGCATTGCTGCGCGGCTCGGCTTGGATGCTGGTTTTGAAACCGCTGTCGTTGTGGCTGCCCTCTGTCAATCGCTGCAGCAACACCACCACATCGGCGGCCACGGCATGTTGCAAAGGAATGATGTCGATGTCGGTCGCACCGGACACATCCAGCGCGGCGATGATGCGTGCCAAGCGTTGCAGGTTGTCTGCGTAATCGGTGATCACCAACGCGTTGCTGCCTGGGGTGACATTGATGGTGTTGTTCGGGCTGATCAAAGGCCGAAGCACCGCCATCAATTGGGTGGCGCTCTCGTGGTTGAGCTTGAAAATTTGCGTCATCACTTGCACGTTGTTGGGTGCGGCCAAGCGAGGCACCACGGCATCGGCGCCGCCTTGCAACTTGGCTTCAGCTTCAGGCACCAGTTTGAACAAGCCCCGGGTTTCAATGACGGCATACCCTTGCAAGCGCAAGGCACTGAGCAATTGGTCCCATGCCACAGAAGCGGGTACAGCGCGTTCTGTGTTGAGCGTGAGCGTGCCTTTGACACGCGGGTCGACCACCAAGCGACGTTGCGTCAAATTCGCGACGGTGCGCGCCACGGTTTCAATCTCAGCGTTGACAAAATTGAGCGTGACCGGTTGGTCTTTCACCGGTGGTTTCGCCCACGCACTGTGGCAGAACCACACCAGTGACACCAAGACCCATAAAGCACGCCACGCGATTGCATTGCCCATCCTCATCCCCATTGAAACATGGCCCGCTGGCCTTGTCGTTGACCCAAGACGCCGAGCAAATTGCCAAGCACTTGTTCGTAGCCTTCACTGGCTTGGGCCTCTCCGCTGAATTGCCAACGACCATCGCGCCAACCACCGCTGCCGCTCAATTGCAACTTCGCATCCAAGGTATGCAGTTGCAACTTTGGTGCAGCACCGCCTTGCAAGGTCAATTCATAACTGCCCAGCGGTTTCAATGGCGACAGTGCCGACGACACCTCGAATAAGGTCAGCTTGGCTTGACCGTCTGAGGGTGCCAAGCCAGTCAGCGAAGACCAATGCATGTCATCGTGTTGGAGTCGCAATTCACCTTGCATGCCGATCGTGTTCCAAGGCGCGCCCAAGCCACTGAGCCACGCCACGGGCCAGCGCGATCGGTTGGCTTGCAACTTGATTTGCCAACCGGTCAACAGCGGTTGCCATTGCCAGACCAGCGGTTGCTCGCTGCAACATTCGGCATGAATGGACAATTGCAGACCGCCATGCCATAACGGTTGCCAATGCCATGTCACCCGTTGAGGCAACGCCAGCGCTGTATGACTGCCATGGCCTGCGCTCAGTACCCATTGGCCACTGCCTTGCCAGACCGTGCCGCGCACCTGAAGCAGTTGCATGCGTCCGTTGGTGAGCCCATCGATCCCTTGCGCCAACCACTGTGCCGGCGCAAAGCACACCACGGCCAAACAGCCGCCGATCCACCAAGCCAAAGCCATGCCGAGCAAGGCAAGACGCCGTGGTCGGGTGCGTTGTGAATGCGAGTGCGATGCCATGTCAATCGTTCTGGGGCGGCAAATCAAAAACCAGTTGACCGCGCCACCGTGGGTTCACCGATGTGCCGTTGTCAAGCGCCCAATGGGCTTCGCTGACACGCACATGCGCTTGGGACGACACCAACAGTTCCACCAAGGCCTGCGACGACATGTCTGTGAAATCGACATGGAATTGCGTGTTTGTTTGTCGAGATTTGACGTTGTCGCCCCATGCGTTTAGCCGTGATTGAAAGGCTTGCAAAGAAATATCAACTGCGGGCTTGTTCGACGACGGCAGCGCATGCCACTGCTGTTGCATGGCTTGCATCTGAGCCATTTGCTGGTCGAGTTGCGCATGCATTTTTTCGCTGTGCAGCCAGGTGTGCCATGCGGGCCAAACCAACCACTGCCACACCACACAGAACAGCAGCATTGCCAAACCCCATTGCATGGCCAAGCGTTCGCGCGCAGTGCGTGCGCGCCACCACTGGGTATAGCGTCTCGTGTTCATGTGTGCCCCTGCCAGCGCATGACGGCTTGGTTGCCCTCAACTTGCCAGCGGTAACCCGCCGAAGACCCCGGCAAGGTCAAGGGTGCAGGCAGCGTCTGTGTGGGTGGCACATGCAGAGTCAGTTCACCGGTTTGGTAATCGATGCGTTCGATGGCGATGTCTTGGGGCCAATCTTTGGCGACCACGTCAAGCATCACCATCAAATCGTCGGCCAGCGGTGTGGCTGACAACTGTTGACGCAGAGTCAACGCGCGTTTCATTTGCTGCAGTGGATCGATCACCACTGCGACGTTGGGCACGGTGGTTTGCAGCATGTGGTTCAGCGCATCTTGCTTGGCGGCGAGTTGTGCGCGGTCGTGCCAAGCCCACACATTCAAGCCAATCAAATGCAGCACCAGCAGGGCCCACACGGCTTGTCGACTGCTGCGCCAACGTGGCGCAAACCAGAGTTCGCGCAGTTGTTGGGTCATCCAGCGCATAACACGTGTGCGCCAATGCTGAGCCCATTCGTGCTGCGCCAAATCCCACGCCGATTGGCTGGCGCGCAACCATCGCGCAGCCGCGGTCAACAACACCGGTGTCTGCTCGCACCATGCGTTGGCATGCACAGCCACCGATGGTTCGGCAAACACCTGCATAGAACCCATGTGCTGTTGGCATTCAGGTGTCATGGCAACCAACGGCCACACACTTTCGCTGCTGCACCACAGCGCTTGTGCTTTGCCAAAGTGGTTGACCAGATGCAAGACGGCAGCTTCACCGTTTTGGATGGGCTGCAATTCGGGCACCAACCGCGTCACGCGCCTGTGCGCTTGTTGCAAGGGTTCGAGCGCTGATCTGAGCCACTGCTTGTCGCAAGCGCAAACCATCACACGGCCGCCGTGCCGCCATGCCATGGTTGATGCAGGACCGCAGACCAAGTGCACCTCGTTCGGTGGTTGCAGCAACGCGTCTTCCAACAAGGCTTCCAAGACCTGGGGCCACCGCGAACCGACGTTGGGCGGCAGGTTCACTGTGTGCCATGACAGTGTTTGCCAAGGCAGGACGCCAACACATTCACCTGTTTCGGCAGGCAACTCCAACGCGCTGGCTTGGCCTTGCAGACGGATGCTTTGACCGTCATCGGTGCAGGCAAACTCGTACAGCGATGCGGGTTCTGTTGGCAAATACACCATCAGCATGTCGGACTCGCTTGAGGTGAACACCCTGTGCTTGACTGCCAGGGTCGACGCTCTTGCCACACAGTGGTGGTTTTCAATCCGTCGCGCCGAATGAGCGAGGTTTCCATCAATGCGATGTCGTTCAAGCGCAAGCGACCGTTGACCTCGAAATACGACGACTGCACGCTGTGGCGTTCAGCGGTCAGCGACTGTGCGTCAGCACCCAAACGTTGCTTTGCGTCTTCCAAGTCACGCCAAGGCTGGCGTTGCCGATCAACGACCCATTCGCGTGCGGCGGTCTGTGACAGGTGGGGCACCACCGCCAACAACACCTCGGCGCTGGCCGTGTGGATGTTCACCGCCGTGGGCACTGGCAACAGGCTGATGTAAGGGGCGAGCTTGGCCAAATGCGCCTGCGGCATGCCCAACCAAGTCAGTTGCGAGACACGCTGCGGCAACAATGGCGCGTCTGACCCGACGGGGGTGGTGTGCGCCAACAGGTAAGCGCGGGTCCAGGCTTCCAAAGAAACCTCGGGCAATGCCAGTTGTTGGTACAGACGCCGCCATGTGTTCAATTCGCTGGCGACCAATTGCCCTTGACTCACCAGATTGCGCACATTCAAACGCGCTTGCATGTCGTTGATGTCACCTGACAGAAACACCTGCTCGGTCAACGGGTCCGCGTTTTGAACCACACCGCCCGGGGCTGCCGCCAAAAACGAAGACAACCTCGCCTCGCGCAAAGGCAAAGCCCAGGGTTCAGCCAAGTGATCGGTTTGGCTGCCAAGCGCGTCCTCGCGCATGACCACCCGCGCCCAATCGTGCGCGCCAACCAAAAGCCAATGCGCTTGTTGGCCCTGCCGTTCTGCGGTTTCCACCGCGGTGATGCGCCACTGCTGCCAAAGCATGGTGGATGCCAGTGTGGCCACCAACACCACCGTCATCATGGCCAGCAACAAGGCAGCGCCTTGTTGTGGAGAAGGGCGCATGTGGGGCATCATGTGCGGTTTGGGTTGAACACTGGATTGACCCAATCCACAGTCAACACCAGCGGGTCTGTGTCAGCGACAGGGGGCTGCAACTGCAACTCGATGCGAACCGCGTCGGGGATGCGTGGGTTGGGTTCCCGGCTGCTTTGCGGGTCGGTCCAAGTGTGACCTCGGCAGTAAAGCAACTGCCAACTTTGTGCGGGCATCAATCGGGTTTCTTGTCGACGCCATTCGCTGTCGGGGTGGTGTCCCCATTGCGAAGCGGCTTGCCAAGCTTGGCGAACCTGCGATCGGGTCTGCAACCCTGTCGATTGCCAGCGATACCAATGTCCCTCACGCAATGTCCAAGCCACCACATGCACACCGCCGTCTGTCCCTGAAGATGTCGGCGTCGCACTGCGTCGCAGCACCCGCATGACGCGGCCATCCCATGACAGACTGCCTTCAGGTAACAGGTCAGGGAATGTTTGCATCGCATCCAAATCCATTTGCCATTGCCGCAGGCTCGACTGCATGAGCGCCACTTCGCCAACCCGCAGGTAGGTGATTTCACGGCTACGCAGCAAGGTGTCTATGCCCTGCCAACTCAACACAGACAGCAACGCCATGACGCCCAAGGCCACCAACACTTCCACCAGCGTGAACCCACACGCAGCGCTGCGCGGTGGGGAACATGGCGACATGGACTGCATGTCAGTAACGCCCCACCAACCCACTGACCCGCAGCAGGGGGGTCGGGCCATCCGACACTTGCGCATCGACCCGACGAAACGAGGGGTTGGGCGTTGCAGCCACCGTGGTCTTCACCTGTAGCACGCGACCTGCTTGATGGCAGTCTTGGCTTTGTTCACCTTGTTCGGCGAATTGCGGGTTCAACCGCAGTTGCACCAAGGTGTTGTCTGCACAAATTTGTGCCAACAACATTTGCCATTGGCGTTCGGTTTGACTGACCATGCTGCCAGCGGCACGCAGGCCGGCGAGCAAGCTGAGCGAGACCATGAACAATGCCACCATCACTTCAACCAAAGTAAAGCCCGTGGTGGTCAGGTTGGCGTTGTGCATGTTCAGGGCTTCCACGCAAAACTGCCCACACCGTTGGTTTCCAACACCCATGTTGCGCGGGGCAAGTCTGCATGACGCAATGTCAAGCGCATGGGTGGTTGCACAGGCTCGGCGCTGATCGACAAGCTGTCAGGCTCACTGAACGTGCCCGACGCGAGCCATGGCATGCGTTCCAACACGACGGAAGCATCGTTGGCGGGTGACACGGTGAAACCTGTTGCATCGGACTGCCATGTCAGCGAAGTGTGGCGAG
>RFYK01000140.1 GCA_009925585.1 Betaproteobacteria bacterium | reverse complement strand
TGAAGATCGTTTCTCTGGCCCCTGAAGTTCTCTGAGGACCTGTCCATGAACAAATTACGCAAAGGCGATGAGGTCATCGTCATCACAGGTCGCGACAAAGGCAAGCGCGGCAAAGTGGCTTCTCGTCAGGATGACGCTCACCTGTTGGTTGAAGGCATCAATCTGGTGAAAAAGCACACCAAACCCAATCCCATGGCAGGCACCACTGGCGGCATCGTTGAAAAAACCATGCCCATTCACCAGTCCAATGTCGCTATCTACAACGCCACCACCGGCAAGGCCGATCGCGTGGGCATCAAGATCAATTCCGATGGTTCGAAGGTTCGCGTCTTCAAGTCCAGCGGCGAAGTCATCAAGGTTGCATAAACATGGCACGTCTCCAACAACACTATCGTGAAAAAGTGGTCCCCGATTTGACCGCCAAGTTTGGCTACAAGTCGCCCATGGAAGTGCCTCGCCTGACCAAGATCACCCTGAACATGGGTGTGTCTGAGGCAGTGGCTGACAAGAAAGTCATGGACCACGCTGTCGGCGACATGAGCAAAATTGCCGGCCAAAAACCCGTGGTCACCAAGGCGCGCAAAGCGATCGCTGGTTTCAAAATCCGCGAGCAGCAAGCCATTGGTTGCATGGTCACTTTGCGTGGCGTTCGCATGTACGAATTTCTCGACCGTTTCGTCACCGTGGCTTTGCCCCGTGTGCGCGACTTCCGCGGCATTTCTGGCCGTGCATTTGACGGTCGAGGCAACTACAACATCGGTGTGAAAGAGCAAATCATCTTCCCCGAAATCGAGTACGACAAAGTTGATGCCCTGCGCGGTCTCAACATCAGCATCACCACCACGGCCAAGACCGACGAAGAGTGCAAGGCACTGCTCGCCGCTTTCCGTTTCCCGTTCAAGAACTGAGGTGTCCTGTGGCTAAAGTAGCTTTGATCGAGCGTGAGCTCAAGCGTGACAAACTGGTCGCCAAGTACGCGAAAAAACACGCGGAACTGAAAGCGATTGCAACCGACTTCAAGCGCAGCGACGAAGAGCGCGCCGCGGCTCGTCTGGAATTGCAAAAGCTGCCACGCAACGCCAATCCGACGCGTCAGCGCAATCGCTGCGCCATCACAGGACGTCCTCGTGGCACCTTCCGTCAATTCGGTTTGGGTCGCGCCAAGATCCGCGAAATGGCCTTTGCAGGCAACATTCCCGGCATCACCAAAGCCAGCTGGTAAGCAGGCAGGAGAAATTCAATATGAGCATGAGTGATCCCATTGCTGACCTGCTGACGCGCATTCGCAATGCGCAGATGGTTGCCAAGACCAGTGTCTCGGTGCCGTCTTCCAAGGTCAAAGTCGCCATCGTCCAGGTATTGAAAGACGAGGGCTACATCGATTCCTTCAAGGTGACCGGCGAGGCTGGTAAGGCCGAGTTGGAAATTGCCTTGAAGTACTACGCCGGACGCCCCGTGATTGAGCGCATCGAGCGCGTGAGCCGCCCCGGACTGCGTGTGTACCGTGGCGCTGGTGCCATCCCGACTGTGCAAAACGGTTTGGGTGTGGCCATCGTGACCACCCCCCAGGGTGTGATGACCGACCGCAAAGCCCGCGCCAATGGCGTCGGCGGCGAAGTGTTGTGCGTCGTCGCTTAAATCTGCTGAGAGGAATTCACCATGTCTCGCGTAGGTAAATTAGCCGTCACCGTCCCCGCTGGGGTTGAGGTGGCGATCAAAGACGACCAAATCAGCGTCAAGGCTGCATCGAATGTGCTGCACCTGCGCCGCAATTCCCTGGTCAATATGGTCAACGACAGCGGCAAGCTCAATTTCACGCCTGCCAATGAATCCCGTGAAGCCAATGCCATGACCGGCACCATGCGCCAATTGGTCAACAACATGGTCGTTGGTGTCACACAAGGCTTCGAGAAAAAATTGACGCTCTTGGGCGTGGGTTACAAAGCCCAGGCGACTGGTAGCAAGTTGAACCTGGTCGTGGGTTACTCGCACCCAGTGAACATCGATATGCCAGCCGGGATTTCCGTGGCTACGCCGACGCCCACTGAGATCGTGATCAAGGGCGCCGACCGCCAACGCGTGGGCCAAATCGCCGCTGAAATCCGCGACGTGCGTCCCCCTGAGCCCTACAAAGGCAAGGGCATTCGCTATGCGGATGAAAAAGTGGCCATCAAAGAAACCAAGAAGAAATAAGGAGCTGCAACATGCTAAGCAAAAAACAGCAGCGTCTGCGTCGTTCGCGCCAAACCCGTATCCGTATCGCCACCCAAGGCGTTGCGCGTTTGACCGTCAACCGCACCAACTTACACATTTATGCCAGCGTCATTTCTGGCGACGGCACCAAAGTGATTGCCACGGCCTCCACCGCTGAATCTGAAGTGCGTCAAGCATTGGGCGCGGTGGGCAAAGGTGGTAACCAAGCCGCTGCAGAAGTCATTGGCAAGCGCATCGCTGAAAAAGCCAAGGCTGCCGGTGTAGAGAAAGTCGCTTTCGACCGCGCAGGCTTTGCCTACCACGGTCGCGTCAAAACATTGGCAGATGCCGCACGCGCTGCTGGCCTGCAGTTCTAACCGACACGGATAACAACATGGCAAAAGTTCAAGCAAAAATGCAAGACGACAGTCGTGACGACGGTCTGAAAGAAAAAATGATCGCGGTCAACCGCGTCACCAAAGTGGTCAAGGGCGGTCGCATTCTCGGATTCGCTGCACTCACCGTGGTTGGCGATGGCGACGGTCGCGTTGGCATGGGCAAAGGCAAATCCAAAGAAGTGCCCGCTGCCGTGCAAAAGGCCATGGAAGAGGCCCGCCGCAACATGCACAAAGTCTCTTTGAAAAACGGCACCATTCACCACAACGTCACTGGCCACCACGGCGCGGCGAATGTGCAAATGGCACCTGCCCCCAAAGGCACCGGCATCATTGCAGGCGGACCGATGCGCGCGGTGTTTGAGGTCATGGGCATCACTGACATCGTGGCCAAAAGCCATGGTTCATCCAATCCCTACAACATGGTGCGTGCCACGTTGGATGCATTGATCAAATCCACCACCGCTGCCGAAGTGGCAGCCAAGCGTGGCAAGAGCGTCGAAGATCTCTTCGTCTAATCCGGGAGCAGCGACATGAGCACATCTACTTCAACCGTCAAGGTGCAATTGGTGCGTAGCCCGATCGGCACCAAAGAGTCCCTCAACAAGATCAGCTACCTGGTCAAAGTTCTCTAAAGGCCACAGCCATGCAACTCAACGAAATCAAGCCCGCAGACGGCTCTCGCAAAAACCGCCGCCGTGTGGGCCGCGGCATTGGCTCGGGTCTGGGCAAAACCGCTGGTCGCGGTCACAAAGGTCAAAAATCACGTTCGGGCGGGTACCACAAAGTGGGTTTTGAAGGCGGCCAAATGCCTTTGCAACGCCGTTTGCCCAAGCGCGGTTTCAAATCTCGCACCTTGCGTTACAACGAAGAAATCACGTTGGCAGCTTTGCAAACATTGCAAGCCACCGACATCGACATGTTGACGTTGAAAACCGCTGGTTTGGTCAGTCAAATGGCCAAAGTGGTCAAAGTCATCAAGACCGGTGAGATTTCACGCGCAGTCAAATTGAATGGCATTGGCGCCACAGCCGCTGCCAAATCTGCGATTGAAGCCGCTGGCGGCTCGGTCGCTTAAACCTACCAAACACCAGGAACACACAATTGGCTACCGGCGCATCCATGGGTAAAACAGACAAGTACGGAGACTTGCGTCGCCGGCTCGTCTTTTTGCTGCTCGCTTTGGTGGTTTACCGCATCGGCACGCACATCCCTGTGCCCGGCATCGACCCCAACCAGCTGCAGCAGTTGTTCAAGGGTCAGCAAGGCGGCATCCTCAGCCTGTTCAACATGTTTTCTGGTGGCGCACTCTCGCGCTTCAGTATTTTTGCGCTGGGCATCATGCCTTACATCTCTGCATCGATCATCATGCAATTGATGTCGTATGTGGTTCCCAGCATGGAAGCCCTGAAAAAAGAGGGCGAAGCAGGCCGTCGCAAAATCACGCAATACACCCGTTACGGCACATTGGGTCTGGCGTTGTTCCAATCGCTCGGCATCGCAGTTGCACTTGAATCTTCAGCCGGTTTGGTGAATGCACCAGGCATCGGTTTTCGAGTGACCGCCATGGTGTCTCTGACCGCAGGCACCATGTTTTTGATGTGGCTGGGCGAACAAATCACAGAGCGCGGTTTGGGTAACGGCATCTCCATC
>RFYK01000139.1 GCA_009925585.1 Betaproteobacteria bacterium | reverse complement strand
TCACCTCGGTTTCAACATGCACCGTGTCACCATGAAACAGCGGTTTGGGAAAACGCACTTCATCCCAACCCAAGTTAGCCACGGTGGTGCCCAAGGTGGTGTCACCGACAGAGACACCGACGATCAGGCCTAACGTGAACACGCTGTTGACAATGCGTTGTCCGTATTCGGTGTGGTGCTTGCAATATTCTTCGTCCAAATGCAAAGCCGCCGGGTTATGTGTCAATGCAGAAAACAGGACATTGTCCATTTCAGAGACCGTGCGGCGAATCGCATGCTTGAACACTTGACCCACATAAAATTCTTCGAAATAAAGTCCAGCCATGTTCAGTGTCCTGGTTGTGTGGCGAGTAAACGCAAAGCATGTGTCAGGTGCGGTTTGTCGATCATCTTGCCATCAAGTTGAACCGCACCTGCACCAGCCGCTTGGGCAAACGCATCAACGATGCGTTGGGCATGTTGCAATTCCTGCGGCGTGGCTTGAAAGCCTTGGTTGATGATGGCCACTTGGTCTGGGTGAATCGCCAATTTACCGCTGAAGCCTTGACGTCTGGCGCGTTGAACATCTGCTCGCAGGCTTTGGGCATCGCGAAAGTCAACGTTTAACGTATCGATGGCTTGCACACCCGCATGCGCAGCCGCCAACAAGCACAGGGAACGCGCCAAGACAAAGGTGTCGTCAAATTCACCATTGTCTTTTTTGTTGGTGCTGGCGCCTACTGAAGTGGCCAAGTCCTCTGCGCCCCAAGTCAAACCAGCCAGCCGTGCAGAGCAACCGGCATACGAGTCCAGTGCAAACAACGCGCCAGCCACTTCGGTCGCTACGGGCAGTATCCGCGTATGGCCTGAAGGGATGCCTTCGCGTTGCTCCAACGCACTGAGAAAGTGATCGAGTTGTTGCACATCACTGGCATTCAAGGGTTTGGGCAAGACGATGCCATCGGGTTTGCCAGTCATCACAGCGACCAAGTCGGGCAGGGCGAGCGGCGTGTTGAGCGGATTGATGCGAACCCACACTTGTTGATGTGACCGGTTGTGGGATTTCAAATAGTCCAACACCAAACTTCGCGCCATCGGCAAGCGGTCTTGCGACACCGCATCTTCCAAATCCAGCAACAAAGCATCGGCCCCCGTGCTGGCGGCTTTGGCCATTTTTTTCTCGCTGTCGCCGGGCACGAACAGCAGGGATTTGAGCGTCATGGGCAGTGTTCCTACAAAGAGGCTTGCATGCTAACAAACCCATCTGTGATCGCGTTGCAGGGTCGTCGAGTGCTGTTTGAATGCTGATTTCTTACATCGCCGACAATACGAGCTTCGTGCCATATCGCACAGCGAACCACCATCAATTGATTTATGAACGTCATGACAGACAACCCAGTGGCCTTGCCTGCACTCGACCCAATGGAACTGCGACGGTGCTTGGGCGCATTCGTCACAGGCGTGACCGTCGTCACCGCCCTTGATGCAGAGGGTCAACCTGAAGGCATCACGGCCAACTCGTTCAGCTCGCTGTCACTGTCACCGCCATTGATTGTGTGGAGCCTGCGGTTGAACGCCAGAAGTTTCAAGACCTATCAACACGCCCCCCGCTTTGCTGTGAACATATTGGCGCAAGATCAAATGCCTGTGTCTAACCGTTTTGCGTCATCCGGTATTGATCGATTCGAGGGCATCAAACACACCCTTGGATTAGGCGGCGTGCCGTTGATCGACGGTTGTGTGGCGTACTTGGAATGCAGCTTAGAGGCCACGCACCCCGGCGGAGACCATGTGCTGTTCATTGGTCGCGTTGAACGCATTCAGACGTTGGACAAACAACCCCTGGCCTATGGAGGCGGTGAATACAAGGCAGTGGTGCCGTTACGTCCGTGAATCCCATTTACGCATCGCAAAACGACGAAGGCCAATCGGGCCGTTCCATTCACAATTTGGTCTATTGCAGTCAAGCGTCTGCGGACATGGACGATGAAGTCATTGCCAGCATCATCGCCACGGCCCGACATCACAACCCCAGGCTGGGCATCACCGGCTTGTTGGTGTTTGGGCAAGGAATCTTTTTTCAATGGCTCGAAGGGCCACGTGACAACGTCACTGGCTTGTTGGCGCGCATTGCTGCGGACACGAGACACACCAACCTGGTGGTGTTGAGCCAAGAGGACGACATACGCGATCGACTCTTTCCAGAATGGGACATGGAATGGGTGGAAGCGGCAGACATTCGCGAAGTGCTGGAAGATGCACTGCAGCAATCTGCAGATGAAAAGCAACAACGCATGTTGTCGCAAATGCTGTCAGAGATCCAATCTGGCCCGTTGGGCAGTTAAGCCAACCACTGCGGGTCAGGCAGCTGTCCAAATACCTGTCGCAAGCCTTGGCTCCAGCTGCTGCGTAAATCGCGGAAATATGCGTCATCCGCATCAATGCGGTGGCGTTTTGTGACGCGCAAATCGTGGGTTTTGACCATGGCGACATCAATCGGTAAACCCACTGACAAATTGCTTTTGATGGTGGAGTCAAACGACACCAACGCGCATTTGATCGCCTGAGACATGCTGATGCCGGGTTGAATCACTCGGTCCAAAATGGGTTTGCCGTATTTGCTTTCACCGATTTGAAAAAAAGGCGTGTCAACGGTGGATTCGATGAAATTGCCTTGAGGGTAGACCATGAACAGTCGCGGCGCTTCACCTTTGAGTTGACCACCCACCAAAAAGGTGGCAGAAAAATCCACATCGCTTTGCTCTGGGGCCTCGTTCATGGTGTGCGAAATGGTTTTTCGCAGTTCCCTGCCAAGCAATTCAGCCACGCTGAACATGGAACTGTGAGAGGTCAGCGGTTGTTCGGTATCGATGGCGTGCTGCTTGATGCGGCTGATGACTTGTTGGGTGGTGGCCAGGTTGCCGCTGTTGAGCATCACGATCACCCCTTGACCGGGCGATTCGATGACTGTCATCTTGCAAAAGGTGGACACATGGTCCACACCTGCGTTGGTGCGAGAGTCTGAAGCGAAAACCAGTCCTTCATCGAGAACCATTCCAACACAGTAAGTCATGGCGATGCTTTATTGCTGAGTATGAACGCCAGATTCTACTTTTGCATAACTGTGCATGGTTTCTGCGCCGCCCCCAATGCGAACACCTCTGACGGGTCCAGCGTCTTCATAGTCCAGGCCATGTGCCAGACGAATATGCCCTTGGTCAGCATCAGTGGAGTTGCTCACGTCGTAGCCAATCCAGCGTGAACCCACCCACGCTTCCGCCCAGGCATGGCTGGCCACTTGCTCGTTGTGTGCAGAATGCAAATATCCACTGACATAGCGTGCAGGCAAACCCAGGTAACGAGCGCAGGCCAAAAACACGTGCGTGTGGTCCTGGCAGACGCCTTTGCCTTTGGCAAATGATTGGCTGGCGGAATCACCGACATGGGTGATGCCAGTTTCATAGGGCATGCGTTCGAGCAAAGCCAACATGACATCGTGCAAACCCATGTAGGGGCGCGATTTGACCGTGGCTCTGAAAGGCTCAATGAAAGCAGTGATGGCTGGGTCGACGCTGGTGAGTTTGGTGGGTCGCAAGAAAACGGTGTGCGGTACAGCGCCCTCTGGTTCGCCTTGGTCCGTTTGGTTTAACTCGACCGTGCCACGCGCGCGCAGCACAATGTCTTGGGTGGGGTTCTCCAGCACCAAGCAGTGACACAGATTGCCAAATGCATCGGTCCATGGCGTTGCTTTGCCAGGCAAATCGAGTTGCCATTGCTGGATGTGTTGGCGTTGTGTTTTGGGTGTCAGTAAATTGGCGCAACGTTTGCGAGCCTCACGGCCAGTTTGTTGTGGCAATTGATTCAAGATGTACGCGGTTTCATCTAAACAAAAATGCAGCGAGCGGGGAACTCTGGGGTTGAAGATCAACAATTCAGACACGCGGTCAGCGTCGATGGCATCACGGTAGGTGTCTCGGTAAGCCTCTAGCGCACTGACCGAGCGAAGCACCGCACCCAAACGGTAATAGTCATCTACCAAATCATTGCCTTCGGCTTGCTCGATTTGTGTTTTCACACTCAAAATCCGCGCTGTGTTGTCAGCCCGTTCCAAGTAAGTGCCCAGTCGAATGAAGTGATAGGGTTGGTCGCGCTGAATGGTAGCGAATGTCACGCCTCTGAACAAATGCGAGCGTTGTTTGATCCATTCGAAAAAACCGGAGTCCACAGGATGCTCGGGGCCTTTGTTTTTCTTTTTGCGCGCCAATAGCTCGAGCCAAGTGTC
>RFYK01000138.1 GCA_009925585.1 Betaproteobacteria bacterium | reverse complement strand
GAACCGTCGGGCACTTTGGTCGAGGTGTTGTGCGGGCAGCCGGAACAAAACCACGGCTGACGATCGGCTTTGACTTCGAGCACTTGCATCGCGTTGTGCTTGGCATCCAGCACCGCCAGTTGCGCATCGATGCGCGCGGTGGTGTCTGCGTCCAAGCCCATTTTTTTCAATCGCTTGGCAATCGCTTGCGCGATCAGCGCCGGTGTGAGGTCGGCATTGGCACGCAGCAATGTGTGCTGGATTGGGTTGGGGGCAGACCATTCGCCGCCGCTGTCGCCGTCAACTTGGTCAAACTTGCCCAACACCCGTGGGCGCTTGGCATCCGGCCAGTTGTAGAGCTCTTCTTTCAACTGGTATTCGATGAGCTGGCGCTTTTCTTCGACCACCACGATTTCTTGCAGCCCTTGCGCGAACGCCTGCGTGCTTTGGGGCTCGAGTGGCCAGACCACGCCCACTTTGTGCACACGGATGCCCAGGCGTTTGCAGGCCTCGTCGTCCAGCCCCAAATCCAGCAACGCCTGTCGGGTGTCGTTGTAGGCCTTGCCGCTGGCCATCAAGCCAAAACGGTCGTTGGGGCCGCGAATCACCGTGTGGTTCAAACGGTTGGCGCGGATGTATGCCAACGCGGCATACCATTTGTAATTGAACAAACGTGCTTCTTGCGACAAAGCGTCGTCGGGCCAACGGATGTGCACGCCACCTGCAGGCATGTCAAATTCGGGGGTCACGATCTGCAAGCCTTGGGGATCGATGTCCACCGTGGCGCTGGACTCCACAATTTCTTGGATGGTTTTCATGCCTGACCAAATGCCAGCGAAGCGACTCAGTGCGAAGCCATGCAAACCGAAATCCAACACTTCTTGCACCGATGCCGGAAAGAACACGGGCAAGCCACAGGCCTTGAAGATGTGGTCGCTTTGGTGCGCCGCTGTGCTGCTCTTGGACACATGGTCATCGCCGGCAATCGCCAACACACCGCCCCAAGGCGTGGTGCCGGCCATGTTGCCGTGCTTGAACACATCGGAGGTGCGGTCCACGCCGGGGCCTTTGCCATACCAAATGCCAAACACGCCATCGAACTTGTTGTTGCCCGGTGGCGCGAATCCCAATTGCTGTGTGCCCCACAACGCGGTGGCGGCGAGTTCTTCATTCACCCCAGGTTGAAACACAATGTGTTGCGCTTGCAGGTGCTTGCGTGCACTCCACAACGCCTGGTCATAGTTGCCCAACGGCGAACCACGGTAACCGCTGATGAAACCAGCCGTGTTTTTACCGGCCAATTGGTCGCGCTGACGCTGCAACATCGGCAAACGCACCAAGGCTTGCACCCCGCTCATGAACGCACGGCCATGCTCGAGGGTGTATTTGTCATCCAGCTGAACCTTTTCAAGGGCTTGGCGAATGTGTTCGGGCAAGGGGGCGTTCATGGGTACTCCAACATCTGACGGTGAAAGGTCAGTTTAGCGGCACAAAGCCCCTGACAACAGCTGGGTTGTCCCTTGCTTTAGGCGACGCCGTAACGGTCTCTGTAAGCCTGCACAGCGGGTAAATATTGCGCCATCTCGTGGCCTGACTGCGTGCCCAAGAAACCCAATAAATCGTTGAGCTGCGCCACCGCACAGACTTTCAGGCCAAGCTTTTCACGCACGTATTGCACCGCGCTGTGCGGCAAGTCCCGCAAACTGCCGTCTGGCGCGGCCTCGGTGGCCATTTCCTGGCGGTCCAGCGCCACGGCCACGCCATAGGCCTGTGCGCCAGCTTTTTCTATCAACGCCATCGATTCACGCACCGCCGTGCCTGCGCTCATGACATCGTCCACGATCAACACCTTTCCTTTGAGAGGCGCGCCCACCAAACTGCCACCTTCCCCGTGGTCTTTGGCTTCTTTGCGGTTATAGGCAAACGGCACGTTGCGACCCAGCCGTGACAACTCGACAGCCACCGCCGCGCCCAAGGGTATGCCTTTGTAGGCCGGGCCAAAAATCATGTCGAACTGCAAATCGGACTGCAACAAGGCTTGGGCATAAAACCCAGCCAATCGGCTGAGCTTGGCGCCATCGTCAAATAAACCGGCGTTGAAAAAGTAAGGAGATTGGCGTCCTGCCTTGGTGGTGAAGCTGCCAAATTTCAACACCCCCGATTCCAGCGAGAATTGAATGAACGCTTGCGCCAGCGTGTGGTCTGGCGTGGGTGGCAACGACATGGGGGAATTCCTTGTTCAAACTCACCAGCCTCAACCTGAACGGCATACGTTCAGCCAGCAGCAAAGGGCTGGAAAACTGGCTTACAAAAACTTCGCCGGATTGTATGTGTGTGCAAGAAGTCAAGGCACAAGAAGCCGACCTGGTGGGCAAGTTTGAAATGCTCGCGGGCCTCTCGGGTTACTTCCATTGCGCCGAGAAAAAAGGCTATGCCGGCGTGGGCCTCTACACCCGCCATGAGCCCAGCCATGTGATCCAAGGCTTTGACGGCGGCGAATTTGACGCTGAAGGCCGCTACTTGGAATTGCGGTTCGACTCGCCCAAGCGCAAACTGTCGTTGATCAGCTGCTATTTCCCCAGCGGCGCATCGGGGCCCGACAGGCAAGAAGCCAAATACCGTTTTCTCGACCTGATTTACCCACACTTGATGGCACTGCAAAAAGGGCGTGAATTCATTCTGTGCGGTGACATCAACATCGCGCACCAGGCAATTGATTTGAAAAACTGGCGCAGTAACCAAAAAAACAGCGGCTTCTTGCCCGAAGAACGCGCATGGATGACCAAGTTGTTAACCGAGGGTGGATTGGTCGATGTGTATCGGCAACTGCACCCCGACACCACTGACGCTTGCTACACCTGGTGGAGCAACCGAGGCCAAGCCTATGCAAACAACGTGGGTTGGCGATTGGATTACCACTTGGCGACACCTGCCTTGGCCGCCACGGCGAAATCTGTGGCCATCTACAAAGACGAGAAATTTTCTGACCACGCGCCGATCACGGTCAGTTACGACATGAGTCTTTGATAATTGAACCCGTCCTTAGCCACTGCAAGTGACAGTGGTTGCTATGAGGCCTTACTTAGTGATGAAAAACGGTCGTACATGACTTTGAAACTGCCGTAATAGCGGCTACAAATGTCATCAATGACTTTTTTGGCGATGGTCTGGTCATACACGTGGGAAGTCATGTTTCTTGATTGAATCATGGCAATCCAAATATCTCCTTCATCAATCAGTCCTTGTTTGAACGCCTCGCGGGTGGTGTCTTTTGAACCAATTAAATCAGTGGTGCCGCCTTTTTCGCGCAAATAGTCTTTCAGCACGTTCCAAGCCAACTCGTGGGTCATTTCAAACGACTGAATCAAGCCTTTCTCTTCGATCCGCGACAAAGGCCTGTCCGCTCGCAGCGCTACATCAGCGGTGAGCTCATTAAAAGCTTTAACGAAATTGTCAAAGCGTTGTATCCAGCGTATGTCTTGCGTCATGCTTGTAGCCTTTTATGTGATTTGTTTTTGCAAATCCGCTGAAGAATTATCTCGCTGGTACAGCAATTGGCCCACACGCTCAATGTGGTCAAGCAAGTTTGGGTTGCTGATGTTTGCCATGATCGACAGATCGACCATGTAGGGCAGATTAGATTCATCAAACAGTCGAACCAATTTAAATAACATGTCCATGTTCAATTGAGCGCCAACGAGCGTGATGTCGATGTCTGATCCTGTTCTGTAATTGCCCTTGGCGCGCGAACCATAGACCAAGGCTTTTTCAATCTCTGGACAAGTCGACAAAATGTCTCTGACTGTCTCCAGCGATTTGTCGGACAAACCAAATTGCGTCATGTCTAAAGCCTTTTGATGAATGTCAGTTCAAACATACAAAGCCAGTTTAGCGGTGTTTGCTAAACTGACTCTGGTGGGGTTCTGTCAAACCTGCTAATGTTCTCACCCATGAACACCCCCGCTTTCACCATCCCCGACCACGAAGTGGAGCTGAGCGCCATCCGCGCGCAAGGCGCGGGCGGCCAGCATGTGAACAAGGTGTCGAGCGCGGTGCATTTGCGTTTTGACATTCGCGCTTCTTCTTTGCCAGACGAAGTGAAAGAGAAACTGTTGGCCATGTCAGACCAACGCATCACCGCGCAAGGCGTGGTCGTGATCAAAGCGCAAAGCTCGCGCAGCCAAGAAGGCAACCGCATCGACGCCATGGCGCGATTACACGAGTTGGTGGCGCTGGCCGCCAAACCGGTGAAGCCACGGCGCGCCACCAAACCTTCATTCAGCGCGCGCATGCAGCGCGTGGACAGCAAAGT
>RFYK01000137.1 GCA_009925585.1 Betaproteobacteria bacterium | reverse complement strand
AACCATCAACACCACGGGCAACACCAGCACCAGCGGCAACCTCAAAGCAGGCACCTACACAGGCATTCAATCGGTCAGTGGCACGTTGAGCGGTGCAGACGCCGCCAACTACACCTTCGCAGGCACCACCGGCAACTACACCGTCTCTGCCTTGGCATTGACAGGCATCATCGGTGCAGGTTCCTCCTACTACAGCAATGCACTGGTTCCCGGCACATTGACATTGACCAACAAAATCACAAACGACCAGGTCAGTGGCACGGTGAACGTCAATACCTCTGGCACGCTCAATGGTTATCCGGTGATTGACACCTACACCCAAACGGCGGCCAGCACGCTGAGCGGTGCAGATGCCAGCAATTACACCTTCGCAGGCACCACCACCGCCACCAAGAATTATGCGGTCAACTACCCGGACGTCAGCGCTTCGCCATTGACGATCACCAGCGCGCAAATGGCGGTGATCACCACAAATTCCATCGCCCAATTCACGCCTGCGCAATTGCAACAACTGACACCCACGCAATTGCAGAGCATGAGCACCACGCAGCTCAACGCCATACCCTTGGCCAATTTCAGCAACCTGTCTGCTGCGCAATTGGGCAACTTGACCCATGCGCAAGTTGCTGCCTTGCCACCCAGCTATGTGCAGTCGCTCAGCAACACACAACTCAGCGGCTTGAGCGCGTCTCAAATTGGCTCGATGGGGTTATCACAAATTGCGCAGCTGAGCGCCTCACACATTGCCAACTTGTCTGCCACACAAATTCAAGGGTTGACGTCTTCGCAATTGCAAAACTTGTCCAGTCAACAATTGCTGGCACTGTCCAACTCGCAGTTCTCCGCCATGACAGATGCTCAATTGCAAGCCTTGTCCACATTGCCGCTGGACAAGTCGCTCAGCTCTGAAGCCAAAACCGCTGCCTCCACCCTGACTGAAAAGCGCACCACCGACGTGATCAGTTTTCAAAGCACGCAGAGCAACAGCCTCAAACCTGACCGCTATGGCAACTTTGAAGCCCCTGTCAGCAACCAACTCAGCTCGGCCGACATCAAAGGCGTGCAATATTTAAACCCGAGTCAGATCACCACGTTGGCTCCTGAAAAAATGGTGGCAGTCAGTCAAACGCAACTCAAAAGCCTTTCCTCGAATCAACTGGCCAATTTCAGCATCAACCAGCTCAAAGCGCTGACCGCCAGCCAACTCAGTGCCTTGTCTGCCGATCAACTGAGCGCCTTCAGCGACAGCCAGTTGTCCGCACTGTCACCCTCGCAATGGTCGGGCTTGACCGAAAACCAAATTGCCTCGCTGACGCCGGTACAACTGCGTGTGGCACCTGCCACTGCGTTTGCAAAAATGCGCGACACCCAATTGCAGTCGCTGACTTCGACGCAATTGGTCAACCTGTCCACCGATGTGTTTTTGGCATTGAACAAAAACCAATTGGGCTGCTTGACCTGTAACCAACTCAAATCCCTCAAGCCTTCACAAATGGCAGATTTGCCTTTGAGCGTATTCAAGGACTTGGTCAAGAAGAAAGCCGATTGCATGTCTGCCCAGCAATTGGCAGGCTTGACCCCAGAGCAAATTCAGTATTTGCTCAAGGCCCAATTGCCCGAGTTCAACAAAGAACAATTGCAAGCGTTGAACAGCACCCAGCTTCAAGCCATGCCCCAAACACAGCTGCAAAAGTTAAGCACTGATCAGCAGCGCTTGTTGTTGCCAACGCAAGTTGCCACGCTCAACGACATCACTCTGCGCACAGTGTTGAAATCTTTGACGCCCGAGCAACTGCAAGCACTGACACCTGTGCAAATTCGCCTGTTGCAAGCGACAGACGCGGTCAAACTCACCCCCTTGCAAGTTCAATCGTTCACACCGACACAAATCGTCGCCATGGCCCCAGAGTTGCTGGTGCAACTCAACAAACAGCAATGGCGCGAATGGACACCGGAACAAATCCGCAGTTTGCAGCCAGCGCAACTCAAGGCACTGACGCCCGAACAATGGACGTGGTTGTCGCCGATGCAATTGAATGCATTGACAGCGAACCAATTGGCACAACTGCAGCCTGCCCAGTTGGCGGCCTTGTCTGCCAGACAGCAACAAATTCTGTTGCCCGAGCAATTGAGCGAGTTGCAACCCAACCAATTGCAAGCCTTCACCAACCCGTTGTTGTTGGCCAAGCCCAAATCTGCCGCAGATTTGGTGATCGACAAAGATTTCCAACAATTAACGGTCGATCAATTCACACCCCAAAAGATCACACTGTTGCTGCCAACCCAACTGCGCTTGCTGACACCACAACAAATCAGCGGTTTGAACAAGTCTCAACTCAGCAGTTTGTCCCCCACCCAATGGCAGTTGCTCAATGCAGAACAGTTGAATGCCATTTCACCTGAGGTGTGGAAGTCGCTTGACCCAGCGGTGCTGAAAAACCTGAGCCCTGTTCAACTCGTTGCCATGACCCCGGCGCAATGGCAAGTGTTGACCCCCGCGCAAGTGCAGGCGATCCCCACCACCGTGTTGGCGAAATTGACACCCGAGCAATTGCGCCAACTCAATGCCACGCAAGCCAATGCGTTGGACAAAGAGCAATTGACCGCGCTTTCGCCACTGCAATTGCAGGCGCTCAATCCGCAACAACTGGCTGCTTGGAACGCAGCACAACTGCAAAAACTCAACGCTTCTCAAGTTGCGTCTCTCTCGCCCGCACAGCTCAATCAGTTGAGCGAATCCCAATGGAAAGCGCTGACCCCTGAGCAAGTCAAACAATTGCAACCCGCACAGCTGTCATCGGTCAACCCGAAGCTGATCAACGCATTGCTTGCAGAGCAATTGCAATCGTTGTCGGGTGTGCAATTGGCTGCACTCACCCCTGCACAAATCAGCGCTTTGAAACCTGCACCTTTGCAAGCCTTGAGCGACACACAAATTGCAGCGTTGACACCGACCCAACTCTCGAGCCTCTCACCGGACCAAATTCGCAGCTTGATGCCGATCCAAGTCAATGCGCTGACCCCAGCCTTTTTCAGCAACATCAAACCTGCTTTGCTGCAAGCCCTGAGTTTGAACCAATGGGCAGCGGTTTCGCCACAAGCCATTGCAGCCATGGACACCCCGCAAATTCAGTCACTCACCATCATTCAAGTGGGCAGCATCAGCCCGGCGCAGTTGGAGGGCTTGTCTGCCAACCAATTGCAATCGCTCACCCCGTTGCAATTGACCGCGATTCAGCCACGTTTGCTCTGGTCCATGAGCAACCAACAGCTGCAATCTTTCTTGCCAGAACAGGTGGCGCAATTCACGCCATCGCAGTTGAACCAATTGGTCACTTTGCTCACGCCGCAGCAATTGACCGCCATCGACCGCAACCGCCAAGCGTCCTTGGACAACCCTGGCAACCGCTCACAACCCCCTGTACCACCGCGCCCTGCGCCGGAGCGGCAACCGAATCGACCACCGCCATTGATGCAACGCTGAGTCACGCGTTGTCGTTGCGCGTGAAGATTCTCAGCGTTCGCCCATGGATTGGCTGAGGGTTTTGGTGATGGGTTTGGTCAGGTAGCTCAATACCGTACGGTCTTGCGCTTTGATTTCGACCGTGGCCGTCAAACCAGCACGCAATCGAATGGCATCTGCCTTGGGCCCCTTGAACTCTTTGCCCGTCACTTTCACGCGCACACGAAAGTAACTGACCGGGCCTTGTTTGGTTTCTTCCATCAGCACATCCGGGCTGATGTAACTGACCTCACCTCGCATCGACCCATGTATGGACGAATCGTATGCATCGAGTTTGATGGTGGTGAATTGTCCAACCTCGACAAACGCAATGTCTGCGGGTGAAATTTTGGCTTCAACGATCAAGTTATCACCCGCTGGCATCAACTCCATCACCACCTCGCCTGCGCGCACCACGCCACCCAACGTGTTGATACGGATGTTGTTGACCACCGCGTCCATCGGGGCAATCAACTCGGTGTGCTCCAACACCTGACTGCGGTCTTTGAGTTGCTCGGTTGCGCCGGTTAGCCAATTGCGCTTTGATGTCGGCCACACTGCGTTGCAAACGCAGTATGTCTGCACGGCTGACATCGCCAGAGGCTTCGAGCTGGCTGTTGATGCGCAATTCATCCTCGGCCAGTTTCAAAATATTTTCCAAAGCACTGATGTCGTCTTTGAAAGCGGTTTGGCGTTTGTTGTACAAATCTGTTTGGTTGGTCTCGCGCACCGTCCAACACGATGCCATTGCCCGACATCACCACGATGCGAGTCACCAAAGGCAGCACACTGGGTTTGTGTGTCACGATCACCAG
>RFYK01000136.1 GCA_009925585.1 Betaproteobacteria bacterium | reverse complement strand
GTTGTCTTCCTCGTAAAAACGTGCAGATTCCTCGATGTCTTCGTCCATCGCATCGTCAGGCACGTGGACATCAAAGTGTTGGCTGATCCAACGCTTTTCTTCGGGGGTGGGAGATTCCAAATCCACCCAAATGGGTTGGAAACGGGACAGCTCTTCGAGGGAAGAGATCTCTTCTTGAAACAAGCGGCCGTTGGCCAGCGAAAAAATGTTGAGCATGGCAAATCTCAGTGCGTGAAGGGACGGATGAAAAGTGGGGGTGTGCTTTCGATACCGTCCGGCCTGTTGCCAGTGGACCGAAAGCTACCAACTAGGGTAGGTTTCCAAGGAGGTTGCTCCGTTGCTGAACAGGCCTGAATTATGGCACTGCCATGTGACAAAAAGGTCAGACTGTTAAAGTCTTAGGTTTTCTGAGCGAGACCCCATGCACACTGAATTAACGCCACGCAGAGAGTTGGCGCTGCTCCTGACCCTGGCGGGCATTCAATTCACCCATGTGCTCGATTTCATGATCATGATGCCTCTGGGGCCGCAATTGACGGCCTTGTTTGCCATCAGTGACGCCCAGTTTGGTTTGTTGGTGTCGGCCTACACCTTTGCCGCTGGCTTGTCGGGTTTGTTGGCCGCCTCATTTGTCGATCGGTTTGAACGCAAGCGTTTGTTGCTGGTGCTGTATGTGTTGTTCGCGTTGACCACTTTGGGGTGTGCGCTTGCACCCACCTATGGCATGTTGATGTTGGCGCGTGTGGCTGCAGGCGTGTTTGGCGGCATCTTGTCGGCCATGACGCAAACCATCATCGGGGATGTGATTCCGTTTGCCAGGCGTGGTCGCGCAACCGGGTTGGTGATGATGTCGTTTTCATTGGCCACGGTGGTCGGTGTGCCCAGCGGCTTGTTTTTGGCGAACCACGCGGGCTGGCACAGCAGTTTCATCGCGATCGCCATCGCCTGCGCGGTGGTTGGTTTACTGGCGATGTGGAGCTTGCCGCGTTTGGACAAGCACGTGGCCAATGCGCGTGGCCAAAACCTGTCTTTCGCGATCCGTGGGGTATGGGCAGACAGCAACCACCGTCGCGCATTGGCGATGTCCTTTGCCATGATGTTTGCCGCATTCACCGTGATTCCCTACATCACCATTTACATGCAGGCCAACCAGATTTTGTTGCCAACCGAAATCCCTTTCATTTACCTGAGTGGTGGCATCGTGACCTTGGTGAGTGCGCGCTGGATAGGCGCACTGACCGATCGGGTGGGTAAACGCAAAATGTTTCAACGCATGTTGTTGCTGTCCATGGTGCCCATGACATTGACCACCCTCATGCAGCCCTTTGCGTTGCCGGTGGTGTTGTTGGTCTCGTCCAGTTTGTTTTTTTTCATGAATGCCCGCATGATTCCCGGCATGGCCTTACTGACCTCGGCGGCGCAGCCTCAATTCCGAGGCGCTTTCATGTCGCTCAACGGTGCGGTCCAGTCGATGTCCATCGGCACCGCCACCTGGGTGGGCGGGTTGTTGATACAGCGCAGCCCGCAAGGCCAGGTCACGCATTACTGGCTGTGTGCATTGGCTGGGGTTGCCGCGTCAGTGGTGGCTTACTGGCTGGCGCAACGCGTCAAAATGCACACGGCTGAACCGCACGCCACGGCGGCCTGACACCGGCTGGTCGTTGGCTTCGCCGCCCAGCCGCCCTGCGCCCATCGTGGCCGTTCAAGCAAGGGTTTGCTTTTTTGCCAGACAAGGTGCATAGTGAAGGCGACCTGTCACCGCTTTGGCATGTTGCTCGGGCGTTGCGTACAGGCTCATGTCTGGAGGGTATGTATGAATTTAACGATCAGTGGGCATCACCTCGAAGTCACGCCGGCACTGCGTGGCTATGTCACCCAGAAACTCGATCGCATCATGCGACATTTTGACCAAGTGGTGGATGTTCGTGTGCTGTTGTCCATAGAGAACCAAAAAGAAAAAGAAGGCCGACAGCGGGCCGAATGCAATATCCACGTGAAAGGCAGCGATTTGTTTGCCGAAAGCGCCAGTGAAGATTTGTACGCCGCCGTGGATGAATTGGTTGACAAACTCGACCGCCAAGTGGTGCGCCACAAGGATCGGTTGCAAGACCACCAGCACCCCAGTGCCAAACGGGATTTTTTGAATTGACCCCCGGATCGTGTTGAAACAACCGCCTGTGACCCAGGCGGTTTTTTCTTGATATATAGTCAAAAAGATATCAATATTTACCCTAGCTTGACACGATAACTAGGTGCATAATCAGCCCCCAATCATGAACAGACTCGCTGCCATCTTGCCCCCTGCCCAAGCCTTGGTGCAGGTGGATGCCACCAGTAAAAAACGCGCTTTTGAAGAAGCGGGTTTGCTGTTTGAAAATTTGCATGGCTTGAACCGAGCCTTGGTCGCTGACAGTTTGTTTGCCCGAGAGCGATTGGGTTCCACTGGGTTGGGTTATGGCGTGGCCATTCCCCACGGGCGCATCAAAGGGATGAAGTCACCCTTGGCGGCGGTGTTTTTATTGGCCGAGCCCATCGGGTTTGATTCTCCCGACGAAAAACCGGTCAGCTTGATGATTTTTTTGCTGGTACCGGAAGCTTCCACGCAGAAGCATTTGGAAATTTTGTCTGAGATTGCCGAAATGTTGAGCGACGCCAGTTTGCGAGACAAGCTCAAACTCAGCCGCGATGCCCAAGAGCTGCATGCGCTGATCACCAACTGGCAATCGGTGCAAACCGCTTGAGTTTGTCAGTTTGAAACCCACCGCCGTCAGCGCCGACGTTCTCTTCGAAGACTTTCGAAAAAAACTCGATTGGCAGTGGGTGGCCAGCAAAGATGCCACCGAGCGACATTTCGACGAAGTCGCTGTGCGCATGGCTCGCTCAGGCGCAGACTTGGTGGGTTATCTGAATTACATCCACCCTTACCGGCTGCAAGTGTTGGGCGAGCGTGAAATAGCGTACCTGCAGCACTCAGACCCGCAGATTGGCGAGCGCAGGGTGTCACGCATCGTGACTTTGGTGCCGCCGGTCTTGGTGGTGGCCGATGGACAAAGGCCCACGCCGGCCTTGCTGTCCATGTGCGAAGAGGCGCAAATTCCCATGTTTGTGACCCATGAATCGGCCGCCTTTGTGATCGATTTGTTGCGCGCTTATTTGTCCAAGCATTTTGCCGACCGCACCACCTTGCACGGCGTGTTCATGGACATTCTGGGCATGGGTGTCATGATCACCGGCGAATCGGGCTTGGGCAAAAGTGAATTGGGCTTAGAGTTGATCTCGCGCGGCCATGGCTTGGTGGCCGATGACGCGGTGGACCTGTACCGCATCAACCAAACCACCTTGGAAGGTCGCTGCCCTGTGTTGCTGCAAAACCTGTTGGAAGTGCGCGGCATTGGTTTGCTTGACATCCAAGCCATTTTTGGCGAGACCGCGGTGCGTCGAAAAATGCGTCTCAAACTGATCGTTCATTTGGTGCGCAAAGAAACGCTGGAAAGAGATTACGACCGCTTGCCTCATGAACCACTCACCGAAGATGTGTTGGGCATTCCCGTGCGCAAAGTGGTGATTCAAGTGGTGGCTGGACGCAACATAGCGGTGTTGGTGGAAGCCGCGGTACGCAACACGATTTTGCAATTGCGAGGCATTGACACCTATGAAAAATTCGTGTCGCGTCACCGCGAGGCGATGCAATCCAACCGGATGGACTAAGCGTTTTTGAACGGACAGGGTTTGCGCGTGCAATGCGCGTACAAACTCAACGCATGGTCGGCAATCTCAAACCCTTTGGCGCGTGCAATGTCGTGTTGGCGTTTTTCAATGTCTTCGTCAAAAAATTCTTCGACCCGTCCGCAATCCAAGCACACCAAGTGGTCGTGGTGTTGCCCTTCATTCAGCTCATACACCGCTTTGCCACTTTCGAACTGACTGCGTGTGAGCAAACCGGCTTGCTCAAACTGCATCAGCACACGGTAGATGGTGGCCAACCCAATGTCAGCACGTTCTTGCAAAACCAGGCGATAAACATCCTCGGCGCTCATGTGGCGTTGACCACTTTTTTGGAACAACTCCAAAATGGTGATGCGCGGCAGCGTGGCTTTTAACCCGGTGTTTTTCAAATCGCCGATGGACTGCATTGGTACCTTTCGCAACCATGTTCAGGTGGGCAACACCCGTCGTTACAATGCTTTCATCATATCTCGCTCGAACCCTCACATGACTCCATTGCAACCTCTACTGGCGCGCAGCTGCGGTCTTTTGCTGCTGTCCGCTTTAGCGGCTTGTGCTTTGGTCGATGACCCTGTGGCCCGCGCCATGCGCAAGGTCACGCCATACCGCATTGAAGTGGTGCAAGGCAATTTTGTGTCCAAAGAACAGG
>RFYK01000135.1 GCA_009925585.1 Betaproteobacteria bacterium | reverse complement strand
GCTTGCGTGAAGGGGACACTGTCATCACCGGCACCTGTGTCGTCCCCGTGGTGATCAGCGAAGGCGATGTGATCGAGGCGGATTTCGGCGTGTTGGGTCAGATCACGGCACACTTTGTGTGAGGCCAATTGATACCTTGATGCATGGTCAAAAACCCAGCCATACTGTTCGAAGCAAGTGATACATCAACCCCAATGCAGCGGCGCTGAACACCACGTTCAACACAGACCATTTGAACCGAAACAAGACCATCAGCCAAGCCATGGTCAAGGCAGCAGCCCCCCAATCAAGCGGACCTGAAACACCTTGCGGCCAACCCACGTGGTAGACAAAGAACACCGCCAGATTCAGCATGACGCCCACCACCGCGGCGGTGATGCCACTCAGTGGTACCGTGAATCGCCATTGGTTGTGCGTCATCTCGACCATCGGGCCACCCGCCAAAATGAACACGAACGAGGGCAAAAACGTGAACCAAGTGGCAACCAGCGCGCCCAAGACGCCCGAGAGCATCTGCCCATCGCCCTGCAGCACAGGCTGGGCATGGCCGCCCAGAAAACCGACAAAGGTCACCACCATGATCAGCGGGCCGGGCGTGGACTCGCCCAGTGCCAAGCCATCCATCATTTGCGGGCCGCTCAACCATTGGAACGACTCGACCGCGCCTTGGTACACATAAGGCAACACCGCGTAGGCACCGCCAAATGTCATCCATGCCGCTTTGCTGAAAAAACCGCCCATGTCGAGCAAGGTGTTTGACGGGCCCCACAGCCACCAGAGCAAGCCCATCGGCAGCGCCCAGAGCAGCAACCCGGTCAACACCACCCATACAAAACGCCGAGTCTGAAATCGCGCATGTTCAGGCAGTGGCGTGTGGTCATTGATGAGGGCCGACGATTCGCTGGGTGAGGCAGCGCCGACAGCGTGGGTGGCGTTGGTTGATTCAGTTTGGACATGGCGCTTGAATGCCAACGCCAAGCCGGCCGCTGACAGCAAGATCACGGGGAAAGGGACTAGCCCTGACCACATCGCGACAAAACTCAAGCTCGCCAACAGCCACATGAAACGGCCGTGCAAGGCGCGCTTGCCCACACGATGTACCGCTTGGATGACGATGGCGACCACCGCTGGTTTGATGCTGGCAAACAGCGCGGCCATCCAAGCCAGTTGGCCATATGCGACGTAAAGCCCGGACAACACCGTGATCAACACCAAAGACGGCAACACAAACAACACACCTGCCAAGATGCCGCCCGTGGTTTTGTGCATCAGCCAACCCAAATACGTGGCGAGTTGTTGTGCTTCTGGGCCGGGCAACAGCATGCAGTAATTCAAGGCATGCAAAAACCGTTTTTCAGACAACCAACCACGCTCGACCACCAAGGTCTGGTGCATGATGCTGATTTGGCCAGCAGGGCCACCGAAACTGATGAAACCCAGCTTGACCCAAAACCACAGGGCTTCGCGAAAACTGACGGAGGGTGTTGGCGGGTCAGAGGATGTCATTCGCCGATTATGCGAGGCGGAACGTTTGAACCACGCCCCAAGCAGGCCTCAAAAATTGGACAGCACCTGTTGCGTGGCTGTCAACACCGCCTCGGCTTGGCGGGTATCGATGTCGATCTCCATGCGCAGCAATTGCGCGGCGATGGTTTTGCCCAGGTTGTCGCTTCGCAAACTCGATGCCGCACCGCCGTTGAGTGCGCCTCGCAAGATGAATTTCAAAGCGAGGAGGTTGGGCAAATCAAAACGCTCGACAGCGGCGTGGGGTGGCAGGGTGTGGGCTGGCCACAGGTGGGCGAAATGCAAACGCAATGCGTCTGCGGTGACATGTTCAGCCAACACCGCATAACCCAAGGGTTCCCAAGCAAACAAACCGATGTCAGCGGTGTCGGCTTTGTCACCACTGCGTGCATGTGCGATTTGGGACAGACGCAACATCATGCCGCCTCCCACAGTTGAACATCCACATGGGCTTCTATGGCTTGCCGGTTGACCAGCGTGGGCCACAACCCCAACAGTTGGCTGGCAGGCGGCATGCCATGAAAACCACCCATGTAAGGCGGGCCCGACAACGCCAACCAAGGAAACAAACGCGGAAACGCATCGGCATGTTTTTGTTCGCGGGTGCGAATGGCCATGCGCAGCCAAATTTCATTGGCGTCGTCAGCGCCAAGCGCGCTGGCATGCGGCCCCAAAAAGGTGTTGTGCCCAAGGTATTCGATGCACAACTCATCATGCGGCAACCGTGTTTCTTGCATTTGCAATTGCACGGCTTGGGCGACCGCTTGCGCTTTTTGCATCGCATCGGGCCAACAAAAGCCAGTGACCGCGTGCCCCATCCAGCCGTCACGAAAACCCGCCACCAGCTTGAGTTGCGCAGGCGCCGGGTGTCCGATGGCACCACGCACTTGCACCCGGTCGTGGCCCAGATCGTGCAGTTCCAACTCGCCCATGTCCAGCACCACATCGGGGGTGACGTAGCAGCGCGGGTTGTGCACCTCGTAAAGCAGTTGCTGGCGCAAGGTGTGAAAGTTGATCCGACCACCGGTTTGAGGGGCTTTGCATAACCGGACATGTGCTTGTGCATCGACTTCAGCGATCGGAAAACCGATGTGCGACAAATCGGGAATGCGCTGCCACACGCCAGCCGAACCAAAATTGCCGCCTGCGCCTTGGCCAGAGCATTCCAGCAAATGGCCGACCACCGTGCCTTGCGCTAACCGGTCCCAGTCGTCAGCCGCCCAAGCAAACTCATGGATCAACGGCCCCAAAAACAAAGCCGCGTCAGCCACACGACCGGTCAGCACAATGTCAGCGCCCATGGCCAGCGCCTTGGCAATCGGTTGTGCGCCCAAGTAGACATTTGCAAACACCCATTCATCGCGTTGCGGGCCCAAGGCCGCACCCGTGTCCATGTGCGACAAGGTTTCGCCATTGGCTTGCAGTTGGTCGATTTGGTCCAGCACGTTATCGCCGGTGACCACGGCAATGCGGGCTTTCCAACCTTTGGACGCGAACAGGGATTGCAAGGCGCGGGCAGCGGCTGTCGGGTTGAGCCCTCCCGCGTTCAGCACGAATTTCACACCGCGTGAAGACGCGGCAGGCCAGAGCTGGGTCAGCATGGGCAGCAGGTCACGTGCGTAGCCTGCATTCGGGTCTTTTTGGCGGTCTTTTTGCAAGATGGCCAAGGTCAATTCGGCCAAATGGTCAGAGCACACATATTGCACGTGGCCGCGTTCAATCGCAGCCAACACCGGCGACCAGTTGTCGCCGTAAAAACCCAAACCCGAGGTGAGTCGAACGGTTTTCATGTGTGTTTGTGAACTGGTTAACCAATGAATCCCGATGATAGGCGAACCCGTTTCCTGCACCGCGATGGCTCTGGGCGCTTGGCAAGAAAAAACGCCCCGCTGGTGGTGTGCCAAGCGGGGCGGTTAAGAACACGCGACAGGAAAACCTCAGGCGATCAACACGCCGGTAGTTTTCAGGGTATCGACATTGGTACCGAGGGTGACGCCTTCGAGCCATATGGTTTGCGACACGGTGCCTGCTGCAGCGCCGTCGATATCAATCACCAAGCGGGTGCTGTTGGCGGTGGAAGAGCCCGGTGCAGTTTGTACGGTGGTGACAGTGACCCACTGCGACAGGGTGGACGTTCCTGATGTGTACCCAGTGAGCAAACTCAGGATGTCCAGTTTGTCACCACTGGTGCCGTTCCAAGCGCTGAAGTCTTTGATGATGTCGACCGCCCCTGCCGCCCCCGCATCGCCACTGTTCCATTTGAATATGTCGTTGTCCAGCAGCTTGTAACTGGCGGTCAAATTGGTCACATTGGTGTTGGGCGTGGTGGAGGTGAAAGTGATGTATGTGCCAACGCCTACGACGGATGTGGCAGCTCCAGTGGACCAACCCGCCGAACTTCCCGAGGCGGTGTAGGTGGCACCGGAGACGGTATTGCCGGTGGTGGCACCAGCAGCCAAGCCAGTGTATGCACTGATGATTTGCGCTGCCGTCATGGCTGAGCTGGCTGTCAAAGTCAATCCACCCACGGTGACAGACTCGCCAGCTTTCAGGCCATCAGTGAAATACACATCGGTGGTTTCAGTGGTTGTGGTGCTGCCATTGGTGACCGCCAGGTTGACGATGTGGTCTCCGCCGCCACGACCCCACATGACATCGTCGCCAATGCCACCGATGAGGGTGTCATTGCCATACCCCCCCATGACCCAGTCGTTGCCAGCGCCTGCGTCGATCGAATCATTGCCAGTGCCCATGACTTGGTTAAACACGCGGTCATCGGTGCTGTTGGTTTTGCTGATGTCGGACAGCACTTTTTCATACACCCATTTGCTCAACATGGCCGACACGCTGGTTGCAGAAGGTGAGCCGCTGTTGCCATCGGCGGTC
>RFYK01000134.1 GCA_009925585.1 Betaproteobacteria bacterium | reverse complement strand
ATGATGTTGGATGATATTGATCACTGGCACCACCACCTCGGCCACGCGCCTGAGCAAACCGGTGTGCAATGCCCACAAAGCAGCCAGGTGGAACACCACCACGCCGATGACGATGGCCAAGGTCCTTGCGTTCATGTCAACCGAATTGCGGCGGCCTTTTTTCTTTGAGCGAACTCAGGCCTTCGCGCACATCGGGTCCGGCAAAGCCCATGAATTCCAACGCCAACGAGGTATCAAACGACGGCCCGGCTTGACGCAACCAGTTGTTGAGGGAATATTTGGTCCAACGGATGGCGGTTTGGCTGCCAAGGGCCAATTTGTCTGCGACTTCATAGGCCTTGTTCAACAACTGATCGTCTTCCACACACAATGACACCAAACCAATGCGTTCGGCTTCCTCGCCGCTGACCGGTTCGCACAGCATCAAATAGTATTTGGCTTTGGCCATGCCACACAACAACGGCCAGATGATGGCGGCATGGTCGCCGGCAGCCACGCCCAAGCGGGTGTGTCCATCGACAATCTTGGCGCTTTTGGCGGCGATGGAAATGTCTGCCAACAACCCTGCGACCAAGCCTGCACCGACCGCCGGACCGTGCATGGCGCTGACCACTGGCTTGTCGCAATTGATGATGTTGTAGACCAGGTCCCGCGCCTCTTTCCAGACGCGGCTGCGCACCTCGAAATCCTGCGCCATGTCTTGCACCAAACCCAAATCGCCACCGCCTGAAAAACCCATGCCCTCTCCGCGCAGAACCGCGCAACGCACGCTGTCGTCGTTGCCAATGTCGCGCCAGATGTGACACAAATCTTCGTGACCACGGTGGCCGGCCGTGGGCAATTTACCGTTGGTGGCTTTCATTTGGATATCGAGCACGCTGTCGTTGGGTCCGCGACGCGTGATGCGCAAAGTGTCGTAAATGCTGTAGTCGATCTGCTTCATGCTGAATGATTCCTTGGTGTGGAAGAACGCATTGTGGATGGGGCCCATTGACGACAGCTTGGCCAGCCATCATCCTGGCGAGAATGCTTTTCGATCAAGCACGCAAGGGTGTGACTTTTTGGTCGATGGCACCAAACACGCTCTGGCCATCTTTGTCTTTCATCTCTATGCGCACGGTGTCGCCGAATTGCATGAACTCGGTCTGCGCTTTGCCGTCCAAAATGGTTTCAATCGCGCGTTTCTCGGCGATGCAGCTGTACCCTTTGGGCCAGTCTTTGCGGCCTTTGGATTCCACCGCTTGGTTGCTCACCGTGCCGCTGCCGATGATGCTGCCCGCACGCACGTTGCGGGTTTTGGCCAAGTGCGCAATCAATTGGCCAAAATGAAATGTCATTTCGGGGCCCGCATCACACATGCCCACCCGCTTGTCGTTCCAGTCAACCCGCATGGTCAGGTGCAAACGCCCGTGTTGCCAAGCGCTGCCGAGTTCATCCGGCGTCACCGCCACCGGACTGAACGCAGTGGCTGGTTTGCCTTGCAAGAAGCCAAAGTTTTTCGCCAACTCGGCAGGGATCAATCGACGCAACGACACGTCGTTGGCCAACATCACCAACCGAATGCTTTCCAACGCTTCGTCAGCTGAACATTGCATCGGCACATCGCCTGTCACCACGGCCACTTCGGCTTCAAAATCAATGCCGTGGTCGGTGCTCACCGCCACGATGTCGTCACACGGCCCCAAAAAGTCATCGCTGCCACCTTGGTACATCAGCGGGTCATCGTAAAAATTGGCGGGCACTTCGCTGTTGCGCGAGGCTCGCACCAATTCGACATGGTTCATGTAGGCCGACCCATCTGCCCATTGGTAAGCACGGGGCAGTGGCGCCATGCACATCTTCGGGTCAAAGGCAAACGCATGACGCGCTTTGCCTTGGTTCAAGGTTTGGTAAAGGTCTTGCAATTGCGGTGATAAAAAATTCCAGTCGTCCAGCACCTGTTGCAAACGCTGGGCAATGCCGCTCGCATAATGGGCACTGCTTAAATCTTTGGAAACCACCACCAGTTGTCCGTCTCGGGACCCGTCTTTGTATGTCGCTAATTTCATGCAAGCATTCTATCCACCGACCCTGAAACATCGGCTTTCACTCGCTGCGTTGCTGTTGCTGGTGGTGTTGCTGCACATGGCGGGATTGCAATCGCTGGCGGGTCTGTGGCCCACACAAACCGCGCCGCCCGCGCGCGTGAACTTGCAATGGCAAGCCGCACCCGCGGTGGCGTCTTCAAGCGCAGCCGCCGCACCCGCCCCTGTGCGCCAGCGTTCGAAGCCAAAAACCGCAAACAGCGCGCCTGTGTCCGGTTTTCATGCGGCCAGCCCAAGCACGCCAGACACACCCAACGAACCTCAAGCCGCTGAGTCCGAGTCGGCAAAAACAGAGGATCCAGCCACTCCTCCAACCGACACCGTCGCATCCAGTGCCGCATCCGTGGACACTGCCGCAGCGGCGCCAGACGCTGCGCAAGCCAGCGCACCGGTTGTGCCACCCCCAACACCCACACCTGTTCCCGTTCCTGCACCCGCAGAAAATCTCAGCAGCACACCCGCCCCGGCGGTGCCTGACAACGGCGGTGCGCCCGCATGGCTGTCGCAAGCCCGGTTTGTCTGGCCGCGCCCTGGCACCTTCCAATACGACGTGATCGGCGAGAGCAAAGGCATTCGTTACAGCGCCAATGGCGAATTGGTGTGGCAACACGACGGTGTCAACTACCAAATGAAACTGGACATCAGCCACATGCTGTTGGGCTCGCGCACCCAAACCAGCATCGGCGCGTTGGACAACCAAGGCCTGCAACCCAAACGCTTTGGTGACAAGTACAAACAAGAAATGGCCGCGCATTTCGAGCGTGACAAAGGCTTGGTGGTGTTCAGCGCCAGCAGCAACCCGCAAGCTTTGCAAGTGGCGGCGCAAGACCGGCTGAGTCTGTTTGCGCAACTCGCTGCGCTGCTGGCTGGCTCACCTGAATTGCGACAAAGCGGTCAACACATCAGCTTCCAAGTCGTGGCTGCGAAAAGCGCCGACATCTGGACGTTTCAAGTGGACAAACAAGAAACACTGCAGTTGCCGATTGGCAGCTTGACCACTTGGAAATTGAGCCGCGTGTTCAAAGGCAGCTATGACCAGACCGCTGAGGTGTGGATGTCACCGGCACACGGGTATTTGCCTGTGAAGGTTCGAATCGCGCAAAGCAACGGCGATGTGCTGGAGCAGAATTTGCGCAAAGTGGTTGGCCAGTGAGGCATGGCTTCTTGACAGTTTGAACCTTGATCACGCCACCCGCTTGATGGCTTGCGCCAACACATCCACCATTTGTTCGATCTGCGTTTGCTCCACCACATAAGCAGGCGCCAACACCAAGTTGTCGCCCGCACTGCGCACCAACACGCCGTGTTTCAAGCAGTCTAAAAACACCGCATAGCCGCGCTGCCCTGCCCCTTTGTCGGATGGGCTGAGCTCAACCGCCGCCGCCAACCCCAGGGAACGGATGCCCACCACATGCGGCAAACCACGAATGGCTGAATGCACGGCATGGCCCAGCACCGGGCCCATGTGGCCCGCACGTGCAAACAGTGCGTCATCTGCCAAGAGTTTCATGGTGGCCACCGCCGCTGCACACGCCACGGGGTGGCCTGAATAGGTGTAGCCATGAGAAAACTCGATGGCATGCGCGGGTGATTCGGTGTGCACCACGGCCTCGTAAATCGCGTCACGGCAAATGACGCCGCCCATGGGAATGACGCCGTTGGTGACACATTTGGCGAAGTTCAACATGTCTGGCACCACGCCAAAGTAATCGGCGGCAAACGGCGTTCCCATGCGCCCAAACCCGGTGATGACTTCATCAAAGATCAACAAGATGCCGTGCTTGTCGCAAATCTGGCGCAGTCGCTGCAAGTAGCCTTGCGGCGGGATGTACCAACCGGCACTGCCCGCCACCGGCTCGACGATGATCGCCGCCACATTCGACGCATCATGCAAAGGCAAGATGCGGTTTTCCAATTCGAGCAGCCAGTCTTCATCGAACACGGGCAGTTCGCCCTCGACATACGCATGCTTGTGCGGGTCGTGAATGAACCGCAAATGGTCGACCTTGGGCAACATGGCCGAGCCAAACACTTTGCGGTTGCCGCCAATGCCGCCCACGCTCATGCCGCCAAAGCCCACACCGTGGTAACCGCGTTCGCGCCCGATGAACACTTGTCGGTGTCCATGACCTCGCGCGCGGTGATAAGCCAATGCCATCTTGAGAGACGTGTCAGCGGCTTCTGAACCCGAGGTGCAAAAGAACACTTTGTTCAAATCGGCGGGGGCCAATTGCGCGAGCATGTGCGCGGCCTCAAACGCACGGTCATTGCCAAACTGAAAGGCCGTGGAATAGTCCAAGGTTTGCAGTTGCTTGTGAATCGCCTCGTTGATTTCGCGACGGTTGTGGCCCGCGCCCACACACCACAAACTGGAAATGCCGTCGAGCACCTGTTGTCCGTCATCGGTGGTGAAGTACATGCCACTGGCGGCTTTGAACACGCGAGG
>RFYK01000133.1 GCA_009925585.1 Betaproteobacteria bacterium | reverse complement strand
TCAGCGGGCATGATTTTGCCGGACGACTATTTGAAAAAGGTGTCGGATGCTGTTCATCAGTACGGAGGTTTGTTTGTCCTTGACTGCATTGCTTCTGGTGCCATGTGGGTGGACATGAAATCAACTGGGGTGGATGTGTTGGTAAGCGCGCCACAAAAGGGTTGGAGCGGTTCACCTTGTTGTGCCATGGTGATGTTGAGCGAGCACGCCAGAGCATCCATTGATGCCACACAGAGCTCCAGTTTTGCATGTGACTTGAAAAAGTGGCTTCAAATCATGGAAACCTATGAAAAGGGTGCACATTCATACCACACGACCATGCCCACCGATGCCTTGACTCGTTTGCGTGAAGTCATGCAAGAGACGCAAGCTTATGGGTTTGAAAAAGTCCGCCAAGAGCAGATTGAACTGGGTTCACGCGTCAGAGATTTGCTCGAAAGCAGAGGCATCGTGAGTGTGGCAGCTGATGGATTCAAGGCTCCAGGCGTGGTCGTGAGTTACACCAACGATCCCGACATTCAAAGCAGTAAAAAATTCTTGGCCCTCGGCTTGCAAACCGCTGCCGGCGTGCCTCTTCAGTGCGATGAACCGGCTGATTTCATGACCTTCAGAATTGGTTTGTTCGGTCTTGAAAAACTTCACCACATTGACCGCAGTTTGGGGCATTTGGCGGCTGCGCTTGAACAACTGGGATTCAAAGAAAAAGTAGCACTGGCTGCTTGATATGTTCACCCAAATTGCGCTGCTGTTAATCAAGACAGCAACCTCTTTTTGGGTGGGTTTATTTCTTTTTCGTTGGTATTGCTTGTTGATCAAGCTGAATTTGAGCCAAGGTTTTGGTCAACTCAGTCATTTCATATTTCAATTAACTGATTGGGCTGTTCTGCCCTTAAGACGGGTTTTACCAAAAACCGCCAGATTCGATTCAGCTTCTTTCCTATCAGCTTTACTGGTGCAGTGGGTTGGCGTTGTGCTTCAATCGCTGCTCATGGCAGGGTACTTTTCTCTGTTCCCATCTGTGGAATTGGCGTTCTTTGAACTCGCAAGTTCTGCAATCAGCGGTGTGACCGGGCTGCTGATCATTTTTGCTTTGTTGAGCTGGGTGTCTGTCAACCCAGAAGTTCAAATCTTTCTGGACAAATTGACACGTCCATTCTTGTCACCGATCAGAAAGTTCATTCCACCCATTGCGGGCATTGATATTTCTATTTTGATCGCGCTGGTACTTTTACAAATTCTGAATATCGTGTTGGTTAATTTACGGCTATGGTTTGTGACTCTCATGTAGGAGAACACATTGGGAATTGCTTCCAGAGCGGTTTTATAAAGAAATGAACGGTATTTACAGCGCAGCGTTTTGTTGCGCCACCATCATATACAGCATGGTGATAGAGAGCATGGTGTTGATACGTGAGGTGAGCATGGCGGTTCTGGCCGCTTGTGCTTTTTCAGGCGCTTCCACCACCACGATGCCCAATGCTTTCTTCTGGTTAGGCCAAATAATGAACCATACATTGAACGCCATCACTAAAGCGATCCACATACCCAAACCAATGGCAACCACACCAGGTTGCAAGGTCAGCGCATTGACGATGTAGCCTTGCATCCAAGCCACCAATAAGCCTGTGATGACCGTTGCAAGCGCTGCGTAGCGGAACCAAAACAAAGCGGTAGGTGCAATCACTTTGCTGATGGCAGGTTTTTGTTCATCAGGAATGCTGGGCATTGAAGGAATTTGAACAAAGTTGAAATACCAAAGTAAACCAATCCACATGACGCCTGATGCAACATGTAACCATCTCATGACGAAACTGCCCCAAGCGTGGCTGAATTGAATCGGGTTGCCAGTGACAGAGGTGGCGATGAACAACACAACGATCAGCAAGACCAGACCAGCGAACAGTGTTTTGTAAAGAGATTGAAGTATTTGTGCCATGGATGACCTTTTGAGTTAAAGAAGATTGAGCAACTTCAGACGAAAACCAAAGAAGTTTTATTTTGCCATTGATTTATGTTGATTTAGGAGGGGTTGACCATCACCAATTTCCCCATGACTGCGCGGGAATTCATGCGTTGGTAAGCCGCAGGCAATTCATGCATCGGCATGGTTCGGTCAATGGGTGGTTTGATTTTTTTCTGTTGGTACCAATCAAGCAATACCTGCATCATTTTGGCGTTGTTGGCGGGTTCGCGTTTGGCAAAATCGCCCCAGAACACACCCATCAACGATGCGCCTTTCAACAGCGGTAAATTCAGTGGAACAGAGGGTATCGGGCCAGATGCAAATCCAACCACAAGATAACGCCCTCTCCATGCAATGGATCGAAAAGCAGGTTCGGTGAATTCGCCGCCAACCGGGTCGTAAATCACGTCAGGGCCTTTTCCTCCCGTTAATTCTTTTAACTTATCTCTGAACTGGTTGTCGCTGTAATTGATGACATGGTCTGCGCCCAGTTTCAGGCAAAAATCACATTTTTCATCCGTTGAAGCAGCGGCGATGACCTTGGCGCCGATGGCTTTTGCAATTTGAATCGCCGACGTTCCCACACCACCTGCTGCGCCCATGATGAACACTGTTTCATTGGCTTGAAGTTGTGCCCTGTCGACCAAGGCGTGATAGGAGGTGGCATAAATCATGATGAATGCGGCGGCGTCAACAGGGTCAAAACCTTCAGGCAAGGGCAGGCATAAATGTGCTGGTGCAAGGGTGTGGGTGCCAAACCCGCCGGTTCCACTGAGGCAGGCCACCGATTGACCGACCCGCAAGTTCACCACGCCTTTGCCAATGGCTTCAACCACTCCCGCATATTCCGAGCCTGGGACAAAAGGCAAAGCGGGTTTCATTTGGTATTTGTTTTGAACGATCAGTACATCTGGGAAATTCAAGCTGGCGGCTTGAATCCGAATCAACACTTCGTTGTCAGCAGGTGTCGGTGTGGGCAGTTCTTTCCAGGTCAAGGCTTCAACGCCAATGGGGTTTTCACAAAGCCAAGCATGCATGATTCGTTCCTTGGAAAAAAGTGCGGGTTGTACAGGACTTGGCGGTCATCCTCTCACCCTACAATCGGGTTTTAGAGGGTAATTCATGAGAATTTTGATTTCAAACGACGACGGATACCAAGCTCCGGGCATTATCGCTTTGTTTAATGCCATGAAAAAAATAGCCGATGTTGAAGTGGTTGCCCCCGAACAAAACAACAGCGCCAAATCGAATGCACTGACATTGCATTCGCCCATCTACATTCGGCAAGCAGAAAATGGCTTCAGGTATGTCACAGGAACCCCAGCTGATTGCGTTCATATCGCTTTGACGGGTTTATTAGGTTACAAACCTGACTTGGTGGTCTCAGGCATCAATAACGGCGCAAACATGGGAGACGACACCATTTACTCTGGCACGGTGGGTGCGGCCATGGAGGCATATTTGATGGGCATTCCAGCCATCGCTTTCAGTCAAGTTGAAAGAGGCTGGGGAAATATCGACGACGCTGCCCAATGGGCCATGGACTTTGTTCAAAACATGACCCAGCCCTCGATGTCTCAAGACTCGCCATGGCTATTGAATGTCAATATTCCCAACAAACCATTCAAAGAGTTAAAGACTTCAAAAATTTGCAGATTGGGCAGAAGGCATCCAGCTGAAAGGGTCATTACCCAAGAGAACCCGCGTGGTGAAACCATGTATTGGATTGGGGGTGCAGGGCTTGCCAAAGACGAAGCACACGACACAGATTTCTATGCCACTTCCGAAGGGCACGTGGCCATCACCCCGCTGCAAGTGGATCTGACCGATCACCAAGGTTTGGCCAGTTGGCACGATTGCTTGAACCGCATGGAAAAGGCCGCATGAAGTCTCGCCCGAGTTTCCCCGCGAAATTGGAAACCAATCCACCTCAAAAATTGGTCAAGCCTTCTTCGCCTTTGAGCTGGGTGTCGGGCAGTTCTTCCAAAAAAAACTCAGCGGTGCCTTCTGCTGCATCAGGACTGGGCCTCGACTCATCCACCGTCAGGGCCATGATGGTAAAAAAATTGGCAGAGGGAGGCGTGGAAGATGAAATGGTTTTGAATGCTTTGCTCGCGGTTGAGCGTCATCAGTTCCTTGACTCAGCACTGGCCAATCAAGCTTACGAAGACACCAGTCTGCCCATTGGTTTTGGTCAAACCATTTCTAAACCCAACGTGGTGGCACGCATGATTGAATTGTTGCGGCAGGGCAAGAACTTGAAGATCACCGGGAAATTGGGGCGTGTTTTAGAAATTGGAACGGGTTGCGGTTACCAAGCAGCTTTGTTAAGCCATGTTTCTCAAGAGGTCTACAGCATCGAGCGCATCAAGGGTTTGTATGAACGCGCCAGAGAAAATGTACGCCCGATGCGGTTGGGCAATTTGCATTTGCTGTTTGGTGATGGCATGCAGGGCTACCCATCGGGGGCGCCTTACGCAGGGATCATCGCAGCGGCGGGTGGCGATAACATACCCGACCAATGGATCGAGCAATTGGCTGAGGGGGGGCGACTGGTTGCACCCATGTCCGTGACAAAAGGAAGTCAGAGTTTGGTGGTGATTGACAAAACACCTGCTGGCATTCAAAAGTCCGTGCTCGAACAGGTCAATTTTGTTCCCTTGGTATCAGGTGTTCTCTGAATGAAATCTGCCATTGAATGGATATCGCGTTTGCAGTGGATGCTTTTGAACTTGGCATTGGTCGCCATCGTTTCAGCATGCGCCACTGGTGGACGTGGTGCCCCCGCACCTGTAGAGGACCGCAACAAACCCAAGCCACAAACCGTG
>RFYK01000132.1 GCA_009925585.1 Betaproteobacteria bacterium | reverse complement strand
CTGGCAAATTTTCTGGCGAGTGACTCTGCCCAACATCAAATGGGGTCTGCTGTATGGCGTCATTCTTTGCAATGCACGTGCCATGGGTGAATTCGGCGCTGTCTCTGTGGTCTCGGGGCATATCCGAGGACAAACCAACACCATGCCTTTGCATGTGGAAATTTTGTACAACGAGTACCAGTCGGTGGCCGCCTTTGCCGTCGCATCGTTACTTGCCTTATTGGCTTTGGTGACCTTGGTCATCAAGTCGTTGGTCGAGTGGCAACAACAGCGATTGATGGCTGAATTGGCCGCTTTATCACCCGAGCGTCCCATCAAAACTCCCCTTCACGCGCATTGAACCGAGAAATGTATGAGCATTGAAATTCGAAACATCAGCAAGCAATTTGGCGATTTCCACGCATTGCGCCAAGTCAACCTTGACATCGCCTCGGGTGAGTTGGTCGCGTTACTGGGCCCTTCTGGTTGCGGCAAAACCACCTTGCTGCGCATCATTGCCGGGTTGGAAACCGCAGACCAAGGCAGCATTGCCTTCAGTGGCGAGGACACGACCCACTTGCATGTGAGAGACAGGCAAGTGGGGTTTGTGTTTCAACATTACGCCTTGTTTCGACACATGACTGTGTTTGAAAACGTGGCTTTTGGTTTGCGTGTCAGGCCAAAAAAAACCAGACCTGATGAAAAAACCATTCAAAAGAAAGTCCACGATTTGTTGAATCTGGTGCAACTCGATTGGCTGGGTGACCGGTATCCCTCACAGCTCTCGGGCGGTCAGAGACAACGCATTGCCCTGGCGCGTGCCTTGGCGGTTGAGCCACGCGTGCTGTTGTTGGATGAGCCTTTCGGTGCACTTGACGCCAAAGTTCGCAAAGATTTGCGCCGGTGGTTGCGTCGCTTGCATGAAGAGTTGGATGTCACCAGCATTTTCGTCACGCATGACCAAGAGGAAGCCCTAGAGGTGGCTGATCGTGTGGTGCTGATGAACAGCGGACGGGTGGAGCAGGTGGGTTCACCGCAGCAAGTCTGGGATAACCCCGCTAACCCGTTTGTGTATGGATTTTTAGGCGATGTGAATTTGTTCAAAGGCCGAAGCGCAGATGGTGAAACCCACACGTATATCCGTCCGCATGATCTGGATGTGCGGCGTTACTCCAGTGGTGACACAGGCATCATTGCCAGGTTAGAGCGGGCGTTGGTTGTGGGATCAGTTGCTCGGTTGGAATTGGTTTCTAACGATGACAGTTCCACACCGGACATCATCGAAGCCGAGATACCTGCTAATGAATTCAGAGATCAACGTTATGTTGAAGGCGAGTTATTGGTGCTGACCCCGCGCAAATCGCAAGTGTTTGTGACCTGAGTTTGCAACTGCATAAGCTTATGAGTTTTTATATTTAGACATTTAGGTGATGAGCTCGTAATGATTCAATCGTTCCCTTTTTAGCCATTGCATTTCAGAATTCCTACATTGCACTTTTGCATGCATTGAAAGGAATTTCATGAATCAAAAAAAATCTTTACTGAAACTGTTTGCAGTTGTCGCTTCGATTGCGTGGGTAGCCACGGCAACGGCACAAACCCCAGTGACTTTGCTCAATGTCTCGTACGACCCGACCCGCGAGTTGTATGTGGAGTTCAACGCCGCATTCGCGAAACAGTGGAAAGCGACCACCGGTCAAGATGTCACCATCAAACAGTCGCATGGGGGGTCTGGCAAGCAAGCCCGTTCAGTGATTGACGGATTGGACGCCGATGTGGTGACATTGGCTTTGGCGGGGGACGTGGATGCATTGAACAAGCAAGCGTATTTGATACCACCCAACTGGCAAAAGCGGCTTCCCCATAACTCCTCTCCATACACCTCAACCATTGTGTTGGTGGTTCGTCAAGGCAATCCCAAAGGCGTCAAAGATTGGGACGACTTGGTCAAGCCTGGCATCAAAGTCATCACGCCTAACCCAAAAACATCAGGGGGTGCTCGGTGGAATTATTTGGCAGCCTGGGAGTTCGCCAAACGCAAATACGGCAGTGATGCCAAAGCCAAAGAGTTTGTGACTCAGCTGTTTAACAACGTACCTGTGTTGGATTCAGGAGCTCGAGGTTCATCAGTGACCTTTGCGCAGCGTAACCAAGGGGATGTGTTTATCTCGTGGGAGAACGAAGCGCACTTGCTTGAAAAAGAATTTGGCTCCAAGGTGGACATTGTGTACCCATCCATCAGCATTCTGGCTGAACCACCTGTGACATTGGTGGATAAAAACGTTGACCGCAAAGGCACCCGCAAGGTGGCGGAGGCTTATTTGCAGTACCTGTACAGCGACGAGGGCCAGGAAATCGCAGGCAAAAATTTTTACCGTCCGATCAACGAAAAAATCAAAGCCAAGTACGACAAGGCATTGCCAAAGTTGCCACTGTTCACGATCGAGCAAGCCTTTGGAGGGTGGGACAAAGCCAGCAAAGAACATTTTGCTGATGGCGCCATTTACGACCAAATTTCTCAATCTATCAAACGTTAATTCTCAGTCAAGGAAACGCTATGAAATTTTCTCTCCCTCACCATTTGCGTCAGCATCGATTGACCGCCACGCTGCTGGCCAGTGTGTTGTTCAACGCGCCCGCCATGGCTGCTTTGGATGATGCCAAAGCCATTCTTGAAGTGTTGCTGAAAAAAGGTGTGATTTCACAAAAAGACTATGACAACACCCTTGAGGAATGGAACAGCAAACCATTGGACTCTGTGCCACCTGTTCAGTTTGTCCAGGACGCATTGGGTGTGCAAGCCAAAGAAGTGCAAAAAGCGGTTGAATACACCCAAAAAGACGAAAAGAACGGCAGCGTTCAGTCCAGCGGTTTCGGTTGGGTGTCGGCTGATGGAGAGAACAGCATCAAACTCACTGGGCTGGTTCATTTTGATGCGCGCAATATCAACAATGGTTTGACCACATCTGAAGACAAAGATTCGGCTTCTGGCGCGGACAATTTTGAAGTTCGAAGAGCACGCATTGGCATCAACGGCACCCTTTATAAAAACATTGATTTTGAAGTGCTGACCAATTTGGTGGGTTCCAGTTCAAACTTGGTTCACCGCGCTTACATCAACTACAACTACAACAAGCAAGCGCAAGTTCGGGTGGGCCGGTTCAAGCAGCCTTTTTCTTTAGAGGAGCAAACCAGCGCCAACGCGATAGACTTCATGGAGCGGTCATACGGAAACCAAATCGTCGCTTCTCAAAGAAACGGCGCCATGGTGTTTGGTGAACCCACCAAAGGTTTGACCTATGCTGTCTCTGCTTACCAAGATGGTTTCAATGAACTGTCCAATACCAACCACATTGGAACATTAGGCATTGGTCGAGTCACAGCCAACTTTGCTGAGTTCAGTGGCAACACAGACAGTGTGATTCACTTGGGTGCGGCAGTTGACAAGGGCAAGTATGAAGTGGTGCCGACCACGTCGTCTGATACCGGTGTGGCTGCTTCCACCATCACCCGCGCAACCGTGTTGTCGTTCAGAACTGAAAACAGAGGGATGTCCAATGCCTATCGAGCGCAAATCGCGGGCGATACGGTGACTGCGGGTTACGGTATCGCAGGTAACAACGTGGCCAACGTCAATAAGAATCTTCAAGGATTGGAATTGGCATTGGCAACGGGCCCGTTTAAATTTCAATCTGAATATTTCAATTCAACCTTTGGTGCCAGTTCTAAAAACTATTGCGTTGACACCACCACAGGTTGTACGTCAGGCAGTTTGTACTCAACTGCATTCGATCTGAAAGCCAAAGCGGCTTACTACGAATTTTTCTACAACCTGACAGGTGAAAGTTGGGCGAATTCATACAAGTCTGGGGCATTCACGACCGTGAAGCCCAAAGCCAATTTCAGTTCAGGGCCCGGGGGAGGATGGGGTGCTTGGCAATTGGGTGTTCGTTATTCAACCTATGACGTCACTGAGCCCACCACATTCACGGGAAGAAGCAACGTGGCTGGCGCAGTATCCACCGGCAGTACCAAGGTCAACAGCATTTCTGGATGGACCAGCCGAGGGGAAAATTCTGAAAAAGCGCAAACGCTCACGCTGGGTTTGAACTGGATTCTGAACCCCAATTCACGGATCATGATGAATTACTCAGAAACATACTTTGACAGACCCGTCACGTATTTAACAACGACCACACCAGCCACGCTGGGCTCAACCAGCACAGAAAAAGTGTTGTCAGTGAGAACCCAACTCAATTTCTAAGAAAAACCATACTTCTGAGGGAACATTCACACGCAGTCCGTGAGGGCTGCGTTTTTTTATGCAGCGTCAAGGTCACATTGCATGGCTTTGCACAAAGCGTCTGACAAGGCTGGCGTTTTACCTTCTATTCGATCTGCCACCAACTGCGCACAGAGCATGGCGGTGGTCAATCCGCGGGAACCCAATGCGGACAAGACATGCAAGCCTGCTAGTCGTTGTTCATTCAAAGGACCTGCCTTGGGCAGCCGGTTGACCGATGCACAACGAACACCCACCCATGCATTCAGTGATGCGTGGTCTTGCCATTGCGTTGTGAGTGCGCCGGCAATGGCGGGCAGTAATTGGTTGAGCCTTTCAAAATTATGTTCATGGGCTTGAACACTCACCTCGGTGCTGGCATTGTGACGCTCAAACGTTGCACCGCTGTACCAAGCATGACCGTCGCTCGTTGGCACATGCGCCACAAAGCTGCCGTGTCCGTTGACTGCAAAACGCGGCAGCACGGGGTCAAGTGCAGGTGGTTGCAAGCCCCATGACACTTGCCCGGAGATGGGGTGCAAACCCATGTCAGGCTCGTACAAGACCTGGTTCAAAAAATCTGGGGTCTGTGCGCCAGTGGCTATGACGACATGGGGTGCTGATTCGGTGGTGTAGGTGTGCGAGCTGCCCATGCTGGGAATGGAAATATGGTGCTTGATACGCAATTGCCATTCACCTGTGGCAGCGCTTTTTTGCATGTTTTCAACTTCATGCAAGCCCATGAAACTGATGTTGTCATGGCTTAAAAGCGCACGAACCAAAGCCAAGGGTTTGATCCATGCG
>RFYK01000131.1 GCA_009925585.1 Betaproteobacteria bacterium | reverse complement strand
TTGCTTGAGTTGTTTTCTGCCGATGCCGAATATTCCGCGGACACACTCGAAGGCATTTACGACGAACTGGAAAAAGTCAGCAAGATGGTGTTGTCTGGCGACGTGACCGACGAACTCGCCGGTGAAGTGCTGGCCGAAATCGCCAGGCAAGAAGATTTGAACGGCCGCATCCGCCGCAACATGATGGACACCCGCCGTGCGCTGAGTTTCACCATGCGACTGCGCATGCTCAACACCGAGCAATTTGATGACGCGCGGCAAATTCTGCGCGACATCGACTCATTGGACAGCCACACTGCTTTCCTGTTTGACAAGATCAACTTCTTGATGGATGCCACTGTCGGTTTCATCAACATCAACCAAAACAAGATCATCAAAATTTTCTCGGTGGCCAGCGTCGCTTTGTTGCCACCCACCTTGATCGCCAGTGTCTACGGCATGAATTTTCAATTCATCCCTGAGTTGCAATGGTCGTTTGGCTATGGCTATGCACTGCTGCTCATGGCTGGCAGTGCGGTGGTGCCCATGATGTATTTCCGTCGGCGCGGTTGGCTGAAATAAACCAACACCATCTCACGTCACTGCGCTTCAAATAACTTCTTTAACGCGGCTTCGTTCGGCTGACGCACCACGCCTTTTTCGGTGATCAAGGCGGTGACCAATTCGGCGGGCGTGACATCGAAAGCGGGGTTGCGCACTTTCACGCCCTCAGGCGCCCAACGCTGTCCGCCAAAACCGGTGACCTCATCTGGGTTGCGCTCTTCGATGGGAATGGCGTCGCCATGGGGCAAGCGCATGTCGATGGTGGACAACGGGCAAGCCACGTAAAACGGGATCTGGTGTCGATGCGCCAGCACCGCCACCATGTAAGTGCCGATCTTGTTGGCCACATCGCCATTGGCCGCCACCCGATCGGTGCCGACCACGACCGCGTCGATCTCACCTTGTTTCATCAAATGGCCCGCCATGTTGTCGGTGATCAACGTCACAGGGATGTGTTCTTGCACCATCTCCCAAGCGGTCAGTCGCGCACCTTGCAAAAAAGGGCGGGTCTCATCGGCATACACACTGATGCGCTTGCCAGCCGCCACGGCAGAACGAAACACCCCGAGCGCTGTGCCATGGCCCGCCGTCGCCAACGCGCCTGCGTTGCAATGCGTCAGCACCCTCGCGCCATCGGCAAGCAAGTTGGCCCCATGCGCACCCATGGCTTGGTTGATGCGCACATCTTCGTCAGCGATGTCGTGCGCCAATGTCAGCAAACCATTGGCCAATTCGGGCTGGGGCAAATGGGCATGTGCCGTTTGGTGTTGCCGCATGCGTTGCAACGCCCAAAACAAATTGACGGCGGTGGGCCGGCTGGCCGCCAGCACCTCAAAGCCATGCGCCATGGCTTGGGTAAACGCTTTCGCATCTGTGTGTTGGTGCGCCAAGGCTTGCAATGCCACGCCATAAGCCGCCGCACACCCGATGGCAGGTGCACCTCGCACCACCATGCTGCGAATGCCTTGTGCCACTTCATCTGCGTTGGCATAAGACAGGTATTCAAACCGCATGGGCAAAATGCGTTGGTCAATCATTTCCAGGCGACCATTGCGCCAGCGCAATGTTTCGATGGTGCCGGTTTGGGTGCTGCTGCTCATGTGTTGGTCTGTCCGTAGGTTTTGAATTTGTCGTGTACCGCTTGCATTTGTGCAGCATCCAAAATGTGCGGCTCCCCCAGTTGCAAAGCAATGCCATATTGCTCGCACAAGGACTCCACCTCCACAGCCACGGCGACGGCGCGTTTCAAATCTGTGCCCAAGGCGATCAAACCGTGGTTGCCCAACAAACACGCCCGCCGGTCTTGCAGTGCCGCCAAGGCATGGTCTGACAAGGTTTGTGTGCCAAACAAGGCATAAGGCGCGCAACGGATGGTGTCGCCCCCGGCGATGGCGATCATGTAATGAAATGCGGGAATGTCTCGGTGCAAGCAAGAAAACGCGGTCGCATACCGAGAGTGTGTGTGGACCACCGCATGGATATCGTGGCGCGACATGAGTATGTCCCGGTGAAAACGCCATTCGCTGGAAGGTTTACCGGGCCCGAGTGCTTGTCCGTCAAAGTCCATGCTGACCATGGCGTCTGGGTACAGGTCTTGGGCAGGCACGCCCGACGGGGTCACCAGCCAAGTCGATCCGTTTCGCACCGACAAATTGCCTGTGCTGCCTCGGTTCAGGCCCGTGGCGTCCAACTGCAATGCCACTTCGCACATTTGTGCACGCAAACTGCTTTCGTCAACCGGTAAGCCCATGATCAATTGCGCGACAACACACGTCCCGCCACGGCATCCAGTTGTTTGACCAACGCCGGGTCGCGCGCTTGCGGTGACGTGATCAAGGCGAACGTCAATGCATGCCGGCAAGCACATGCTGGGCCGTGCGTATCAGCCGCGAGTGAGGGTGTGACAGCTTTGACCAAAGAACGGGCGTTGTCCGCATTGGCCATCAACACTTTGACAATGGCGTCCACTGTGACCGCGTCATGGTCTGGGTGCCAGCAATCAAAGTCGGTCACCATGGCCACCGAGGCGTAGCAAATTTCAGCCTCGCGCGCGAGTTTGGCCTCGGGCATGTTGGTCATGCCGATCACGTCGCAGCCCCATTGACGGTACAGACGGGATTCAGCCAAGGTAGAGAACTGCGGCCCTTCCATCACCAAATACGTGCCGTTTCTGACCACGGGCAAGGTCAAACGACGGGCCGCGGCTTCCAAGTGGTCGCCCAACCGGTTGCACACAGGATGCGCCATCGACACATGGGCCACCAGACCGGTGCCAAAGAAACTTTTCTCGCGGGCAAAACTGCGGTCGATGAACTGGTCAACAATGACAAACGTGCCCGGAGGCAAGGATTCTTTCAGTGACCCCACGGCACTGACCGACACCAAGTCGGTCACGCCAGCACGCTTGAGTGCATCGATGTTGGCGCGGTAATTGATGGCCGATGGCGGGATCTTGTGGCCGCGCCCATGGCGAGGCAAAAATACCATGGGCTGACCGTCCAAATGCCCGAACAGGCATTCATCGGAGGGCTCGCCAAACGAGGATTCGATCTTGCGCCATTGCTTGTCTTGCAATGCATCGATGTCATACACACCGCTGCCACCGATGATGCCAATCACGCCTTTGGCAGAGGGCTGGTTGCTCATGCGATGTGTCCCCCGTCAATCTCGCTTTATTCGATCGCCTTGACCATGTCTTCCACCACTTTTTTGGCGTCGCCAAACACCATCATGGTTTTGTCCATGTAAAAGAGTTCGTTGTCCAAACCGGCATAACCCGCAGCCATGGAGCGCTTGTTGACGATCACGGTTTTGGCTTTGTAGGCTTCCAAAATCGGCATGCCGTAAATCGGGCTGCCTTTGATCATCGCGGCGGGGTTGACCACGTCGTTCGCGCCCAAAATGATCGCCACATCAGCCTGACCGAATTCGCCGTTGATGTCTTCCATTTCAAACACTTGGTCATAAGGCACTTCGGCCTCGGCCAGCAACACGTTCATGTGCCCCGGCATGCGCCCAGCCACGGGGTGAATCGCATACTTCACGGTGATGCCTTTGTGGGTGAGTTTTTCGGCCAACTCTTTCACGGCATGTTGTGCACGCGCTACCGCCAAACCGTAACCGGGCACGATGACCACGGTTTCCGCGTTGCCCAAAATGAAGGCGGCGTCATCTGCACTGCCACTCTTGACGGGGCGTTGTTCGGCGCTGCCTGAGGTGGCTGTGCCTGCATCGCCACCAAACCCGCCCAAAATCACATTGAAGAACGAGCGGTTCATCGCCTTGCACATGATGTAGCTGAGGATGGCGCCAGAAGAGCCCACCAACGAACCCGCGATGATCAACATGCTGTTGTTGAGCGAGAAACCGATGCCTGCCGCTGCCCAACCCGAATAGCTGTTGAGCATGGACACCACGACCGGCATGTCTGCCCCTCCGATCGGGATGATGATCAGCACGCCCAACACGAATGACAAAGCCAGCATCAATAAAAACGCATTCCAGTCACCGGTGACCATGAAGAACACACCCAAACCAATGGTGGCCAGTCCCATCAACAGGTTGAGCATGTGCTGGCCTGCAAACACCACTGGCGCGCCTTGGAACAAACGGAATTTGTACTTGCCCGACAGCTTGCCAAAAGCAATGACCGAGCCGCTGAAGGTGATGGCGCCGATCGCCGCACCCAAGAACAATTCCAAACGGTTGCCTTTGGGAATGTCCAACGTACCCAAGCCTTGCGCGACGATGCCAAAAGCGGACGGTTCAACCACCGCAGCGATGGCAATGAACACCGCAGCCAAACCGATCATGCTGTGCATGAAAGCGACCAGCTCGGGCATCTTGGTCATCTCGACCCGCTGGGCCATGATGGCGCCCGCGCCGCCGCCGATCACCAAGCCGAGCAAGACCCAGCCCAAACCATCTGCATGACCTGCCAAATTGACGATCAACGCCGCGGTGGTAAGCACCGCGATGGCCATGCCGCTCATGCCAAACACGTTCCCGCGAATGGAAGTGGTCGGGTGCGACAGTCCTTTGAGCGCCTGAATGAAACAAATGCTGGCGACCAAATACAAAAGTACAACGAGGTTCATGCTCATTTGTCAGCTCCTGACTTGGGGGCTTTTTTCTTGAACATGTCCAGCATGCGCCGGGTCACCAAAAAACCGCCGAACACATTCACGGCCGCCAATGCCACGGCCAGCACGCCCATGGTTTTGCCCAACGGCGTGACGGTCAAAGCGGCAGCCAGCATGGCACCCACAATGATGATGGCCGACACTGCGTTGGTCACGGCCATGAGCGGTGTGTGCAAAGCCGGCGTGACGTTCCAAACAACGTGGTAGCCGACGTAAATCGCCAGCACAAAAATGATCAGGTTGGTGATGGTGTGGTCCATGCTTATTTCCTTTTGACGTCGCCGCCTTGCGTCATCAGGCAAGCCGCCACGATGTCGTCTTCCATGTCAACCGTGAAGCCCTTGTCTTTGGGCAACACCAGCTTCAAAAAATCCAGCACGTTGCGTGCATACAAGGCAGACGCGTCTGCCGCTACCAACGCGGGCAAATTGGTTTCACCCACCA
>RFYK01000014.1 GCA_009925585.1 Betaproteobacteria bacterium | reverse complement strand
GCGTGGTCGCCATCATGGCCGACTTGCAAGGTCCCAAAATCCGGGTCGGCAAATTTGCCGAAGGCAAAGTGATGTTGCAAGCCGGTGCCCCGTTCGTGCTGGACGCCTCGCGCACAGAACCGGGCGACATTCAAGGCGTTGGGCTGGATTACAAAGAACTCCCGCGCGATGTGAAAGCCGGTGACTTGCTGCTGCTCAACGATGGCTTGATTGTGTTGACCGTCAGCAAAGTCCAAGGCGAAAAAGTCCACACCGTCGTGCAAATGGGCGGTGAACTCTCGAATAACAAAGGCATCAACAAACAAGGCGGCGGTCTGACCGCCCCCGCACTGACCGGCAAAGACATGGAGGACATCAAAACCGCCATGTCCTTTCAAGCCGACTATGTGGCCGTCAGCTTTCCAAAAAACGCCACCGACATGGAAATGGCCAGACAGCTTTGCAACGTCGCGGCCGAACCTTACAAACACAAGCCTGGCCTGATCGCCAAAATCGAACGCTTTGAGGCCATCCCGCACTTGGAGGAAATCTTGCGGGCTTCCGACGGCATCATGGTGGCACGTGGCGATTTGGCCGTCGAGGTGGGCAACGCCGCCGTGCCCGCCTTGCAAAAACGCATGATCAAACTGGCGCGTGAAATGGACAAAGTCACCATCACCGCCACCCAAATGATGGAAAGCATGATCACCAACCCGGTGCCCACGCGCGCTGAAGTCAGCGACGTGGCCAATGCCGTGCTCGATGGCACCGACGCGGTGATGCTGAGCGCCGAGACCGCGGTTGGCAAATACCCGCTGGAAACCGTGCAACAAATGGCGCAAATTTGCAAAGCCGCCGAAGACGCCGAGGAGGTGGCTTTGGACGCTGACTTCACGGGCAAAACTTTCACCTACATCGACCAGACCATTGCCATGGGCGCCTTGTTCACGGCTCACCACCTTGGCGCCAAAGCGATTGTGGCGCTGACAGATTCCGGCTCCACCCCCTTGTGGATGAGCCGCCACCGCATTCACATCCCCATTTATGCACTCACCACGCGCGAGAACACGCAACGCCGCATGGCGCTGTACCGAAATGTGCATGCCTTGTTGCTCGACACCAGCACCGACCGCGACACGGCACTGAACCAAGCCGAGCAACACCTCAGCGCTCGGGGCATCGTCAGCAGCGGTGATGTGTATGCCATCACTTGTGGCGAACCAATGGGCTCGCCCGGAGGCACTAACATGCTGAAAATTTGCAAGGTCGGCTGACGGCTGACCAACCCGTTTTTACATACAGGAAGTACCCCCATGGCACTGGTTTCAATGCGCGAACTGCTCGATCACGCCGCCGAGCACAACTACGGCATCCCCGCGTTCAATGTCAACAACCTAGAGCAAGTGCAAGCGGTCATGTCTGCGGCTGACGAAGTCGGTGCGCCCGTGATACTTCAAGCCAGTGCAGGTGCGCGCAAATACGCTGGCGAGTCGTTCATCAAACACTTGATTCAAGCCGCGGTCGAAGCCTACCCGCATGTGCCATTGGTGATGCACCAAGACCATGGACAAAGCCCCATGGTTTGTCGTGGTGCGATTGAGTTGGGCTTCACGTCAGTGATGATGGACGGCAGCTTGGAAGGCGACGGCAAAACCATCGCCAGCTATGACTACAACGTCAGCGTCACCCGTGAGGTGGTGGACATGGCGCACCAACTGGGCATCACTGTGGAAGGTGAATTGGGTTGTTTGGGTTCGCTCGAAACCATGAAAGGCGACAAAGAAGACGGCCACGGCACCGATGCCACCATGACCCGCGAACAACTGCTGACCGACCCCGAGCAAGCCGCGGACTTTGTCAAACGCACCCAATTGGATGCATTGGCCATCGCCATCGGCACCAGTCACGGCGCTTACAAGTTCACACGCAAGCCCACCGGGGACATTCTGGCCATGGACCGCATTCAAGCCATTCACCAGCGCATCCCCAACACGCATTTGGTGATGCACGGCTCGTCCAGCGTGCCGCAAGAGCTGCTCGCCAAGATCCGTCAATTCGGCGGCGACATGAAAGAAACCTATGGCGTGCCAGTGGAAGAAATCCAAAAGGCCATTCAATTTGGTGTGCGCAAAATCAACATCGACACCGACATCCGCTTGGCCATGACCGCCGCCGTGCGTCAGTTTTTATTCGAGAACCCTGACAAATTCGATGCCCGAGAGTGGCTCAAGCCCGCCCGAGAAGCCGCCAAACAAATATGCAAGCAGCGTTACATCGAATTCGGTTGCGAGGGCCAAAGCGCCAAAATCAAACCGACACCCCTGCCCATGATGGCAGCCAAATACCAACAAGGTTTGTTGGCGCAAAGCGTTCATTGACCGTCAACGGCTCCGTCGTTTTGCCCAAACAAGCCACACCATCGCTCTATTAAAGCTTCAACACGCATTCGCTGTAGGTCGCCCCTTCTTTGAGCACAAATTGCTTGAATGCCAAATTGACCCCTGACAGTGTGCTGTCTCGCCGATGTATCAAACACCAATCAATGTATTTGGGCATGTCAACCAAATCGAGCACGGCCATCAAACCCGCGCTGATCTCCGTCTGACAGGCATGTGCAGACAAAAAGCTGATGCCCATGCCATTCATCACGGCTTGCTTCACCGCTTCATTGGTTGACATCTCCATGCTTTTTCTGAATTTCATGTGTTTGGCTTGCAGTATTTGCTCGAAAAATATTCTGGTCGCTGACCCACGCTCACGAAAAATCACATCGCTGTCTTGTAAGTCATCCCAAGCCATGTGTTGACGGCTTGCCAAAGGATGCGCCAAGGGGGCCACCATGACATGTGGGTGTCTGGCGAAATGCACCGCTTCAAGCTCTGCATCTGAAGGCGGGTAACCCGTGATGGCAATGTCGAGGCGGTGGTTCAACAACATTTCCAAAATTTCCGAACGCCTTGCCACGGTGAGTTTGAGCAAGACCTCTGGAAACTGCGCGTGAAATGCATTGAGCATGCGCGGTACAAAGTAATGGGCCGGCGAGACCACGGCCAAATGCAGCAAACCTCGCGGCCATTGGGTGACAGGAATGTGGGCCGGTTTGTCACGCCAAGCAAAAGCGTCTGATGCAGCTTGCACCTGAGCCTGAATCAGGCGCGCATGCTGCAACAACACCGATCCTGCTTCAGTCAATTGCCTTCTGTCTGACGGATCAAACAACATCACTTGCAAATCTTGCTCGAGTTGCCTCACCACCCGAGACACCGCAGGCTGCGTCATGTGCAGATGTTCAGCGGCTTTGGTGTACCCACCTAAGCGCGCCACGGCCTCGAAAACCCTGATGTATTTCAAGCTCCAAAGACTGGTCATTTCGAACCTCCTTGCTGCGTTGATCAGTATTTACCCTCGGGTCTGCTGACGCCAATTGAGTGACCCTTCGACCATTACCAACGACCATGTGTCATCACAGCCGTTTATAGCTATTTTTATATATCTTCAATGCATTTGTATAGCTTTATCGTGTGCATTTTCGTTCCTAGAATGCACCGCTTATTCATTACTTTTCAGCCATGCCATCCGTTTCAGAACCCCATCCTTTTCCTGTGTGGAACGACCAATCCGCCGCCAGCCTCGACGAGCCACAGCTGTTGCTTTACCGCTCCAACTTACTGGGGTCCGATCTCAGAATCACCAACTACGGCGGCGGCAACACCAGCGCCAAGATATGGCAGCTGGATCCCTTGACCGGCGAATCGGTCGAGGTGTTGTGGGTCAAAGGCTCTGGCGGTGATGTCGGCTCCATGAAGCTCGATGGCTTCGCCACTCTGTGGATGGACAAACTGCGCAGCCTGAAAAAACTGTATCGCGGTGTGGCGCATGAAGACAGCATGGTGGATTACTTGCCACATTGCACTTTCAATCTCAATCCACGCGCCGCCTCCATCGACACCCCCTTGCATGCGTCTTTGCCCTATGCGCACATAGACCACATGCACCCTGATGCGGTGATTGCCATTGCGGCGATGGAGAACTCTCAACGCATCACAGAGACCGTCTTTGAAGGTCAAGTGGGCTGGTTGCCATGGTTGCGCCCCGGTTATGAACTGGGACAACAACTGGCCGCTTATGACGCTGCACACCCGGGACTGCGGGGCATTGTGCTGGCAGGTCATGGCTTGTTCAGTTGGGGCGATAGCTCGAAGTCTTGCTATGAGAACACCGTGGATCTGATCGAACGTGCGCAAAACTGGTTGGCCCAGGAACGTGCGCAACGAAATATCCAAGTGTTTGGCGGCACTTGTCGTGAAACCTTGCCCACCACCGAACGCGATGCAACGCTCAAGGAATTACTGCCTTTGCTCAGAGGATTGGCCAGCAAAGACAGCCCCAAATTGCTGCACCTCAACACCTCCAACGAGGTCTTGGCGTTTGTCAATTCCAACGATCTGCAAGCGTTGGCGAACTTGGGAACGTCTTGTCCAGACCATTTTTTGCGCACCAAGATTCGCCCGATGATCGTGCCCGATCATTTGTACAGCTTGCCCGCAGATGAACTGAAGCATCAGTTGTCTGAATTGATCACGGCTTATGTCAAAGACTACAGCGCTTATTACGACCGGTGTAAACGCCCCCACAGTCCTGCCATGCGTGACCCGAATCCGGTTGTGATTTTGTTGCCACGCATCGGCATGGTGACGATCGCGAAAGACAAGGCCACCGCGCGTATCGCTGGCGAGTTTTATGTCAATGCCATCAATGTGATGCGCGAAGCCAATGCCATTGACCGCTATGTTGGTCTGCCCGAACAAGAAGCGTTTGACATCGAATATTGGTTGCTCGAGGAAGCGAAGCTGCAGCGCATGCCCAAAGCCAAGCCACTGGTGGGCAAAGTGGCACTGGTCACTGGGGCCGCCGGAGGCATCGGCAGCAGCATCGCAGCACGTTTATTGAGCGACGGGGCCTGCGTGGTGTTGGCAGACATTGCCCGCGAAGAGGTGCAAGATGTGCGTGACCAACTGGCCACGCGGTTTGGCAAAGACCATGTGCATTCGGTGGTGTGTGATGTCACCGACGAGCACAGCGTGCAACAAGCGTTTCAATCTGCTGTGTTGGCGTTCGGTGGCTTGGACATTTTGGTGAGCAACGCCGGGATTGCGTCTGCCGCACCCTTGGAAGACACCACACTGGCACTGTGGAACTTGAACCAAAACATTTTGGCCACTGGTTATTTCTTGGTCAGCCGTGAAGCATTCCGTTTGATGAAGTCGCAAGCGCTCGGTGGCGCCATGGTGATGATCGCGAGCAAAAACGGCATGGTAGCGAGCAACCAAGCCACGGCGTATTGCGCGGCCAAGGCCGCAGAAATTCAACTCAGTCGAAGCATTGCTTTGGAAGGTGCGCCCTTGGGTATCCGCTGCAACGTGGTGAACCCAGACGCGGTCATTCGCGGTTCAAAAATTTGGTCGGGCAAATGGAGCCAAGAACGCGCCGCCGCCAACCGCATTGCTGAAACCGACTTAGAAGCTTTTTACCGCGACCGCAGCATGCTCAAACGCAGTGTGTATCCGCAAGATATCGCAGAGGCGGCTTACCACTTCTGCGCGGAACAACTGAGCGGCAAAAGCACCGGCAACATTTTGAATGTCGACGCCGGCAACCTCGCCGCGTTCACTCGCTGAACAGGTTCAAAGGCCCAAATATGACCGCCATCCATTCTCAACTCATCTTCGACAAAAACAAAGCTTCACAAGCAGCGTTTGAGAGAGATTTTTCCCACCTCGGCGAACAACTCGCGCGCCGAGGAATTCAGATTGACCAGGTTTGCGCACAAGTGGCGACATTTGGTGTGGCCCTTCCCAGCTGGGGCGTGGGCACAGGCGGCACACGATTTGCACGGTTCCCCGGTCTTGGCGAACCGCAACATGTGTTCGACAAAATCCAAGACTGCGGTGTGGTTCATCAACTCACCCGTGCCACACCCACGGTGTCCTTGCACATCCCATGGGACACATGCAGTGACTGGTCTGAACTGCGTGGGGCCGCGCAAAACGCGCAACTGCAATTTGACGCGATCAATTCCAACACGTTCTCCGACCAAACAGACCAAACCCGAAGCTACAAATTCGGCAGCTTGTCACACACCGATCCGGCCACCCGCGCCCAAGCCATTGAACACAACTTGGCATGCATCGACATTGGCATGCAACTGGGCTCCAAAGCGTTGACGGTATGGGTCGGCGATGGAAGCAATTTCCCAGGACAGCAACATTTCCGTCGCGCATTTGATCGTTATTTGGAAAGCACTGCGCAAATTTACCAAGCATTGCCCGACGACTGGCAGATGTTTTTGGAACACAAATTGTGCGAACCGGCCTTCTACAGCACGGTGATTCAAGATTGGGGTTCCAGCTTAATGGCCGCCAACGCCTTGGGCAACAAAGCGCAATGCTTGGTCGATTTGGGACACCACGCACCCAACGTCAACATCGAAATGATTGTGGCGCGCTTGATCGCTGCAAACAAGCTCGCTGGTTTTCATTTCAACGACAGCAAATACGGCGATGACGACTTAGACGCTGGCAGCGTGTCGCCTTACCGCTTGTTCTTGGTGTTCAACGAGTTGGTGGCTGCTGCTCACGAAGGGGTTGCAGGCTTCAACCCGGCCTACATGCTGGACCAAAGCCACAACGTCACCGATCCGATTGAAAGCCTGATGTGCAGTGCCATCCAATGTCAACGCTCTTATGCACAGGCATTGTTGGTCAACCGTACAGCGCTTGACGAAGCACAACAGTCCAATGACGCACTGAGGGCTACGCAGTTGCTCAAAGAGGCTTTTCAAACCGATGTCGATCCTATTTTGGAACACGTGCGTCGCAGCCAAGGCGCAGCTGCTGACCCGCTGAGCACTTACCGCGCCAGCGGCTATCGACAAAGCGTGGCCCGGTCTCGCAAACGCAGCCCATCCACTGCAAGCGGAATTGTCTGAGTGATGGAATTCGCAACCAGCCATTGCCGTCCCCTGCCTTGCGTCGAAATTCGCGGCGCACGCAAAGCTTTCGGCAGCACCGTGGCTTTGCGCAATGGGATGCTGAGCCTTCGCGCTGGTGAGGTACATGCGCTGTTAGGTGAAAACGGGGCTGGCAAATCCACATTGGTGAAAGCGTTGGCGGGCGCGATTTCGCTAGACAGTGGTGAGTTCTTGGTCCACGGTCAAGCGGTGCGGTTCCAGCACACCGCTGAGTCTCGCCAAGCTGGTATCGCCGTCATTTTTCAAGAACCCACTTTGTTCGGCGACCTGAGCATCACTGAAAACATTTTCATGGGCAACCAACCCACCCATGCATTTGGCTTGCTGGCACACCAACAAATGGAAAACCAAGTCGCTGCGATATTGAAGCGTTTGGGTGTTCAGTTGAAGCCCACACAACAGGTGCATGGTTTGTCAATCGCCGATCAACAGATCGTTGAAATTGCCAAAGCACTGGTTCAGTCTGCCAAGGTTTTGGTCATGGACGAGCCCACCGCCGCGCTGTCCAAACCTGAAGTTGACAAACTGTTTGCGATGGTGAGGAAGCTGTGCGATGAAGGAGTGGCTGTTTTGTTCATCACGCATCGACTGGAAGAAGTGTTTGCGTTGACCCAGCAAGTCACCATCATGCGTGATGGCAGCCATGTGTTTTCTGGACCCACCTCGGGGCTCAATACACCCACCATACTTCGGCACATGGTGGGGCGTGAGCTTGATGACTACTATCCACGTCCGGATGTTCAGTTAGGCCAAGTGGCACTCAAGGTCAACCAACTCAGCCGTGAGGGCGTCTTTCACGATGTCAGCTTTCACGTGCGACAAGGTGAAATCGTGGCGTTGGCTGGTTTGGTAGGCGCGGGACGCTCAGAAATCATCCGAACCATATTTGGCATTGATCCAGCGACCGAGGGTGCCGTTTTTGTCTACGAATCACCCATGCCATTGGGTGACCCCGCAGTTTCGATGGCTTGTGGCCTGGCCATGGTGCCTGAAGATCGACGCGCACAAGGGTTGGTCATGGACGCATCCATCATTCGCAATGCCACCTTGACCATCATCAGGCGATTGACGCAATTCGGGTTCATGCCGCGCAAGGTCGAGTCCCACACAACCCAACATTGGGGAAAGCGTTTGCTGCTCAAGGCCAACGATTTGTCACTGCCAGTTTCAACATTGTCGGGTGGTAATCAACAAAAAGTGGTGTTGTCTAAATGGATGGCCACCCAGCCCAAGGTGTTATTGATAGATGAACCCACACGCGGCATTGATGTGGGTGCCAAAGCCGAGGTGTACCGCGCCATCGCGCAATTGGTTGAAGAAGGTTTGGCTGTGGTCATGGTTTCAAGCGAATTGCCAGAAATTTTGGGAATGGCTGACAGAGTGCTGGTGATCCATGAAGGCCGCATCAGTGCCGAACTCCAGCGTGGGCAAGCCACCGAAGAAAACATCATGGCGGCTGCCCTGGGACAACCGCAAAACCACACCTTTTCACAAACCCACCCCACACAAGCAAGGCATGCCCATGCACACTAGCATGCAAACCCCCGCGATGGCATTTCCCCAACGCACCCGCTTTGATTGGCTATCAACACTCGCGCGGTCCAGAGAAAGCAGCCTTGCCGTGGTGTTGATACTCACGGTATTGGCCACCGCACTGGCCAATCCGCGTTTCATCAGTGCCCAAAACCTTCGTGACATGGCGCTGAACGTGTCCATCATTGCGTTGTTGACCACCGGCCTGACCACCGTGATGTTGATGCGGCACATTGACCTGTCCATCAGCTCGGTCGTGGGGCTGAGCGCCTTCTTGGTCGGCGATCTGTACACCCACTTTTCTGACACCCCCATGCCAGTGGCCATTGCAACCGGATTGGCCATTGGCTTATTGGCTGGTGCGGTGAATGGTTGGTTGGTGACATGGGGGCAAGTTCCTTCTTTGGTCGCAACGCTCAGCACCTTGTACGTGTTTCGAGGCATCGACTATGCATGGGTGCAAGGCCGACAAATCAACGCAACCGCTTTACCGTCCGAGATGACCGCGCTGGGCTCGGGCGATGTCTGGGGTTTTCCCATCATGGCGTGGATCGCGGTTGCTTTGCTGATCGCCATGTCGTTTTATTTACAGAATTTCAAAGCAGGTCGAGAGTTTTATGCCATTGGGTCGAACCCAGAAGGCGCGCGTCTGGTTGGCATTCCGGTCAAGCGGCGAGAGTTCATTGGCTTTTTGATCTGTGGCACCACCGCAGGGCTGGCAGGCGTGCTGTGGCTCGCACGTTTTGGCACTGTCAATGCATCCAGCGCCAACGGCATTGAATTGCAAGTGGTGGCGGCCGCAGTGGTGGGCAGTGTGTCGATCGCGGGTGGTGCAGGCACAGTGTTGGGTGCCACCTTGGGTGCTTTGTTACTCAGCGTGATTTCCAGCGCCTTGGTCATTCTTCGCGTGTCCTCTTTTTGGCAACTGGCCATTCAAGGCGGTTTGATCTTGTTGGCAATTGCATTGGACGCCCTGTTGTCCAGAGCCATCGTGGCTCGCACCTCGAAAAAACGGACAAGGCATGAATAAGACTTTGCGTTGGTCATGGGACAGTGCGTTGTGCATCGTGCTGGTGCTTAGCTTGGTCATGGCCCAACAAATTTCAAACGATTTCGCAAGCGTCGGCAACCTCAGTAACTTGCTGGCAAGCGTGGTTGAAATTGCATTGATGGGATTGGGCTTGGCGCTGTTGGTGGTGGCTGCAGAAATTGACATCTCCATCGCGGCCATTCTGGGCTTGGCGAGTGGTTTGCTCGGTCTTTTGTACAAGCACGGGGTGTCGATGCCCGTGGCCATCAGCTTGGTGTTGTTGGCAGGCGCAAGCGCAGGGCTCTTCAATGGCTGGTTGGTGACCCGGCTCAAGTTGCCTTCACTGGCCGTCACGATTGGCACCATGGCCTTGTTTCGGGGCCTGACTTACATCATGCTCGGCGACGAAGCTGTCGCTGATTTTCCTGCACCTTACACCGCGTTTGCCCTTGAAAATTTCGGCGGCACTTTTTTGCCACTCACCTATGTCTGGTTGTTGATACCTCTGTCAGTGGTGTTCATCGCCCTGCTTCAATTCAGCGGCTTGGGTCGCTTGATATATGCCATGGGTGCCAATGAAACCGCAGTTCGCTTTTCAGGCGTGAATGTGGTTCGTATCAAGTTGTGGCTGTTTGTGATTTCGGGACTCATGAGCGCACTGGCCGGCATTGTCTACACCTTGCGTTTTTCAAGCGCACGGGCTGACAACGGCATGGGATTTGAACTGAGTGTCGTGGCTGCTGTCTTGTTTGGTGGCATCAGCATTTTTGGCGGCAAGGGCACCATCGCAGGCGTACTGCTTGCGGTGTTGATCATCGGCGTATTGAACAACGCGCTCACGCTTTTCGATGTTTCCAACGAAGTCTTGACCATCGTCACCGGTTTGCTGTTGTTGTCCTCGGTCTTGGTGCCCAACCTTGTGCACCGCTGGCGGCAAGCGCGATTGCAACGCGCCAACCTGAATGCATTGGATGCACCACCCCCCATCAACCCATAAGAAGCAGGGTTCACCTGACGCTTTTCTTTTCAACCCTAGGAGACTCACATGATTTTCAAATTCAACCGCATGGCCTCAGCGCTGTGCATGGCCAGCTTTTTGGTTGCCAGCGCTGTAAGCGTGCAAGCGCAAGAGATCAAAAAAGGCTTGTCAATCGCGTTCCTGCCCAAACAAATCAACAACCCCTACAACGTGATCACTGGCGGCGGCGTGTCGGAAGCGGTCAAGGCGTTGGGCGGCAAAAGCAAAATGGTTGGGCCATCAGACGCTGGTGCGTCTTCCCAAGTGTCCTACATCAACACGCTGACCACCCAAAAACAAAACGCCATCATTGTGTCTGCCAATGATCCCAACGCTTTGCTGCCCTACTTGAAAAAAGCATCTGAAGCCGGCACCAAGATCGTTGCCGTCGATTCAGATGTCGGTGAAGATGGTCGCGCTTTGTTCATCAACCAAGCCAACAGCGAAGGCATCGGTCGTGCACAAGTTCAACTCATGGCCAAACTGATGGGTGGCAAAGGTGAATTTGCCATTTTGTCAGCCACCCCCAATGCCACCAACCAAAACACTTGGATCAAATGGATGCAAGAAGAGTTGGAAAAGCCCGAGTACAAAGACATGAAACTGGTCAAGATTGCTTACGGGAACGACGACGATCAGAAGTCCTTCGTTGAAACACAGGGCTTGATTCAGGCCTATCCCCAACTCAAAGGCATCATCTCTCCCACCACCGTGGGCATTTCTGCGGCAGCGCGTTACTTGTCAACGTCTCCCCTGAAAGGCAAATTGCAGCTGACAGGTTTGGGCACACCCAACCAAATGCGCGAATACATCAAGAATGGCACCGTGGTCGCTTTTCAACTGTGGAACCCTGCCGATTTGGGCTACCTCGCAGCCTATGCCGCCGGCCACTTGGCCTCCGGCAACATCACAGGCAAAGCAGGCGAAACATTCACCGCAGGCAAGTTAGGCAAATACACCATCGGTGACAAGGGCGAGGTGATATTGGGCGCGCCCACCACGTTCGACAAAACCAATATCGACAAATTCAACTACTGATCGCTTGATTTGGGCGGCACCGTTAACACGGTGCTGATCAAACCATTCGCGTCTCTTGGACATTGCGCATGACTCACTATCCTCTGAAAATCGGATTGTTCGGTGTCGGCCTCAATACTTATTGGCCTCAATTCGAAGGCTTACAACCACGTTTGCAAAACCATGTCCGAATGGTGGCTGACAAGTTGCAACGCCCGGGCGTAGAAGTCGTCAATCTGGGATTGGTCGATGACATCGACAAAGCGTTCGCCACCAGTCACAGCCTGCGCCGCGCCGATGTGGACTTGGTTTTTTTGTATGCCACCACGTACGCCGTTTCGAGCACCGTGTTGGCTGCGGTGGCGCGGGTCAAGGTTCCGGTCATTGTGCTGAACCTGCAGCCTGAAGCAGCCATCGACTACCAACGGCTCAACTCCATGGGTGACCGCACACGCATGACTGGTGAATGGTTGGCCTATTGCGCATCATGCACCGTGCCTGAAATTGCCAATGTGTTCAGACGCGCGCGCATTCCTTTTCATCAAGTGACGGGCGTGTTACATGGTGACCCGCATGTATGGCAGGAGATCGAGGGTTGGGTAGACGCGGCTCTGGTGGCTCACACCATGGCACACAACAGACTGGGCGTAATGGGTCGTTACTACAACGGCATGCTGGATATTTACACCGACATGACATTGCAATGCGCTACTTTTGGTGGCCATATGGATATTTTGGAAATGGATGAATTGGCAGACTTGTGCCAATCCGCTTCATCCACACACATCGCCGACAAGCTCCATCAATTCGCAAACGAATTTGACATCCAAAGCGATTGCCATTCACACGATTTAACCCTCGCAGCGCGCACTGCAGTGGGGCTGGATCAGCTGATCGAAAAGCACCAACTTGGCGCCATGGCTTACTTTTACCAATCGGTACCTGGGCATGAACACGAGGCCATCATCAGCTCCATCATTCTGGGTGCCTCTGGCCTGACTTCACGCGGCATACCCATCGCTGGCGAATACGAAATCAAAAATGCACAGGCCATGAAAATCATGCATGGTTTGGGGGCTGGGGGGTCATTCACCGAGTATTACGCGGTTGACTTTCAAGATGACGTGGTGCTGATGGGCCATGATGGCCCCGGGCACAGTGGCATCGCACAAGGCAAAACCAAGGTCCGGCCATTGAAGGTGTTTCACGGCAAAGTCGGTGCAGGTGTGAGTGTGGAAATGTCGGTCAAGCACGGCCCCGTCACTTTATTGTCGGTGACGGAACACAGTGGTGGGACCTTGAAACTGTTGTGCGCACACGCGGAGTCTGTGGCCGGTCCCATTTTGGAGATTGGCAACACCAACAGCCGATACCGTTTCAGCATTGGCGCGCGCCAATTCATCGAGCAATGGAACAGCCATGGTCCCGCCCACCACTGCGCGATTGGTGTGGGCCATGTGGCTGATCGTTTACACAAGTTAGCGGCCTTGCTCGGTATCGATTGCGTACAGGTGTGTTGATCACATGGGTAACGCGCAAAAATCCGCATTCAAAATGTTTTTGCACGCGGGACAAAAAGAAGAATACCAACGACGCCATGATGCCATCTGGCCTGAATTGGTTGCACTGTTAAAGCAAAGTGGCGTCAGCGACTACAGCATCTACTTGGACGAGACGCACCATGTGCTGTTCGCTGTTTTACGCGCCAGAGATAAGCACAGCATGGATGCATTACCGCATCACCCGGTGATGCAACGCTGGTGGCAACACATGAAAGACATCATGCGCAGCAACCCTGACGGTTCTCCGGTGGTCGAGCCCATGCCATGTCTGTTTCACTTGGATTGATGTCTCACATGTCTTTGACTTTGGTACTCGACATTGGCAAAACACACGCCAAATTGCTGTTGATTGATTCATCTGGTGAGGTCGTGGCTCGGCAGTGCCACGCCAACGCTTCGGAACAAGCGAATGGTTACATGGCCTTGGGTGTGGCTGCATTGACGCAGTGGTTGTTGACCAGCATTCCCTTGTTGCCACGCCGCGCTGACATTTCAGACATCAGCATCACCACCCATGGCGCGGCTTTTTGTGTTCTGAACGATGACGGTTTGGTGTTGCCGCCGATGGACTATGAATGGGACGGTTATGGTGAATTCCGTTCTCAATTTCAACAACGTGCCAGTGTGTTTGATGAAACGGGTTCGCCTGCATTGCCACTGGGTTTGAATGCAGGCTTGCAACTGGCGTGGCTCAAACACGTCAAGCCCCAAGATTGGTCAAGTGTGCGTCATGTGTTGCCCTACGCCCAATATTGGGCGTGGTGGTTTTGCGCTCACATGGCCAGCGAAGTGTCGTCATTGGGTTGCCACACCCATTTGTGGTCACCACATGAACACAGCCATTCCAGTTGGGCTTGGTCAGAAGGCTTGGACGTGCTCACACCTGCTGTGCAACCGGCTTGGTCTGATCTGGGCCAGTTGCGGCCTGAATTGGTCGCATGTCTTGGGTTGCCACACCACACTCAAGTGAAAGTCGGCGCACATGACAGCAACGCTTGTCTTGCCCGTTATTTGCACACCATGCCGGGTGCCACCGTGGTATCAACCGGCACGTGGGTGGTCATCATGGCCACCCACGGACAACCAGTTGCGCTGGATCCCCACCGCGATGAACTGCTGAATGTCAGCGTTGAGGGCCAATGCATTCCCACGGGACGCTTCATGGGCGGGCGCGAATACGCCTTATTGTCTGGAGACGCTGATGTGGTACTGGCAGACATTGGGCACTTGCTGCAAGTGTTGAAAGAGGGCTGGCGTGCCACACCCTCCTTTTGTGATGCGGGCGGACCGTTTGCAATGCAAACAGGCAAGGTCTGGCGAGACGAACAAGTTGTCGCCCTCAACGATGTGCCATCGACATTGCGTCCGGCACTGGCGGCTTTGTATGCAGCCGAAACCACGGTACACATCATCCGTCACCTGAGCGGCGATCAGCTCACACCGGTCATTCTGGAAGGACCCTTGTCCTACAATGAAGCCTATGTGGCAGCCGTGGCTGCCTTGCTTGAACGATACGCTGTCTGGCGCTCAACCGACGAGCTGGAAGGCACTGCCAGAGGGGCTTGGATGTTGGCGCAATGGACCCAGCGCCAGTCCTTCCAAACCGGCTTGTCTCTGGTTCAGCCGAATGCCAGCGTGCAACACTGCTTGGCCGCTTACCATGAACCCAACGCTGCATTCACACACCCTCGGATCCCTCCCGCTGCTCGCACGCGGCAAAGTGCGTGACAACTACGCCGTCGGAGACGATCGCCTGTTTGACAAGCTGGGGCATCTTTGCCCCAATCATTTGACATCCGAGGCCCCCGAATCGGTGGTGTCAGATGCTGAAAAACCGTATGTGGCCCAGCGCTCGATGTTGGTCAGGCGACTAAAGCCCATTCCCGTGGAAGCCGTGGTGCGTGGTTATCTTGCGGGCAGCGGTTGGAAGGAATACCAGCAATCTCGCTCCGTCTGTGGTGTACCGTTGCCAGCAGGCTTGCACAACGCTTCGCGATTGCCACAACCCATCTTCACGCCAGCAGCCAAAGCACCCGCTGGCTCGCATGACGAAAACATCAGTTTTGAACGGACGGTGGAAATGATCGGTGCAGATCTGGCTGAACGCATACGCCGCATCAGCATGGCGTTGTACGAAACCGCTTACGACATTGCCGCAGCCAAAGGCATTTTGATTGCCGACACCAAATTTGAATTTGGGCTCAGCCCCGAAGGCACTTTGGTGTTGATGGACGAAGTGCTGACGCCGGATTCATCGCGCTATTGGCCCGCAGACGCTTACCGCGAAGGTGTCAACCCGCCAAGTTTTGACAAGCAGTATTTGCGTGACTGGCTGGAAACCGCACAAGTCGATGGTGCGGCTTGGAACAAATCCCCGCCGGCGCCTGCTTTGCCAGAGGAAGTGATTTCTTTGACCGCCGCCAAATACCAAGAAGCATGGGCGCGGTTACAAGCCGCCGAGGTGTGACCTCAGTTGAGCGCCATGCTCAACTTGCGGCGGTACTTTGACACCAATTCGGCCTGCGGGTCATCCAACGCCGCCGCCTTACCGGTCAATTCAATGCCACCCGCGCTTTTACCGGGCACTGGTTGTTCGCCCTTGGCCTTGGGTGGCGAGAGCAATTCCAAAATCGCCACGATGTTTTTGCGCGCCACTTGGTCATTCCATGTTTTGTCGCGCATGACGATTTCCAACAACTCGTCCATGGCATCGGTCCATTCTGCAGCGGCCATCAGCAAACGCGCTTTGGCCAAACGGGTGTCGAAGTCGCGCTTGTTTTTTTCAATCAACGCATCGAATTGCGGCATTTGCCATTGGGCACGTTCATCGGTGTGCGCAAAGTTTGTCCAATTCACCCACCGCCATCAACAACTTCACGTATTCGTAACGCGCATCGTCATTGGCAGGGTTGACGGCCAGCGCCTCTTGCAATTTGGCCAATGCCGCATCGGCATTGCCCTCAGCCAGCAACGCTTCGGCCGCATTCACGTCTTCTTCAGCGATCAGTTCGTCTTCACCGGGCACGTGCTTGTCGAGGAATTCACGCAATTTCCCTTCGGGCAATGCGCCCATGAAACCGTCGGCGGGCTTGCCGCCTTTCATCATCACGCAGGTGGGAATGCTGCGAATGCCAAAGGCTTGTGACAACTGCTGCTCGTCGTCCGAGTTGATCTTCACCAACTTGAAACGCCCAGCGTATTCCACTTCTAATTTTTCCAATACCGGGCCCAGCGATTTGCACGGGCCGCACCACGGCGCCCAAAAGTCCACCAACACAGGCAATTCGTTCGACGCCAAAATCACTTCAGCCTCAAAATTCTCAACAGTCACATCAATCATGGGTGTCAGGTCCGCAGGAATAAAATCAATCACTCTACCGTGCAGGGCGTACATGGCCAGCACGTCGTTCAACCGTTAGCTTACCCGCAGTTCAACTGCCCCACATCATGGCCTCTATTCTTGTCGGTGTTGTCATGGGCTCCAGCTCAGACTGGGACACCATGCAACACGCTGTCGAACTGTTGCAATCGTTTGGCGTCGCGCACGAAACCCGCGTGGTGTCTGCTCACCGCATGCCGGACGACATGTTCGACTACGCAGCTTCCGCGCAATCGCGTGGTCTGCAAGCCATCATTGCTGGCGCGGGTGGGGCAGCCCATTTGCCAGGCATGCTGGCCGCCAAAACCACGGTGCCGGTGTTGGGCGTGCCGGTGGCGAGCAAGCATTTGCAAGGGGTTGATTCACTGCACAGCATCGTGCAAATGCCCAAAGGCATTCCGGTGGCGACCTTTGCCATCGGTGCGGCAGGCGCCGCCAACGCCGCGCTGTTCGCCGTGGCCATGTTGGCATTGCAGCATCCCCATTTACAAGCAGCCTTGCACAACTATCGTCAACAGCAAACCCAAGCAGCACGGCAAATGACACTGCCGCCATCGGCATGACCCGACGCCCATTGCAACCCGGCGCCACGCTGGGTGTACTCGGCGGCGGCCAACTGGCGCGCATGTGGTCTCACGCGGCGCAAAGTTTGGGCTACCGCACCGCGGTACTGGACCCTGACCCGCACAGCCCGGCCGGTCTGATCAGCCATCTGCATGTGCAAAGCGCTTACCTTGACCCGCAAGGTCTCGCTCGCATGGCGCAAGCATGTCAAGCGATCACCACTGAATTTGAAAACGTGCCAGCGGCTGCTTTGGCGCAACTGCAACAGCAGCTGCCGGTCTCGCCAGGCCCTGCTGCTGTTGAAGTCGCGCAAGACCGCGCGGCAGAGAAAGCGCATTTTGTGCGTTGCGGTGTGCCTGTGGCGCCGCACCGCGTGTTGGCAGATGCGAATGCCTTGGCCGATGTGCCTGACGAGCTGCTGCCCGGCATTTTGAAAACCACCCGATTGGGCTATGACGGCAAAGGTCAAATCCGGGTCCATTCGCGCGCAGAACTGCCCGGTGCTTTCGCGCAATTGCAAAACGGCAACCCAAGTGTGGTGTGCATCCTTGAAAAACGCTTGCCACTGGCCGCCGAATGCTCGGTGGTGCTCGCGCGTGGACTTGACGGTCAATGTGTGCATTTGCCACTGCAAATGAACCAGCACCGCGATGGCATCCTCGCGGTCACCGAGGTGCATGAACAGTCTTTGCCGGTCGGCACCCAACAACATGCGATCGACGCAGCCACCCAAATCGCCCGTGAACTCGATTACGTGGGCGTGTTGTGCGTGGAATTTTTTCTGTTGCAAGACGGCCCTGAAAAAACAGCCTTGGGCCCATTGGTGGTCAATGAAATTGCACCCAGACCCCACAACAGCGGACACCACAGCATCGACAGTTGTGACGTGTCGCAATTTGAATTGCAAGTGCGATGCATGGCAGGCTTGCCCTTGTGTCCACCGCGCTTGCACAGCCCCTGTGTCATGCTCAATCTGTTGGGCGACCTGTGGTGGCGTGATGGCACAGAGCGCTCACCTGATTGGGCTGCGTTATTGGCGTTGCCCGGGGTGCATTTGCATTTGTATGGCAAAACCGAGGCCCGCCATGGCCGCAAAATGGGTCATGTGACCATCACCGCCCAGGACATCGAAACAGCCCGACATGTCAGTGCCAAAGCGGCTGCCTTGCTGGGAATACCCGCGTGAACCCGGGACGAATGCTGGGCGACAACGATGAGGACATTGCGCTGGCCGCGCAGACATTGGCGCGTGGCGAGTTGCTGGGCCTGCCCACAGAAACGGTTTACGGCTTGGCTGCCGACGCCTTGCAACCACATGCCGTGGCGGCCATCTTCGACGCCAAAGGACGACCGCCAGACCACCCGTTGATCGTGCATGTTGCGTCCATGGACCAAGTGACATGGTTTGCCGCTGACGTGCCCGCTCATGCGCAAGCGTTGATGAAAACCTATTGGCCCGGGCCGCTCACCTTGATTGTGAAACGGCGCCAAGGCGTGGCCGATGTCGCGGCGGGAGGGCATCCCACCATTGCATTGCGCTGCCCGTCACATCCGCTGGCTTTGAAAGTGTTGCAGCTCTCGCGGCAACAAGGCGTCAAAGGGGTGGCTGCCCCCAGCGCCAACTTGTTTGGCAAAGTCTCGCCCACCACCGCTGAACATGTGCGCGAGGCCTTCCCTCATTTGACGGTGCTCGATGGCGGCGCTTGCCAAGTCGGCATCGAATCCACCATTGTCGATGTCAGTCAAGACACGCCATGGTTGTTGCGCCCAGGCATGTTGAGTGCCGCGCAGTTGTCTGCCGTGGTGGGACGAACGGTTCAACGTGCACCTGCCAAACCATCGACACCGGTGAGCGCCGCGCCCGGCATGTTGGCATCGCATTACGCGCCGCGCGCGCGCCTTCGCTTGCTTTCACTCCAAGACATCGGGCAACTCGCTCCCTCGTGCGCGGGCAGTTTGGCGGTGTGGTCGCGCTCGCCCGTGAGCTTGCCCGCGCAAGTGCATTGGCATGCCATGCCGGCGAATGCAGCGGAATGCGCCCACGCCTTGTTCGCTCAACTGCGTGAACTCGATGCGTTAGGCGTGGCGCATATTTGGGCAGAGGCGCCGCCTGAAGACGACGCTTGGGACGGCGTTCGCGACCGTTTGCAACGCGCCAGCAGCGCATCGGTTTAAGCCATTCAACAGCGTTTCTTAACGCTTGTACGCACACACTTTTTTCAGCACCATGTCGTCTTTGCTGCCGGTTGCCACAGGCGACCAAGGCTGTACCTTGGGCTTTTTCAGCAATTCACCGTCCCAACCAAATGTCACATCATGCTCAATCGCTTTGACTTGGTTGTTTTCCACCACGGTGCGCAACAACCACATCAACTGCCCGTCGGCACAGTGCACATTGATTTGCCATTTGTCATACAGGTACGGGCTGTTGGCTGAGCGTTTTTGCAGCCAAACGGTGCGAATCGGCCCATTGCTCGACATGCCGTCAAGGTCCACGCCGTAATGCACGCCCTCGGGTGTCAGCGCGATCGTGTGCCACACGGTTTGGGTGTCTACCCCATAAGTGCTTGGCGCTTGCGGTTTTAACCGGCTACAGCCCCCCAAGCCCCACAGCAAACTGGCAGCGAACCAGCCTGCCATCCATCGCGTTCTGTTCATGCCCACCCATCGGTCAATTGCAATGAATTGATTTTGTGAAATTTGAATCAGGGTTTTGTTGAATTAATTGTTTTTAACGGTTCTCTTTGCCTGCGGTCCAATCGATCAATGCGTCCATCACCGGACGGGCTTGGTTGGCATTTGCATGGTTGACGATGGCCACCAACACATGGCGCTGACCGTTCGCTGCATCGACATAACCCGCGATGCCCATCACATCGCGCAAGCTTCCGGTTTTCAAATGGGCCATGGCGGTGCTTTTGCTGCGCTTGAGGGTGCCGTCCAAGCCGGTGATGGGCAGCGACGACACCAATTCAGGCATGAAGCCCTGCGCCCAAGCCCATTGCAACAAAGCGGCCAAAGACTGTGCGCTGACACGGGCGTCGCGGCTCAAACCAGAGCCTTTGTCCAAGGCCGGTGGTGACGCCAACGGCAAGCGCTCACGCCACCAAGTTTGCACCACCTCAGCCGCGTCTGTCGCATTGCCGCGGCCACGTTGTTGCGCACCCAACGTCAAAAACAACTGGTCCGCCATCACGTTGTTGCTGAATTTGTTGATGTCGCGAATCACCTCGGCCAATGTGGGCGATTCGTGCGACAACACCGGCTTGAGTCCGGCCGGCACCGATCCTTCACGCACGGGATGTTCAACGGCTGTTGAAAATCTGCTTTCAATCCACCTCGGTAATCGCTGCAATCGGTGTTGTTCAACGGCACCGTGGCTGGCCATTTCACGCCAGCCAAGGGCGGCTCAATGTGTACCCGTGCCAGCTTATGGGCCGGGTCTGGCACGAATTGAATCAACAATGATTTGAAGTTGATCAGCAAAGCATCCGGTGCAGCGTTGTAAGGTCGCAAGGGCTCGCCATCAAACCCACCCGGGTCTTGCGCTGGCACGCTCAACACGCTGCGGTCCAACACGATGTCGCCTTGTATGTGGCGAATGCCCAAGGCTTGTATGCGCCGCATCAACAACCACAGCTGTTCGACCCCCAAACGCGGGTCGCCGCTGCCTTGCAAATACAGGTTGCCCTTGAGCACACCATCATTCACCTGTCCCTCAATGAACACCGGCGTGCGCCAGGTGAATGCCGGACCGAGCAAGTCAAGCGCGGCCGTGGTGGTGACCAATTTCATCAACGAGGCGGGGTTGCGCGCAACGGCTGCTTGGTGTTGCAGTCGGGCGGTCGAAGTTTGTACAGGCCAGACCACCACGCTCAGTGCGTCAGTGGGCAACCGCGCGGCTTTCATCGCGGCTTGCACAACCGCTGGCAATTCGTGGGTCGCTTGCGAATGCACTGGGCCCGCGCACAAGCCAAGCCACAAGAGAGGCAATACATGGGTGAACAAACGCAGTCTCATGCGCCGATTATCAAACGGGCTGAACCTCAGCACAGATAATGCAAGGATGCAATCTTTCATGAAACAGCTGCTCAGTGGCCATTCACCTCGCAGCGGTTTGTGGGCGGCGTTGGTCACAGTCACCATTTGGACCGCGTTCATCATCATCGCGCGCGCTTCGGCCCAACATGCCCTGCTTCCGCTGGACATCACTTGGGCGCGTATCGTGGGCGCCAGCGTCATTTTGTTGCCATGGTCTTGGTGGATGGTGCGACAACAACGCCGCGAGCAACCCCATACCGGTTCGTTTGGTGGTTTGTCACCGCTGCCTTGGCGACTCACTGTGGTGACTGGCTTTTTCGGCGGCTTTGCTTATGCCGTGTTCGCTTACAGCGGCTTCTTTTTTGCGCCCGCCGCGCACGGTTCGGTGCTGATGCCGGGCAGTTTGCCGCTGTGGACCAGCGTGTTGGCGGTGTTTTTGTTGGGCGAACGCCTGCACGGTTACAGGTTGATTGGTTTGGCCATGATCGTCTCGGGCGATTTGCTGGTGGGTGGCAGCAGTTTGTGGCATGCGTTTGACGGCGGCACGGTGTGGATCGGCGACTTGCTGTTCATGGGCGCGAGCGCGTGTTGGTCCACCTACAGTGTCTTGAGCCGACGCTACCAATTGCAACCTGTACCCGCCACCATGGCCATCACGTGCTTTGCGTTTTTCACGTTTGTGCCTTTGTACGCCTTGTTGTGCGGCATGGGTTGGTTACAGACGCATTTGTTGACGGCGCCATGGCAGGAAGTGGTCTGGCAAGCCTTGTTCCAAGGCGGCGGTTCGGTGGTCTTGTCCGGCATCAGTTTCACGCTGATGATCCGCGCTTACGGCCCCGTGCGTTCAACCATGCTGACCTCACTGGTGCCCGGACTGTCTGCTGTCGGCGCCGTGTTTTTCCTTGGAGAACCGTTAGGCTGGCAAGTGTTGCTGGGCTTATCGCTGGTCACCTTGGGCATTGTGTTTGGCGTGCAACCGGCTCGGCCTGTGTCTTGGAAACCAGCCTCATGAATTTGTTGGCGATTGACACCAGCACCGAGCGCATGTCCTTGGCGTTACAACAAGGCGACCGCGTGTTCTCACACCAAGGTCTGGCCGGCGCGCAAGCGTCATCCGGTTTGATTGACGCGGTGTTGGCGTTGTTGGCGCAAGCCGAGATGCCCATGGCTGCATTGCAAGCCATTGCGTTTGGGCGCGGTCCGGGCGCATTCACTGGGTTGCGCACGGCATGCTCGGTCGCCCAAGGCCTGGCTTTGGGTCTGGGCTTGCGGCTACTGCCGACAGACACTTTGCGCTGCTTGGCCCAAGCCACGCCCATGGAACACACGCGTGTGATCGCCATGTTGGACGCGCGCATGGGACAGGTTTACGCCGCGGCCTATGAACGCATCGGCGAAGATTGGCGCGTGGTCAGTGAACCTGCTTTGTGTCAGCCAGACGCGTGGGCTTGCCCCGATGCTTGGCATGGCTCAGCGTCGGTGTTGGCAGGCAACGCCATGGCGGTGCATGCCGCCCATTTGCAATCTTTGGTGAATGCTTGTGGCGCTGAACCCCTGACCATGTGGCCCGATGCCCGTGCCATGTTGGTCTTGGCTGCCCGTGCTTGGCAGCGTGGCGAATCGATAGAACCGCAACACGCCATGCCGGTGTATGTGCGTGATGATGTGGCCCGCACCACGGCCGAGCGACTGGCAGACAAGGCGTCCCGCACATGAAACTGTTTCGCAAATCCCATGTCGCTTTGATGGATGACGGTATCTTGCCAGCGCCGCGCGACATGACACAAGACATGTTGGCCGACATCATCCAAGTTGAACAAGGCGCTTATTCGCACCCTTGGCTGATGGGAAATTTTGTCGATTCCATCATCAGTGGCTACCACATGCCTGTTTGGTTCGATGGCGATGACGTGCTGTGTTATTTCGTCGCCATGCGTGGCGCCGATGAAGTGCATTTGCTCAACTTCACCGTGGCATCTGCGCACCAACGCCAAGGCTTGGCGCAAGCCATGATGCGTTATTTGCGTGAATGGAGCGTGTCTCGCGGTGTGCACAGCATCTGGCTGGAAGTGCGAGCCAGCAACCAACGCGCGATTGATTTGTACTTGGCCAGTGGGTTTGTCACCGACGGCGTTCGTCCCGGTTATTACCCGGTGCACCACGGCCAGCGCGAAGACGCGGTGGTCATGTCGCTGAACTGGTGAACCACAGTGGTAACTTCTCCCCCATGACGACCTCGCTTGACCCCAGACAACGCGCCATGCTTGCAGAAATGGGTGTGCGTGTTTGGCAAAAAGCGCCTGTGGATGCCGCGCCATCCGTGGTCGTGGACGCGGCCCCGCCGGCAGCCAAACCCGTTGCTGTCAAACCCACGTCGGTCGCGGTGGCACCTGCTTTGCGTCAACCCGCCCCGACGCCACAGACAGCCGCCCCTAGGGTCGACGTGGCCACTGCGTCAACGCTGGGCAAATTGCCCGAAGGCTTGTCAACCATGGACTGGGCGACACTGACTTCTGCAGCGGCAAATTGCCGCGCCTGTCCCTTGTGTGAGCATCGCCAACACAGTGTGTTTGCCGATGGGCAGCCTGCGGTGGGGCAAGGCGTCACCGATTGGTTGATCGTGGGCGATGCGCCGAACGACAGCGAAAACGCCAGCGGCAAGCCTTTTGCCGGACCCGAATCGGATTTGCTGGACGCCATGTTGCAAGCCATGGGCTTGCAACGCCAAGGGTTGGGACGCGCCAAAGAGTCGGTGGTGTTGGTCAATGCGTTGAAATGCAAGCCCCCCGCCCAACGCAACCCGCACCCAGAGGAGTTGGCGCAATGCAGCCATTTTTTGAAACGGCAAATGGAATTGCTGCAACCCCGCATGGTGTTGGCCATGGGACGGCTCGCTGCCCTGGCTGTGCTGCAAGACACCTTGGTGGACAGCCAAAGTTTGCCCTTGGGCAAATTGCGCGGCCAGGTGCACCAAGCGCATGGCCGGCCGGTCATCGTCACCTACCACCCGTCGTACCTGATGCGCACACCTGCCGACAAAGCCAAGGCATGGCATGACCTGTGTTTGGCCATGACCCAGTTGCGCCAGACCTCACCCCCTTGACCACTTCATCGCTTGACAAGCATTCACCCCATGACTTTCATTGAACAGCTGATACATGCCACCCTTTTGCAGCGCTCTTTGCTGTGCGTCGGACTCGACCCTGAACCCAGCAAATTCCCCATGCATTTGCGCGGCAAGCCAGATGGCATTTTCGAATTCTGTGCACACATCGTGGACGCCACCCAAGACTTGGTCTGCGCCTTCAAGCCACAAATTGCTTACTTCGCTGCCCATCGGGCAGAAGCTCAGCTCGAAACATTGATCGCGCACATGCGCAACGTGGCACCTGCCATTCCCGTGATCCTCGACGCCAAGCGAGGCGACATCGGCAGCACGGCAGAGCAATACGCCATCGAAGCGTTTGAGCGATACGGTGCCGATGCCGTCACCTTGTCGCCGTTCATGGGCTTTGATTCGATCGAACCTTATGTGAAACGCCATGGCAAGGGTGCGTTTTTGTTGTGCCGCACCTCCAACCCCGGTGGTGACGATTTACAAAGCCAGCGCTTGTCGTCGGTGGACGGCCAACCCAAGTTGTTCGAACACATTGCGCGACTGGCGCAGGGGCCTTGGAACCTCAATGGCCAATTGGGTTTGGTGGTGGGCGCCACCTACCCGGATGAAATTGCCAGCGTTCGCAAGATTGCACCTGAATTGCCTTTGTTGATACCGGGTGTCGGCGCACAAGGCGGCGATGCGGCGGCCACGCTCCAAGCGGGATTGCGCCGCAACGGGGACCAGATCAGCGGGCCGATCATCGTCAATTCGTCCCGCGCCATTTTGTACGCATCGCAAGGTGAAGATTTCGCACAAGCCGCCAGAGCCGCGGCACAAGAAGCGCGCACGGTGTTGTCTATTTAGTGTCTGATTTGAAAATAATTTCGATTTAGATGGAAATTGTTACTTTAACCATTGTTGGCATAAAAAGGTAAATTAAATCAACAGGTTATTACGCCACATGGCTTTATGCGATATGGTCAATGGATATAAAAATAATTCAGTCCATGACCTCGTCTCGTTCCCAATTTTTCTCATTGCTTGGCGCAGTCAGCGACATAGAAACCCAACACACTGAACAACTGCCTGACTTGGATGCACAGGTTTTGCTCATGCGCATTGCCATGGCTAACGACAGGAACGAACCCATGAACGTGACCCAAGCCATGGGGCTCAAAGCCATTGGCTCACCCGCCATGCTGCACCGAAAAATCAATGATTTGCTGCACAAAGGCCTGGTGGAACTGGTGTTCGAAGGCACCAACCGCCGCACCAAATACCTGGTCCCCACAACGCTGTCATTGGCCATCATTGATGCCATGGCAAACGCGGCGGCCCGGGCATACGGTCGCTGACGACGGGCATCAATCCAAATTCAGCAAGCGCCGTAAATAACGCCCGGTGACACTGTCCGGGTTGTTCGCCACTTGTTCTGGCGTGCCGGTCGCCACCACTTGACCGCCACCCACACCGCCTTGCGGCCCCATGTCGATCACCCAATCAGCCGTCTTGATCACGTCCAAATTGTGTTCAATCACGACCACGGTGTTACCCGCTTGAACCAACTGCTGCAACACTTTGAGCAACAAATCGATGTCTGCAAAATGCAAGCCCGTGGTGGGTTCGTCCAAGATGTAAAGCGTTTTGCCTGTGTCCCGCTTGCTCAATTCCAGCGCCAATTTGACGCGCTGAGCTTCGCCACCCGACAAGGTGGTGGCCGCCTGTCCCAAACGGATGTAACCCAAGCCCACTTCCATCAAGGTGTTGAGCTTGCGTGCGAGTGCCGGCACTGGTTTGAAAAACGACAACGCATCTTCAACGGTCATGTTCAATATTTGCGCGATGTTCTTACCCTTGTATTGCACGTCCAAGGTTTCACGGTTGTAACGTTCACCCAAACACACGTCGCAAGGCACATACACGTCCGGCAAAAAATGCATTTCTACTTTGACCATGCCGTCGCCCTGACACGCGTTGCATCTGCCGCCATCGACGTTGAACGAGAACCGGCCGGGGCCATAACCACGCTCACGCGCCATCGGCACATCGGCCATCAGTTCGCGCAGCGGCGTGAACAAGCCGGTGTAGGTGGCTGGGTTAGACCGTGGGGTGCGCCCAATCGGCGACTGGTCGACATTGATCACCTTGTCAAAATGGTAGAGGCCCAGGATGTCATCATGCGCGGCAGGTTCTTCATGGGCGCGGTGAATTTGTCTGGCCACCGCCGCGTACAAGGTGTCGTTGACCAAGGTGGATTTACCCGAACCCGACACGCCAGTCACGCAGGTGAACAAACCGACCGGAAAAGCCACTGTGACGTTTTGCAAGTTATGGCCTCGCGCACCCACCACAGTGAGCGCTTGACGGGCTGACGACTTTGGCGAGCTGGGCATCGGCTGACCAAACACGTTGTTCGCTGGCGGTGGTGCATCGGCGGTGGTTTGCAGCAACCAATCGCGACGGCGCGGCGGCACAGCGATCGACAAGGCGCCACTCATGTAGCGTCCCGTCAATGAGTGCGGGTTGGCTTGCAGTTGCGCCGGCGTCCCCTGGGCCATCACGCGTCCACCATGCACACCAGCACCTGGCCCCATGTCGATGCAGTGGTCGGCGGCACGAATCATGTCTTCATCATGTTCAACCACCAACACACTGTTGCCAATGTCGCGCAAATGCTTGAGTGTGTCGATCAATCGGTCGTTGTCGCGCTGATGCAACCCAATGCTGGGTTCGTCCAACACATACATCACGCCGGTCAAACCAGAGCCGATTTGTGAAGCCAGCCGAATCCGTTGCGCTTCGCCACCCGACAACGTGTCCGCACTGCGGGACAAACTCAAATACGTCAGCCCCACGTCATTCAAAAATTTCAAGCGGTTGGCAATTTCACGCACCACCTTGTCTGCGATATCCGCCTTGTTCCCATCCAAAGTCAAGCCTTGGAAATAGGCTTGGCATTCAGACAAAGTGAGGTGACTGACATCGTGCACCGTCAACGCTTGCGGGCCGACACCCAAGCGCACATGGCGGGCCTCGGTTCGCAAACGAGTGCCTTCACAGGCCTCACAAGGACGCAGGCCACGGTAGCGGGACAACTCTTCACGCACCAAGGCAGAGTCCGTGTCTTTGTAGCGACGGGCCATGTTGTGGACGATGCCCTCAAAGCTGTGCTGCTTAGATGTTTTACGCCCCGCCCGGGTGCCTGACTCGAGCACATAACTGAATTTGATTTCTTCTTCACCAGAGCCGAACAACAACACTTGCTGAACTGACGGTGGCAGTTGTTCAAACGGCGTTTCCAGGTCAAACTGGTAATGGCGCGCCAGGCTCTCGAGCATGGCAAAGTAATAAGCGTTGCGCTTGTCCCATCCTTTGATGGCGCCGCTGGCCAAACTGATGTCTGGAAAGGCGACGATGCGTGCCGGGTCAAAAAAACTTTGTTCGCCCAAGCCTTCACATGTCGGGCATGCGCCCAACGGCGAGTTGAAAGAGAACAACCGAGGCTCGAGTTCACCGATGGCAAAGCTGCAATGCGGGCAAGCAAATTTGGCGTTGAATGCATGTTCAACCCCTTGGTCTAAATCCAGTACCAGTGCACGACCATCGGCCAAGCGAAGCGCGGTTTCCATGCTCTCAGCGATTCGCTGCGCCATGTCAGGGCGTACCTTCAAGCGGTCTATCACCACATCGATGTCATGCTTTTCTTTCTTGGCCAAGGCGGGTAATTCGGCCAGTTCCACGACCTGACCATCGACACGGAATCGCACAAAACCTTGTGCTTGCATCTGCATGAACACATCGGCGAATTCGCCCTTGCGTTCTCGCGCCACCGGTGCCATCAACAACAGCCGTGTCTCTGCGGGCAAGGCCAACACCGCATCGACCATTTGCGCCACGCTCGAGGCTTGCAACGGCACGCCGTGTTGCGGGCAATGCGGTGTGCCTGCACGTGCAAACAACAAACGCAAATAGTCGTGAATCTCGGTCACTGTGCCCACCGTCGAGCGCGGGTTATGGCTGGTGGCTTTTTGCTCGATGGCGATCGCAGGCGAGAGGCCTTCGATCAAGTCCACGTCGGGCTTGTCCATGCGCTGCAAAAACTGGCGCGCATAGGCCGACAAACTTTCCACATAGCGGCGCTGCCCTTCGGCATACAAGGTGTCAAACGCCAGACTGGATTTACCCGAACCAGACAAACCAGTGATCACCACCAATTGGTTGCGCGGAATGTCTAAATCGATGTTTTTCAGATTGTGTGTACGCGCCCC
>RFYK01000130.1 GCA_009925585.1 Betaproteobacteria bacterium | reverse complement strand
GTTTCGGTTTCGAAATCACCATGTACATCGCTAACCGTTAATTTGACGGTGGTCTGTCGGGGCAACCCGGCAGACCTTTTTTTCGCTTCCTTTGTATTTTGATGTTCCGCGCTTGACGCGGATTTTTTTTAAAGCGGCGCTATTGTGAAAATTCATGTGCTTGGTTCGGCCGCTGGTGGCGGATTCCCTCAGTGGAATTGCAATTGTCCTCAATGCAGCGCGGTGCGCGCGGGCAGTGCGCACCATGTGGCGCGCACACAATCTTCCATTGCGGTCTGCGCCAATGACACCGACTGGCTGCTCGTCAATGCATCGCCTGATGTGTTGCAACAAATCAAAGCATTTCCCGCCTTGCAACCCGCGCGCGCATTGCGCGACACAGGCATTGCTGCCGTGCTGCTGATGGATGCCCAAATTGACCACACCACGGGCTTGTTGATGCTGCGCGAGCACCGTCAAAAATTACCTTTGTACTGCCACCCGTTGGTACGTGAAGACTTGAGCACGGGTAATCCGCTGTTCAAAGTGTTGTCTCACTACTGTGGCATCGATTGGCATGATTTGCATTTGCAAACCCCCTTTGATGTGCCCGGCCTCCATGGCTTGCAATTCGAAGCACTGCCTTTGATCAGCAATGCCCCGCCTTACTCGCCGCACAGAGACAAGCCTCAACCCGGCGACAACGTGGGACTGAAAGTACGTGATGAGCAGACTGGCAAAACGCTGTTTTATGCGCCTGGCTTGGGACAAATGGAGCCGCATGTGTGGCAGGCCATGCAATCGGCCGACTGCGTGATGGTTGACGGGACCTTGTGGACCGACGACGAAATGATTGCATTGGGTGCGTCGAAAAAAACCTCTCGTGCCATGGGGCACATGCCCCAAAGCGGCGCGGACGGCATGATCGAATGGCTTGATAAGTTGCCCAGCCATGTCCGAAAAATTTTGATCCACATCAACAACACCAATCCGATTTTGGACGACAGTAGCCCGCAACGCCAAACCTTGAAGTCTCACGGCATCGAGGTGGCATTTGATGGCATGGAGATCACCCTGTGAACAACACAATGAACGAAGCGCTGGCTGATACACGCACACCTTGGGGCGCCGAAGAATTTGAAACCTTACTGCGTGGCAAAAGCACCAGCTACCACATTCACCATCCGTTTCATGTGATGATGGCGGAAGGCAAACTCAATGCGGCGCAATTGCGCGGTTGGGTGGCCAATCGGTTTTATTACCAAATTTCCATCCCGCTGAAAGACGCGGCCATTCTGTCCAATTGCAACGACCGCGAGATTCGACGCGAATGGATTTTGCGAATTCTGGACCACGATGGCTTTGAATTGAACGGCTTGAAAGACGAAGGCGGCATTGAAGCATGGATCCATTTGGGTCAAGCCGTGGGATTGAGCCGTGACGATGTCACTTCGCTTCGCTATGTGGCGCCTGCCAGCCGATTCGCGGTCGATGCCTACGTCAATTTTGCAAGGCGACAGCCTTGGCAAGAAGCGGTGGCCTCCAGCCTCACCGAATTGTTTGCGCCGCATATTCACCAGCAGCGCATTGACACTTGGCCAGAAAAATACCCATGGGTGGACCCCACGGGTTTGCAGTATTTCAAAAACCGGTTGACCCAAGCGCGTCGCGATGTGGCGCATGGTTTGAAATTCACGTTGGACTATTTCAGCCAGACCCGCGCTTTGCAAGAGCGTGCTTTGGAAATTTTGCAATTCAAACTCAATGTGTTGTGGGCTTTGGCGGACGCCATCATGCTTGACCAATGCAACGTGCAAATCACAGGACCGAAAACATGAGCACCGATGACGCCGTGCTGTTGAGCACCCCTGCTTTGTCCGCCATGTTTCGTTTGCAATGGGAAGAAGTTCAGCAGGCGTGGGTGCTGCTTTACCCTGAAGGCATGGTCAAGTTGAATGGCAGTGCAGGTGAAATCATCAAGCGTTTAGACGGCAAGAAAAATGTCACAGCATTGATCGCAGAATTGGAAAAAGATTTTGAGACCACAGGTTTGCAACAGGATGTGCTGGCCTTTTTGGACATCGCCAAACAACAAGGTTGGGTGAAAGCATGACGCCGACGATCAATGGCAAAGAAGTGACGGTCGGACCACCCTTGTGGCTGCTCGCAGAAGTGACCTATGCATGCCCTTTGCATTGTGTCTTTTGTTACAACCCGGTCGACTACACCCAACACGGTCCCGAATTGACCACGCAAGAATGGATCAAAGTGCTGCGCGATGCCCGCGCGGCCGGCAGCGTGCAATGCGGTTTTTCGGGCGGCGAGCCTCTGGTGCGTGATGACTTGGAAACGTTGGTGGCAGAGGCGCACCAACTGGGTTTTTATACCAACCTGTTGACATCGGGCATTGGTTTCACGCCCGAGCGAGCGAAGGCTTTGAAGGAGGCGGGGTTGGACCACGTGCAACTCTCGTTTCAGGATTCCACCCGACAACTCAACCGCGAAGGTTTGATGCCGAGTCGAGAGCAACTGCAGCGCGCCGAGCGCGTGACCAACGAATACCGCGAAAAACTGGGCGACAAATTGCGTATCTTTTTCGTGGTGCCCGACTACTATGAAACCCGTCCCAAAAAATGCATGAATGGTTGGGGAAATATTTTTCTCACCATCACGCCAGACGGTTCTGCATTGCCTTGTCACACCGCCAAAATGATCAAGCATTTGGAATTTCCAAATGTGAAAAACATGTCGGTGAAAGACATTTGGTACGAATCCGAGTCGTTCAACCATTACCGTGGTGATGCGTGGATGAAAGACCCTTGCCGCACTTGCGAAGACAAGGAAAAAGACCTTGGCGGCTGCCGTTGTCAGGCGCTGATGTTGACCGGCGATGCAGCGAATGCCGACCCCGTGTGTGACAAGTCACAGCACCATCAAGTGGTGTTGGATGCGGTCGCGTTTGCGCAAATACCCGACACCCAGCGCGTGGAAGTCAAGCCCTTGGTGTTTCGGGACCCGATCAATTCACGCAAACTCAGCTCAGTTCAGTCTTGACCCATCATCCACAGTTGGGTTGAGCGCGCGCCACTGCGGCAAAACGCCAGCACTGGCCCCGGTGCGTTGTTGACCAATGTCGCCATCTCCGTGATTTGATCGGGCGTGATGGCGCCACTGATGACAGGCAAATAGTGGTAGACCAAGCCTGCTGCTTCAGCGGCTGTTTGCATTTGCGCCGAGGTGGGTTGATCGGGGCCACCTTCCATGTCGGGCCGGTTGTTGATCACCGTGTGAAACCCATGTTGCGCCAAGGCGGGCATGTGCTCGGGTGCCAATTGCGGGGCTGTGGCGAAATGGTCGGTGTGTTTCGTGACTTGCATAAAGTTCCTGTGGAGAGACGGCGTCAGTGACTGGGTTTGGCGTCGCCGTGCGCTGCGGGTGCGCCGTGGGCATCTTTGGCTGGGGCCGCCGATGGAGCGTCTTTGCCTTTGCCATGGCCTTTGGGATGCGAAGAGTGGCCACACAACATTTCGATGACTTTTTCTGCCACTGTGTCGCCACTGACGGGTTTCCAAGGGGTGGACTGGGTGCTGGTGAACAAAGTCTTGCCTTCACCCATGGCTTCGGATTTGGAGGCAAATGCCAGCGTACGTCGTCTGAATTCGTGGCAGTCGTATTCCATCAATGCCAACCGTGATTTGACCCCAGCCTTGGACTTTTCGTTGAGGTCGATCAAATGCCAAGCTTGCGGAAACACGCTGCTGGCGCGGATTTTGTCGGGGTCAATGTAGACCACGGCCAGGTAGTTTTCATCTACTTTTTCCCATTCGGCCATGGCCATCCAAGGCAGGCAGCACAACCACAGGGCGAAGGTCCATTTCAAACAGCGGATGGGGTTCATGCCCGCATTTTGCCATCGAAGAAACAACAGTGTGATCAGTCCAGTCCGCCGCTGCGTTGCACCTGCTTTTCGACCGCCTGCATCAGCCATTCCGGTGCAGGTGCCCACACACACAAGCGCTTCTTGGCGCGGGTCATGCCGGTGTAAATCAATTCGCGGGTCAATAAAGGAACAGGCTGGTCTGGTAACACCAACAGCACGTGTTCAAACTCTGAACCTTGCGATTGGTGAACGGTCATGGCAAACACGGTGTCCACATCGTCAAGCCGACCGGGTACTTGCCAACGCACACCGCCATTGGCGTCGGCGAAGGCCACACGCAGTCGAATGGTGCCCTCAACCATTTTGGGTAAACACAGGCCGAGGTCACCGTTCATCAGACCCAGCGCGTAATCATTTCGCCTGGCCATCACGGGTCGGCCCACAAACCATGATTGGTCAGCAAACCCCAAAGCGTGTTGCAGTTGTCGATTAAAGCCTTGGACACCCCAGCGGCCTTCGCGCACCGCGCACAACACGCCCATGCGGGTGAAACTTTGCAACAAAGCCGTGGCCGATGCATCGCTGCAATGGCTGGACGCCGATTGAAACTCAGCCAACTCGTCAAGCCATGCTTGCCAACCCCGTTTGATTTGCTGCAACGTGTCCGCATGCGTGCTGTGAGGTTCGCTCAACCGCGAGACCACAGCATCAGAGGCAAAACACCCTTGCGGGGCTTCCTCCCAAAGCGCGCGCAAACCAGCGCGGTCACCTCGGTTGGCCGCACGCGCCCATCGACCAATGCCTTGGGTGGCATCAAACCGGTGACTGTGAACCAAACTGATGGTGTGGCTTGACAGCCAATGGCCTTGACACAGTTGCGCCATGACTGCACCAGCTTCCACCGATGCCAATTGGTCTTTGTCACCGAGCAAAATCAACCGGGCGGACAAAGGCACGGCTTGCAGCAAGCGCGCCATGAGTTCCAAGTCGATCATGGACGCCTCATCCACCACCACCACATCCGGTGGGTTGCTCGAATGGGCTTGCGCAGCATCAGTCAACAACCAACGATGCAAGGTCAACGCGGTGTCTGGCAACACCTGCGCTTCTTGTTCGGGTAACAGAGAACGAGCTTGTGCCATGGTTTGCGACAACCGCGCGGCTGCTTTGCCAGTGGGGGCGGTCAGCACCACATGCAATGGCGCAGACGCATTCGCTTGCAGCAGACGCAACAGTTTGACGACCGTGGTGGTTTTTCCGGTGCCAGGTCCGCCGGTGATCAAGGTGACTGCATGGGCAGCCGCATGGGCACAGGCTTCACGTTGCATGTCTGGTGTGGTGCCCGTGGGACCGAACAAGCCATCGAGTTGCAAAGACAAATTGGCAGGCGCCGTGGTGTGTTGCTGCAAACGCGCCGACAG
>RFYK01000129.1 GCA_009925585.1 Betaproteobacteria bacterium | reverse complement strand
CTGGCACATCATGCCCTTCATGTTGCAAGGCATGTGTCAACCAACAGACAGACACCAATGCATCGGCTGTGTGCAAGCGGTTGTGATAGTGGGGTTCATAGGACGTGGTGAGCGCGATGGACTCCATGTGCTGAGCCATGGCTTTGGCTGCATTCAACATGGCAACAGCATCCGCAGAGGCGGGAGCGGCCATCGGCCAGCGCTGCGCGATGCAAGCGCTGAGCACCACGGGGAGTCCAGGCCAATCATGTGGCCAACGTTCACGCAAGTGGGTCAAGGTTTGACAGAGTTTGCCGTGCCAATCAGGTGTGGAGTGAATGGATTCGGTCATGGTGCTCTGCCAGTGTCTTGCTCAGAGGTTGCCTGCGCGCAAGGCGTTGTTCATGTTGAGTTGCAACAGCAAGGCTTCAAACACGGGTACCAGCAAGGGCGATGTACCCGCCATCATTTGATTGGCTTGTTCGCTCGAAATTTTGAGGCATGTCACCTCGCCCGATGCTTGCGCTGATGCACCTCGGATGCCGCCACTTAAAAACGCTTGCTCGCCAAACGATTCACCTGCACTCAGTGTGGTGAACACCTTGCCCTCGGCATTGAGCAATTCCACTTGGCCTTGCTGAATGAAAAACAATTGATCAGCCACATCGCCCGCAGAAAAAATGCGTTCGCCAGCTGCGTATGTGACGCTGACAAATTCACTCATAGCACGCCCTTGGGAAGTTGCTTCACGCCCAGCGTGCGCATCACGTTGGTACGGATGGTGTCGCGCAATGCTTGCGGCAAATGGGGAATGAAGCTGTCGACTTTGTGCAATGGAATGATGCGCGCTTGCACCGCGTTGACAGTGATCACCGTTTTCGCGCTTGGCAATCCCGCCAAGCCTTCGGCCAGACAAATCACGCTGCCAGGTCCCATGCGCTCGATGCGTTCACCTTGGATCGCCAGCAAGTGTCCCGAAACGATGAAGTAAGCCACCGACACTTCTTCGCCTTGGGTAAACAATTTCTTTTTGGCTTCAAAACTGACCGAGCTCAATAACTTGGAGCCCCATAAACTGAAATACAAACGCTCGTTGCTGTTGAGTTGCCCAGAGGTGAAGATTTCCAGACTGCGCGCCGAGCTGGGGTCAATCACACCCAATTCGTGCAAGTGCGCGATGTCAACTTCGAAACTGGCGGATAGAGTGGTCATGTCAATGATTTTCAAGGCGTTGCGCCAAGGCCTTGAGTTGGTTGGCAATCAACTGCCGGTCGTCGGCGCGCAAACTCAGTGGCGATAAATCGATGTGCACGCCTTGGGGATGGCTCAAGCGCAAAGGTTTATCGGCTTCTGCTTTGCGACCTTTGATCGCATAGGTTTTGATGTTGCGGTCAATGCCCTTGAGGCTCATTGATGGGCGCTCCTCCACATCGACCAAATCATCCACCTGTGCGTAGGTTTCATGGCTGATCAAAATGCCACCCGGGTCGCAATTCGCTTCCAAGCGTTGCGCCACATTCACTTCGCCGCCGATGATGGTGTAACTCAGTCGTTGATCCGAACCGAAGTTGCCCACGTTGCAATAACCGGTGTTGATGCCGATGCGAATCACAAACGGGTTGTCAAACCCTTGTTCACGCCAACGCCGTTGCAGCACCAGCATGCGCGCTTGCATTTCCAGCGCCATTTCAACGCAGGCACGTGCATCTTCTTTGACACCTTTGGACTCGGGGTCGCCGAAAAACAGCATGACCGCGTCACCGATGTATTTGTCGATGGTCGCGCCGTGGGACAACGCGATCGCGGTCATTTCAGAAAAGTAATCGTTCAAAAATTCGGTCAGCGATTCGGGTTGCAAAGATTCAGCGGTGCGTGTGAAGTCTTTGATGTCGCTGAAAAACACCGTCAGTTTTTTGCGTTGTGTGGTGATTTGCGTGTCGTATTTGCCCGCGAACAAAGCTTCGTGGATTTGTGGCGGCAGGTATTTGGCGAGTTGCTGCGACAAACCTTCTAAACGACTGCGTTGTTGTTCCAACTCCAGGGTTTGGGTTTTGAGGTTGCGGTTGAGTTTCACCAAGCGCTGTTCTTGCCGGTCCGAATGCCTCGTCAGATCTTCGTTTTCGCGGACCAATTTGGAGAAGCGGTCAAACAATCGTTCGGCAAAGGCTTGAAGTTCTTCAGGGGTTCCATGCTCAAGAATGGCTTGGCCTTCAGCCAGCAACAGTTTTTCTCTGTCGTAGAGGTCAAATACTTCGTCAGCCATGTTGCTCCACTGTGAAATTCAAAGCTTGGAACCTGTCTTTGAAATCTTCACCGAGTTCTTGCATGATGTCGTCATCTTCTTCCGCGCGCCAAACCACTTGCACATCATTGCCTGCTTGGCGGTAAGCATCAATGCCTTCGAAAATTCGGTACATGGCCTTGATGCTTGAACTGTTGATGTAGATGAAAGCCATCTCCACTTCCAATTTACCTTTGACGCTGGTCGCCAGTTGGTTGATGGCGGTGATCACCTCGCCGTAAAAAGCCGACACGTCTTCGGGGAACGATTCCCCCTTCATCACCAACTTCAATGGGTTGTGGGTCAAAGAGATGGCCGGGGTTCTTTCGGTGGCTGCGATATTCATGTCCGTTCCTTGTTTTTCTAATTTCAGATGGTGGCTGCCATGATGAAGTCGACACTGTGGTCGTCGACATCGACAAACGTGTAGCTGATCGGATGGGTGGATCTGCGGGCAATTTCTAGCAAGCCCAAGCCAGAGCCTGGTCCATCGTGTTCGCTCGCATTCGACATCCCGTCGCGGTACATCTGCCTGATCGTGTCTTTGTCTGCACCTTCGATTTGGGCAAGACGGTCTTTCAAGCCTTGGGTTTTGTCTTTTTCAATGCGGTTACCGCACATGATGGTGATTTCTTTGTCGTGTTCGGTGATCAAGATCATGCCCATGTTTTCTTCATGCTCTTTGCCGTGCCAAATGAGGTTTTGGACACCTTCCATGAACACGGCAAAAATCAATTTCGAGCGTTTGACATCGTCGTTGGCCACCAACCGTTCTTTGAGCAAATCGGCCAACGTGACCATCAGGTCATCTGACACCGTGCCGTTGTAAGCCATGATCACATGGTTATTGCGCAAACTGTTTCGCAACAAAATAGCTTGAGATAAATCCATCAGTTATCTTTCAGTGTTGATTGTTTCGTGAGCAAAGCATAGTCTGCATGGATGGCATTGGCAATTGCCGGGGTCCAACTAAGGCAGTTGGTTTTAACAATCGATGCAATGTGTTTGCCGCCGTAGGATTTTTTCATGACACCAACCCTACCTAAAGCGTGAACACAACGGCAGTGACATCATCGCGGCGCGAATTTTGCCCTTGCCAGCGTGCGAAGTCTTGGCGCAAATCGTCGATCACAAGCTGCGCCTTGGCACCAGCATGGGCAGACAGTAATTTTTCCAACCGCCGATAACCATACGAGACTTTGGGCTTGTCAGCCTCACCGCCGACTTGGTCAGTCAAACCGTCGGTGACGATCGCAAACATGTCACCCTTTTGGTAAGAGAGGGTGAGCACCTGTGGTCTGTCAGCCGCAGTGAGCCGGTCTTTGTAGCCCAAGCTGATGCGTTGCCCCATGTGGCGTGTGACCACACCTGCTGCATTGACATGGAACAAATCCAGTTTGGCGCCTGCAAATTCCATGCGCTGCAAACGTCGGTCAATCCGAAGTACCAAGGCATCACAACCATCGTCACTCTCGCTGTCGGCGCGGTCTTGGTTCAGTCCGGTTCTGACAAAGTGATCCAACGAAGCCAAGGCAGACACCGGGTCTTCCAAGGTGTCATTGGCGTAAATCCGTTCGAATGAATTGCTGACCAACAACGACAGCATGGCCCCAGGTACGCCATGCCCTGTGCAATCGGCCACTGCCAAAACAAACGGCCCCTCGTGTTGCGAGGATGAAACCCAATACAAGTCGCCACCGATCGTGTCACGCGGCTCCCAAATGGTTGCAAATGAATCAAACCGACCATCGATGCGAACCGGTCGAGGCAATTGGCCCCGCTGCAAACGGCTGGCGTAATTCACCGAACCCACCACCAATTGGTGAGCTTCATCCAAGTTCTTGTGTTGCTCGGCCAACTCACTCGTGCGAAGCGCCACGGTTTCTTCCAACACTTTGTTTTGGTTGAGCATCAAATCGTTTTGCGATTGAATGCTGTTGGCCAATTCTTGTTGCAACCATCGCGTGCGACTGATCACCGCCAGCGCCATGATCATGGCTTCACAGCACACGCCAAAGGCTTGGTTGGTATTGGTGTTTTGAAAGAACAAGCCAAAACCCGATTGCGGCAAGAAGCTGAAGGGTGACTGAAACCCCGCAATGCCCAGCATGAAAGACACCCGGAAAAACATGTACGGCACCATGGCCACCATGAAAAATTTGGCGACTTGCAATCCTTGTTGAAGTCGGATGTAAGCGCAGACATAAATCGACAGCAGCATCAACACAATGGGCACCAACACCGGCATCCAAAACACTTGCTGGTTCAATGAATGCTGTTGAGTGACCAGCAGTGTCATGTGGATCACTTCCCAGCCGATCCACACGTTGGAAATTTTGTAAAAGGTGGGGAAGTGGATTTTCAAATCCAAAAAATTTCTGGCGAACACCACGTACAACACGGTTTGAGCATAGGAAACACAGGAGTACAGCACTTGTGCCAAATACTGCCAACCAATTTTTTGATCCTCCAGGTGGACAAAAAACTCGGTGATGCGCTGACCATCGTGGATGGGCAAAAACAAACATTGCGTGACACCCACGGTTAACCAAACGCCATAAGCCAAGCTGGTTTTGTCGCGGTTTTGCACAAAGCTGTACCAACCAAACACGGCCAAGGCAATCAACAGCCCGAGCATGCCGCCTTCAAAGTACACGCCAAAACGACGCAATTCCAAATAGCTGGCATGGTCGTAGATATTGAGTGAAAACGTTTTCGCAGGCACCGAGCTGTGTGATTTCACGCGAGAGTAAACCTGCACCGTTTCGCCGCTCTTCAAGTTGAAGATGGCGTATTGGCTGTTGTCATTGCGGGCCGCGGTGATGAACGGGTTGATTTCTGCCAACCAGTTGTAGTTGGCGCTGTTGCCGTTGGATTTGAGTTTGTCTACTTTGTGGGCACGAACCACATAATTTTGATGAACCGTCCATCCAGAAGGTGCCAAGCGAAGTTGCTTTTCATGTTCAGACTGGTTCACCAAAGACTGTCGAATCCAGTAGATGGTGGTGGGTGAGATGCGGGCAATCGATTTGGCCGGTTGAAATTGCGCATCGAGTTGACGCACTTCTTCGAGCGTCATGTCGGCGTTTGGCGCTTCAAGCACCATCACT
>RFYK01000128.1 GCA_009925585.1 Betaproteobacteria bacterium | reverse complement strand
GCGCCAAGTGGAAGCCCATTTGCATGAACATTTGCAGCGGTTGCCATTGGCAGATTTGGCCTCACGCGCGGTGGTGGACCAAATGAAACAAGACGAAGCCGAACACGCTGCTCAAGCGCAAAAGGCCGGTGCGGTACCTTTGCCTCAACCCATCACGCAAGCGATGCGCTTGGCGGCCAAAGTGATGACCACTGTGGCGCACCGCCTTTGATCAAGCTTCGATCACCTCAAAGCTGGTCGTGATGTCGGCGGTTTTGCCAAGCATGATGCTGGCCGAGCAGTATTTGTCATGGCTCAGTTGGATGGCGCGCTCGACCACATTGGCAGGAATGCCTTTGCCACGAACGGTGAAATGCATGTTGATGCGCGTGAACACTTTGGGGTCCGTGTCAGCGCGTTCACCGCTGAGTTTCACTGTGCACCCCGCCACCGCGTGTCTGCCGCGCTTGAGCATCAACACCACGTCGTAAGCAGTGCAGCCGCCGGCGCCGGCCAACAGCAATTCCATCGGTCTGGCGGCCAAGTTTTGCCCACTTTGATCGGGCTTGTCTGGGTCTGGCGCACCGTCCATGGCAATCACATGACCGCTGCCGGTTTCAGCCACAAAACCCATGGCAGAGCGGGCACCGCTCGCGCCGGTCCAACTGACTGTGCATTCCATCTGCGTTCTCCTTGAATTCAAAGAATTGTCTGCCAATTTTCAAGCCCTGCACATCACCGCACACATGACAACGCAAAACGGCTGGTCAGCCCCTTTGATGCGTGAGAATCACAGACTGAACAGGAAACGACAGCCATGACCACACACCCTCCTTCAGATGATGCTCGCCCACGCAGCAAACGCAAGCTCACGCCCGCTGATTATTTGAAAAAAATCCTGACCGCCAAGGTGTATGACGTGGCGCACGAGTCTGCGCTGGATGTGGCGCCCGTGCTGAGCAAAAAACTCAAAAACCAAGTTTTGCTCAAACGCGAAGACCAGCAACCGGTGTTCAGTTTCAAACTTCGCGGCGCCTACAACAAAATGGTGCAATTGACGGCCAGTCAATTGAAAAAAGGCGTGGTCTGCGCTTCTGCTGGTAACCATGCACAAGGTGTGGCGCTGGGCGCGAAGAAACTCGGGACTCGGGCGGTCATCGTCATGCCGGTCACCACTCCTGCGCTCAAAATTGATGCGGTCAAAGCCTTGGGCGGTGATGTGGTGTTGTTTGGTGACAGTTATTCGGATGCCTATGCGCACGCGGTCAAACTGGGCGAGCGACAGGGTCTGACCTTCATTCATCCGTTTGACGACCCGGAAGTGATCGCTGGCCAAGGCACGATCGCGATGGAAATGCTGCGTCAACACCAAGGGCCATTGCACGCGGTGTTCGTGGCCATTGGCGGTGGCGGCTTGATTTCCGGCGTGGCCAACTACATCAAAGCGGTGCGCCCCGACGTGAAAATCATCGGCGTGCAAACCCACGACTCAGACGCCATGTGGCAGTCGGTGAACGCGGGCAAACGCATTGCATTGGACGACGTGGGTTTGTTTGCTGATGGAACCGCCGTCAAGCTGGTGGGCGAAGAAACGTTTCGCATTGCACGGGGTTTGGTGGACGAATTTGTCAGCGTTGACACGGACGCCGTGTGCGCAGCGATCAAAGATGTGTTTGTTGACACGCGCAGCATCGTGGAGCCATCCGGTGCCATGGCGGTGGCAGCGATCAAAAAATACGTGGCGCTGCACAAAACCCAAGGTGAAACCTATGCAGCCGTGCTGTGCGGCGCCAACATCAATTTTGATCGCTTGCGGTTTGTCGCCGAGCGCGCCCAAGTCGGTGAAGAACGCGAAGCATTGTTTGCCGTGACCATTCCCGAAGAGCGCGGCAGTTTCAAACGGTTTTGCAGCGTGCTGGGCGATTTGCCTGCATTCGGTGGCAGCCAAGCACCTCGCTCCATCACCGAATTCAATTACCGCATCAGTGACACGGACAAAGCCCATGTGTTTGTGGGATTGACCACCAGCGCGCCGGGACAAAGCAGCAAGATCGCTGCGCACTTGGGCAAGCACGGGTTCGAAGCCCTGGATTTGACACACGACGATTTGGCGCAAGAACACATACGCCACATGGTGGGTGGCCGCACGCCATTGGCGCAAGACGAGCGTTTGTTGCGGTTTGTGTTCCCGGAAAAACCCGGCGCGCTGATGAAATTTTTGTCCTCCATGCGCGCTGGTTGGAACATCAGTTTGTTTCATTACCGAAACCAAGGCGCGGACTACGGCAGGATTTTGGTGGGCTTGCAAGTGCCTGAAAAAGACCACCCCAGCTTTGAAAAGTTTTTGCAAACGGTGGGTTATCCGCATGTGGATGAAACCGAGAATCAGGTTTACAAATTGTTTTTGCGGCAGTGATCAGCGCAAAACCCATTCTCCATGTGCCTTGATGGCTTGGTACAAGGTATCCGGTGCCAAATCAATTTGGCCAGGCCAAGTGACTGCACCTGACTCAATGTGCGCCTGTTGAAACATGTCTGGGTCTAGCAATGCTTCAAATATGCCAGTCAGATGGCTGGTATGAAATTGCACTTTGCCAGAGGTTCCATCCGCAAATTGAACCCATAAAGCCAATGCAGGAAGGATTTTGATATCAACCACATCGGGTTCCATGGTTAGCTTTCATGTCAATGGTGGAATGGATTCAGGGAGTGATTTATTTTGGCAAAGCTCCCAATTGCGTGTCAATGCCTGCTGGTGAATCTCTGCCCAGACTTTGACAAGTTCAAGCACTCGCCTTGGAAGTTCACCAGACATGATTTGCAATTCACAGATAGAAATAGTGGCTTTGTATTCTGCATAGCCCACATGAAAGTGGGCGGGTTCATGGTCATTGAAATACATTCGAATAAAGATGCCATAAAAGCTGCTGATCGTCGGCAAATGTTGTCTCCAGAAGGAGGCAACATTTTGAAATTTACGTTGATTTAAATCTAGATATCCAGTTACTTCAAAGGTGTGAGCTATGAACGCCGTTTGCTGTGCAGCAAACTGATGTTCATTTCAGCCGACAGCGTGGACGCATAAAACTTCTCGATCATTTCCACCGATGTGCGTGCGTTGCGCGCCAAGGTCAGCAAATCGATGTTGCCGCCAAATATCAAGCGAAACGTGATGGCGGTGTGTCGCAAACTGTAAAAACTGCGGTCAGCACCGTGCGGGCCCGCTTTGAGCCCCAATGAATTCAAAATCCAATTGAACAGCCAGCCGATGGTGTTGAGGCAACGCAACCGGTTGTGTTCTTCAGGGAAAAACACATAGTCATCCGGTTTGCCAAACCCTTTGGCGGTTTGGTGTGCCAACAACGTTTTGTACACACGCACTGCCTGCGGCAAGCTGACCGTGGGTGCTTTGTGGCGCTTGATTTCGGGCGGTGTCAAACGCAGGTAGTGAAATTTGCCGCTGATGATTTCAATGTGTTTGTGTTTGAGTTGCCGCACATCACCCGGCCGCAAAAACGTGTAGACCATGAAACGTATCAGGCCGTTCATTTCAAACGGCATGCGTCGGTAAATCGGCTTGATGTGAAACCGCGTGTCAGGCTTGTCCCATGCAAACTCGTGTTGGCGCAACAGTTTGGACTGACGAAGAATGGCTGCGTATTCTGTCACCGTGAATGCACCGCGCGGCTTTTGTGTGATTTTCATTTTTGGAAACAACGGCATTTGCGCGATGTGCCCGTGCTCGACCAAATGGCGCAATACCTTGCGCAATTGCGCGATGTACCCCACGATGGTGGGTGTCGACAACGCTTGGTCTGACAAATAGTCAATGAACCGCTGAATGCTGCCCATGTTGATCTGGCGCAAATCGGTGTGGTGAAAAAACGCCGCAATGTGGGTTTCCAACCGCACTTTGGTCATGCGGTAAGTGCCTTCAGTGACCTCATGACGCGCCACCTTGTGCTTTTCTTGCGCCAACACCGTTTGAATGATGTGATGGATATCGATGAATGGATTGTTGTTATTTTTTGAGCTCAACCCTACTTTTTCTTTAACACTTAAATGCTTTTTTCCAGAAAAAGCAGTGGTATTTAATTTGAATTCATTTGGTGGCTTGGCAGCCATGCTTGAGAGCGACCAGCGCACCACGGGTATGCATTCATTGGTACGCCAAACAGGCTGGTGACTGCCAGTATAGTTATTTATAAAGTACACGTTATGTTGAGCCATGGTATTTCACCTGCTTGAATGCAATGGTTTAAGACATGAATAAATACTAACACGTGCGTCTGATAATAGTTAAAAAACCCTCGTTGCAGTCGCATCTTTGTTGTCTTTAGGTGTATCTTTTGCCGATGTTACCATCAGCGGCTCTGTCAACCAAACCATCGGCAACTCGAAAGATACTGGTGTTTTGAAAACAAATAACAACTTCAGTGCCATTGGCGATCGGAACCTTGCCACAGGAGATTCGTTGATCACATTTGCTGGCTCCGAGGAGTTGGGTGACGGCCTGAAAGCCAGTTTCAAAGTTGAGCCCCGAGTGAATATCAGTGCAAGTGACTCTGGAAGCGGATTATTTGGCTTCAATCGTGAAGCTTGGGTCGGTCTGAGCGGTGCTTTTGGTACGGTGAACTTAGGTAATAACTACACCCCACTGTTTTTGAAATCTGTGGCTGCATACGACCCTAACGGTTCTACCAACATGCCTGGCTATTTGGTCTCGAACGTCACTACCTTCAATGCAGGCAATTCCATTGACTACAACGCCCCCAAGTTCATCGATGGCTTAGGCATTCAATTGAACAAAAACTTTGGCCGTGCCTCTACGCTCACATCTGCTGCAGCCAACGCAAACGCGGGTGATTCTGTCGGTTGGGGTGTTTCTTACAGCGTCTCTGGTTTTTCTGCAGGGTTGGCTGGCGAAACTACAAAGGACACCAAATTGTCAGACGGCGTTAATACTGTCGCCAGTGCATCCAGTTCTACCGATCTGAAAAAAACAGGTTACGGAATTTCCTATGATTTTGGTGTGGCTAAAGTGTCATTCCAAGGCTTGGATGCCAAACTGGGCTCTGCCAGTAGCAAAACCTATGGCTACGGCGTGACCGTCCCTGTGGGTATGGTGAGCCTCAAAGCAGGTTTCAGCAGCCTGAACAACACCGGCTCTGGAACTTATAAGGACGATTACGAAGCATACCAAGTGGGTGCCAATTACGCCTTCAGCAAACGCACCAGTGCCTACTTGCTGTTCAGCCAAACCAAAAACACCACAGACAACACCAAGCTCAATATCAACGCTGTGGGCGTTGTTCACAACTTCTGACCTGACGCTGCCCTTGGGCCAGTGATGGTTTGACACCCCAACCCGCTGTGGCAACACAGCGGGTTT
>RFYK01000127.1 GCA_009925585.1 Betaproteobacteria bacterium | reverse complement strand
GTGTGATGCTTGGCGGCTTGCTGGTATCGGACCACTGGCTCAGCCTTGGGTGGGTTCAAACATGGGTTGATTGGATCGACACTGGCAACCCATTGTCAGCCTCCATGGCCGTGATTTGCTTGATGTATGTCCTATCGGCCTTGATGACGTTTGGGGTCCCCAGTTCAAACAAGCACTACGCCAGCACCCAATGGGACATCCCCCACATCTGGCGCAATTTTTGTGAAGACCAACGACAGCTTTGGCGTGACCCCTTGGGGTTTGTCAGTTTGTCAATCACCACGTTGTTTTGGGGCGTGAGTGCTTGCATGCAATTGCTGGTGTTGGCTTGGGCGCAATCCATGTTGCAACTCAGTTTGTCGCAGGCCGCTTATCTGCAAGCATGCACTGCGATCGGTGTCGTGGCGGGTGCGATTGCGGCAGGACGGTGGGTGCAATTGAACAATGCCACTGCGGTTTTGGGGGCAGGCGTCGCCATGGGCGTTTTGTTGCCCTTGATGCTCTTGATCAAAGACTGGAACTTTGCTTTGGCTTTGACGCTGTTACTGGGCGGCTTGGGTGGATTCTTGGTGGTTCCCATGAATGCATTGCTGCAAGCCCGCGGTGTATTGCTGCTGAGTGCAGGCCGTTCGATTTCAGTGCAAAACACCTGTGAAAATTTGAGCATATTGTTGATGCTCGGCGTGTACAGTTTTTTGACTTACATCGAATGCAGCTTATCTACCGTGGTGATGGGCTTGGCCACTGTGGTTGCTTTGGGAACCGGATGTTTGATGGTCAAACATGCAAAAGACAACAGTTCACCATTCAAGTCGTCAGCAAGCGGCTCACGGTAACTTCAACAAAGCTTCACCCATTTTGATCTGCTTGCCCTCTTGAATATCAGCTGCCAACGTGAACGACTGGGGAGCAAACACAATGATGGTCGACCCGTGCTGGAACCATCCCAATTCTTGACCCTTTTCGAATGCGCTGTCGCACTGGACATCCAGTGGACCAGCGTATGCCGCTGAAAACAGCGTATCCAAGGCATGCAAACGGATACTGGCGACCAGCACGGCGGCCACTGGAACCAATGCCACTTTGTGTGCCGCCGATCCAATCTCGACTTCCAGCAATGCCCTTTCATTTTTGCAAAACAATTTTTCAACCCGCTTCAGTGCAATCGGGTTCACATTCCAGGTGTCGCCGGAAAAATACTTGACCCGTTTGAGTTTGCCATGGTGGGGTGCGTGAAAACGGTGGTACATGGAAGACGTGATGCGAATGGTGACAAACCAGCCGTTTTCCCATTCTGCAAGCGACACGTCTTTGCCCAATAACTCTTCCAGCCTGTAGGGAAATCCTTTGGCTTGGTAGAGCTGACCCGATTCAACTTTGCCCACCGCACCCACAATGCCGTCGCATGGGCTGATGAATACATTTGGATTCGAGTCAATTGACCTCGCGCCCGGTTTCAATTCTCTGATGAAGCAATCGTGCAAGCTCTCGAACTGGGACTTTTTGGCCTCAGACAAATCCAGGTCTGCAAAAGAACGCCAAATGGACAGCGAGGCATCTCGCACCCAAGGGTGCTTGATCTGGCTGAACCATCCCATGAATTGGGTCAGGGCCAGCCTGGGTATGCGGTTGGTCAACAAGAAATTCAAATTTTCATTGGCACCTACTTTATGTAGGGCATGTTTGATAGTCATCATTTTTTAACTCAGCAGTAATACAAAGGAGGTTTTAAGGAATCTGTACATGGAACCCATCAACGGAATTGAATCTGGTCTGATATTGACAGCCACTGCGTTTGCAAGTCTTTTGTTGGCAAAGAAACTCCACACACGGCTTCAACTGTCCATGGCCAAGCATCCCTCATTGGGTGGACATTTGAGAATGGCAAAGCGGGTGGCATCTTGGATTCCCGGCTATTCATACAGCAACCCGCATTGGTTCAGTGCAGATGGTGCGCCGACACAAATTGCACAGCAAAGAAAACAAGCCATTGAACAATTGGGTCAACGTTTGCAAATCAAATCGCCAAATACCTTGGCTGTCTCGTCCGAGCTCAAACCCTTGGTATCGGATTTGCAATTGATCAGCGAGTACCGAGTACCTTTTCAGTTCAGAGACATGCTGCACCAGCACATACGGCTGGGAAGCGTTTGGCGCGAGAGCGAAGGCAGCTACCTGATTGACATGGACGGCAACCGGTTCATCGATGTCACCGGCAGTTACGGTGTCAATTTGTTTGGCACAGACTTTTACAAACAATGCATTGCACAAGGCGTCGAACTGGCCGAAAAATTGGGACCCGTCTTGGGTTCTTACCACCCTTGTGTGTTGGACAACGCCCAGCAATTGTGCGAGTTGTCTGGCATGGAAGAAGTGTCTTTCCACATGTCTGGCACGGAAGCCGTGATGCAAGCTGTTCGCTTGGCCAGATACCACACAGGCAAAAAGAAATTGGTGCGCTTTACCGGGGCCTACCATGGGTGGTGGGATGACGTGCAGCCCGGGCCGGGAAACCCGATGCCGCCGTCTTCCCATACTTTGACGCTCAACGACATGCATCCCAACACGTTGCGCGTGTTGCGCAACCGAAATGACATTGCGTGTGTGCTGATCAATCCGTTGCAAGCCATGCACCCGAACAAAGCCGCACCGACTGATTCGACCTTGGTTGACTCCAGTAGGCATGTCCATTTCGATAAAGGCGCTTACACCGATTGGCTGCAACAGCTTAGAAAAGTCTGCACAGACAAAGGTATCGCTTTGATCATGGATGAGGTATTCATGGGTTTTCGACTGGCGCCAGGTGGGGCGCAAGCTTATTTCCAAGTCAAAGCCGACATGGTCACCTACGGCAAAACACTGGGTGGTGGATTGCCTGTGGGGGTGGTGTGCGGTCTGTCCAAATGGATGCGTCGCTTCAACGCGGACAAACCTGCGCAGTTGTGTTTTGCCAGAGGAACTTTCAATGCTCATCCCTATGTCATGGCAACCATGAATGTATTTTTGAAAGCCATGCAGACCCCAGAGGTCAAAGACATGTATGCCCAGGCAAGTCAACGCTGGGCTGTTCGCTTGAGCACGCTGAACAGGCGACTTGAACAAGAGAAATTGCCCGTGAAAGTGGCTGGCATGGAAACCGTTTGGTCTATTCTTTACAACACCCCCAGCCGCTACAACTGGATGTTCCAGTTTTATTTGCGAGATCAAGGTATCGCCTTGAGTTGGGTCGGCTCCGGAAGAATGATTTTCAATTTCGGCATGCAAGACAACGACTTTGACATCTTCATGCAGCGGTTTGTCAAAGCTGCGGAATCGATGCGAAATGACGGTTGGTGGTGGACAGATGCTCAACTCTCCAACCGTCATATTCGCCAATCAGTCTTCAAAGAAATCTTGCGAAAGAAATACTTGCCTGCTCAGTGAACCGAGGTACGCACATGGTCCATGGGATCAATCCATTCACCACGCAACAGATACACAGGAGATTTGTAATACATCTTGATGTCATGAACCGGGTCAGTGATGATCTTCAAGGCCCAGGCCAGACCGGCTTGCAGGCTGTCTTGGTGCCACAGTTGAAGCACGCGAAACACCAACCCTGCCACGCCTAAAAACAACCACAGAATTCCAGTGATGCGCACTGGGGTGTCTTCATACATCTCAGGAACGGCCCAAGTGAGCACGGTCGGTGTCCAATAGGCCAACACAGGAATCAAAGCGCACACAGTCAACAACACGATTTTTCGTTGGAGGTTGTAACCCACTTTGATGTCTTCTTTGTGCTCATGGGTTGCCATGTTGACTTCGTCGTAACCCTTGGGTTCGAACACAAAGTGACCCAATTGACGGGTGGTCATCGAGATCAACCACGCAATCAATGCTGAGACCACGGGATCAATGAACAGATACGCATAAGCCACCAAAAAAGAAATGGCACTGATCAGATGCAGAGTCTGGTTGATGCGACTGTGGTGGTAATAACGGTGGTCATCCCAGCGTTGCGTTTCAAGTGTTTTCAAGAATTGCTTCATAGATGCTCCCAAAAAATCAGTTGTGCAGTTTGCCTTTTGACTTTCACATGATTGAGTGAATTTTTGATGACACGCGCAGGGATTTTTCTGGTCATGCATTTGACATGACAGTTTCACAAAACCGTCGTGATCAAACACCATACTTTCACCATGCACACACACTTACACGTAGAGCGCTTGGGTCAAGCCCGTCAAAGCTTGAAAATTTCGGTCGTGACAGAGACCTATCCACCAGACATCAATGGCGTAGCCATGACACTGGCCCGAATCGTCAACGGGTTGGTAAGCAATGGTCATGACATTTTGTTGATCCGGCCCAAACATTTCAAGCACGACGCGCCGACTGCAAGAGAAGGCTTTCAGGAAAAATTGGTGCATGGCTTACCGATCCCGTTTTACAAACAATTGCGAATGGGGTTGCCTTCCAAAAAAGAATTACTGCGCTTGTGGACTTACAACCGGCCCGACATTGTTCACATCGCCACCGAAGGACCACTGGGATGGTCAGCGTTACAAGCGGCTAGAAAATTGCGCTTGCCTGTCAGCACTGATTTCAGAACCAATTTTCATGCTTACAGCAACCACTACAAAATTGGCTGGCTGAGTTCAGCGATTCTTTCTTACTTGAAAAAATTTCACAATGCGGCCAACGTCACCATGGTGCCAACCAGTCAATTGGAAAGTGAATTGAGATCGGTAGGTTTTGAAAATTTGCACATCGTCCCCAGGGGCATTGACACGCAGTTGTTTCATCCTCGTCAAAGAAGTCTCAGCCTGCGACAGCGGTGGGGCGTGAATGACCAGACCACGGTCATGTTGTATGTGGGTCGTTTGGCTGCTGAGAAAAACCTTCCCTTGGTGATTCAATCCTATGAAATGGCCAAGAAAATATCACCACTGACCAAGTTGGTGTTGGTAGGGGATGGCCCATTGATGGCAGAGCTTCACAACAAATACCCTGACATCATTTTTTCTGGCTTCAAAACCGGCGAAGAGCTGGCCATGCACTACGCCAGTGCGGACATGTTTGTGTTTGCCAGCCAAACTGAAACGTTTGGCAATGTCACCCTGGAAGCCATGGCGTCCGGCTTGGCTGTGGTGGCGTTTAACCATGCGGCTGCTTCCGAATTGATACACAGCGGGCAAAACGGCATGTTGGCAGCACAAAACACAGACATTCACTTTGAAATGGCTGTTCAAGCAATTTTGAACAACCCGTTTTTGATGAATGAACTGAGAATCAATGCAGTGGAAACAGCGCGAAACTTCAGCTGGGAGTCCATTGTCGAACGCACTGAATCCGTGTTTTTCGATGTCATGTCAAAACACCGATCACCCGTTCAGATCGCCCATCAAACACGATTGGCAGTGGTCAGCGCTGACAATTT
>RFYK01000126.1 GCA_009925585.1 Betaproteobacteria bacterium | reverse complement strand
ATGCAAGTCTTGCAAAGCTTGTCGCATGCGTTCGTCATGTGTCGCGCGAGCTTCTTGACCCACACAAGCCCCCGCGCATTGTTTGATCTGCCAGCCAAAACAACCGCGTGGGTTGACGCTTTCCAGCCCCAGCAGTTGCAAACACAACCGATGCTGTTGTGCCAAAGATTGCAATTTTTCTCGGGCAGCATGGCGGGATGCAAACAAACCATAGAGCTGAGGCGTGACACCGTAGGCCACCGTTTTTTCATCAACCAGCAGGGCGTGCCATCCGGTGGACTGGGGCACCAGTTGGAAGCTGCACAATTTTTTCACGCGCCGCAACCGTTGGTTGTAGACAGGGCTTTGCGTTTTGATCAGATGCGACTCCAACAACAACGCGCCGATCTCGCCGGCGGTCTCTATCGCTTCAATGCGCTGGGTTTGTGCCAGCATGCGTGCTTCATCCGGATTGCGAAAATGAGACATCACACGCGAGCGGATGTCCACACTTTTGCCAATGTAAAGCGGCAAACTGCCTGTGCCATGAAACACATACACACCGGGTGCGCGAGGCAACCCCGATGTGTCAGGCAGTGCCGTCACAGTGTTTCGATGGTCAACTTTCTGAACTTGACCACGCCCTTGTTGTATTGCAATGCAATCGGTCCCGCATTCGGGTGTGTGCTGTCATTCACATCCACCGTGGTTTGGCCGTTGAGCACCAACGTCATGTGTGAACCGACCACGGTGATGTCGTAAGTGTTCCAACGACCGCCTGTTTTGAGATTGGGTTGCACCGATGATTTGGCAATGCCCACGATGGTGCCGGTGCCATAGCTTGCATCCGGCCGCTTGTCATAAATATTGGCTTCGTAGGCGGTTTTGTCGTTGATCACCACAGGGTCGGTGCAACGAAAAAAGATACCGCTGTTGGCTTCATCATCCACCCAAAACTCAGCGACCAAGCGAAAGTTTTGGTAACTGTCGCGTGTGATCAAAAAACCGTCGCCCAATTCGGCTTGCACCAAGCCCTCTTGCAGTCGCCAATTGGCGTTGCCCACCAATTTCCAGGCATTCAAGTCTTGGCCGTTGATCAACGCTTTGGCTTGGCTGTTCGAAGAAGCGTTGCTGGCGCTGGGTTGTCCAAAGAGCGATGGCTGGTTGGCTGTGGAGCAAGCTTGCATGGTCCAACAAATCATGCTTAGCGCGGCAATGTGCCATGTGTGAGTGCGAAAAAAAATGGGCATGGTTTGTCCTTGGTTGAGTGCGCATGCAGCGCACAGTAAACAACGCTGTTGGGCTTGAATCGAGCGCCCATTCTGCACCGACTTTGCGCTCATGCAGGTTTCCCCCGAGCAACAAGCAGATTTGAAGCTGACCGTGACTATAATTTGTGCAACCAATGAGCTACTTGAAACACATCCGACACGACCTGCAAGACATGCAGGCATACACCGTGCAAAACGCCACCGGCATGGTCAAGTTGGATGCCATGGAAAACCCCCACCACTTGCCCGAACACTTGCAAGCGTTATTGGGTGAGCGATTGGGCAAAGTGGCCATCAACCGTTATCCAGGCAACCGCATCGATGACCTCAAGCAGGCCATCGCCCAGCACGCTGGTTTGCCAACGGGCCAGTCGTTGATGTTGGGCAATGGCTCTGATGAACTCATCTCTTTGTTGTCCATGGCTTGCCAATTGCCCGGCGCCAGTGTGTTGGCACCCGAACCTGGCTTTGTCATGTATGCCATGAGCGCCAAATTACAAGGGCTCAACTACATACCGGTGTCCTTGCGAGACGATTTCGAGCTGGATGAACCGGCCATGTCCGAGGCGATTGGCAAACACCAACCCGCCATCGTTTACTTGGCCTATCCCAACAACCCCACGGCCAATTTATGGGACGCCGATGTGATTCGGCGATTGATTGCACAAGTGTCTTCGTATGGCGGTTGGGTGGTGATGGACGAGGCCTACCAACCGTTTTCGCCCAACACATGGCTGCACGACATACAGCGCGACCCCCAAGCCAATGCGCAGGTGTTGTTGATGCGCACGCTGTCTAAATTTGGTCTGGCCGGGGTGCGCATTGGTTACATGTTTGGCCGCACTGAGGTCATCGCGCACTTGGACAAAATCCGCCCGCCCTACAACGTCAGTGTGTTGAATGCCGAATGCGCATTGTTTGCGTTGTCGCATGCCAGTGTGTTTGAGCAGCAAGCGGTTGACATCTGCCGTGAGCGCGAGCGGGTTTCTCAGCAACTGGCGGCCATGAAATCTGTCACGGTGTACCCCAGCCAAGCCAACATGTTTTTGATTCGTTTGCATGGAGACGTAGACATCGCTACCCGGGTGTTCGAGGCACTGCGCGCCAAACATATTCTGGTCAAGAACGTTTCTAAAATGCATCCCGTGCTTCACCATTGCTTGCGCATCACCGTGGGCACTTCTTCAGAAAACGACCAATTCCTCTCGGCACTCAAAGACGTGCTGGCTTGATACGTGGTCCCTACCTCAAGCAACCTATGACACAACGCATTGCCCAAGTCAGCCGCGACACCAAAGAAACCCAAATCCAGGTTCGGGTCAATTTGGATGGCACCGGCCAGTCAGATTTGTCCACTGGCATCGGTTTTTTTGACCACATGCTTGACCAAATCGCCCGCCACGGGTTGATCGATCTGAGCATCAAAGCCACCGGTGATTTGCACATAGACGGACACCACACCGTGGAAGATGTGGGCATCACGCTGGGCCAAGCCGTGGCACAAGCCGTTGGTGACAAAAAAGGCATTCGTCGCTATGGCCACGCTTATGTGCCATTGGATGAAGCCTTGAGTCGGGTGGTGGTGGATTTCTCCGGACGCCCCGGTTTGGAAATGCATGTGCCGTTCAAAAGCGGCATGATCGGGCATTTCGACTCCCAATTGGCGTTTGAATTTTTCCAAGGTTTCGTCAACCATGCCTTTGTGACTTTGCATATCGACAATTTGCGCGGAGAAAACGCGCACCACCAGGCTGAAACCGTGTTCAAAGCCTTTGGCCGCGCCTTGCGTGCGGCGGTGGAACTTGACCCGCGTTCTGCTGGCGTGATCCCTTCCACCAAAGGCTCGCTCTGACCATCGCCCATGTCCACTGTTGCAGTCATTGATTACGGCATGGGCAATTTGCGCTCAGTGGCGCAAGCCGTGACAACGGCGGCGCACGGCAGTGGCGTGGAGGTGACCATCACCGCTGACCCGCAACACGTCATGTCGGCTGATCGCGTGGTGTTGCCCGGACAAGGTGCGATGCGCGATTGCATGCGCGAACTGCACGACAGCGGTTTATTGCCTGCGGTTTTGCACGCTGCCAAACACAAGCCCTTGTTTGGGGTGTGCGTGGGCATGCAAATGTTGCTCGACCACAGCGCTGAAGGCGACGCCGCAGGCACGCCGTGCTTGGGGCTGATTGCGGGTGAAGTGGTCAAATTTCAATTGAGCGGCCAACACCAAGCTGACGGTAGCCGCTTCAAAGTCCCCCAAATGGGTTGGAACCGGGTGCGCCAAACCCGCCCGCATGCGCTGTGGGCTGGCGTCCCTGATAACAGTTATTTCTACTTTGTCCACAGTTTTTACGCCCGGCCGTTAGATGTGCGCCACACCGCTGGGGAAACCGATTACGGCCAGCCCTTTACCTCGGCAATTTCAAGGGATAATATTTTTGCAACCCAGTTTCACCCTGAAAAAAGCGCTGACATGGGCCTGATGCTTTACCGAAATTTTTTGTCTTGGTCGCCTTGATTGACCTGTGTGTTTTGACTGCCACCACTATTTTTTATGTTGCTCATCCCTGCGATTGACCTGAAAGACGGTCATTGTGTGCGCCTCAAGCAAGGCGACATGGACCAATCCACTGTGTTCAGCGAAAACCCGGCCGACATGGCGTTGCAATGGGTGGCCAAAGGCGCCAGACGCTTGCATTTGGTGGATTTGAACGGTGCATTCGCCGGCAAGCCCCAAAACTACAGCGCCATTCGCAGCATTTTGAAAGCCGTGGGCGATGACATACCGGTGCAACTGGGTGGCGGCATTCGCGACTTGGACACCATCGAAAAATACATCGACGGCGGTGTTCGCTACATCATCATCGGCACGGCGGCAGTGAAAAACCCTGGCTTTTTGCAAGACGCATGCAGCGCTTTTGGCGGTCACATCATCGTTGGGCTGGATGCCAAAGACGGCAAAGTCGCCACCGACGGTTGGAGCAAGATGACCGGTCACGAAGTGGTGGACTTGGGCAAAAAATTTGAAGACTATGGCGTCGAGTCCATCATTTACACCGACATCGGGCGTGACGGCATGTTGAGCGGCATCAACATCGAAGCCACGGTCAAACTGGCGCAAGCCTTGTCCATTCCTGTCATTGCGTCAGGCGGGTTGTCCAACCTACAGGACATTGAAAAGCTGTGCGAAGTGGAAGACGAGGGCATTGAAGGCGTCATCTGTGGCCGCGCCATTTACAGCGGCGACCTCGACTTTGAAAAAGCCCAAGCCCGGGCCGACGAACTCAACGGCTGACATGCTGGCCAAACGCATCATTCCCTGTCTGGACGTGACCGCCGGACGGGTGGTCAAGGGCGTGAACTTTGTGGAGTTGCGTGATGCTGGCGATCCAGTGGAAATCGCGGCACGCTACAACGCGCAAGGCGCGGACGAACTGACCTTTTTAGACATCACCGCCACCAGCGACGGTCGCGACGTGATTTTGCACATCATCGAAGCCGTGGCCAGCCAAGTGTTTATTCCGCTGACCGTCGGCGGCGGCGTGCGCACCGTGGAAGATGTGCGCCGCTTGCTGAATGCGGGTGCTGACAAAACCAGTTTCAACTCGGCCGCCATTGCCAACCCGCAAGTCATACGTGACGCGTCGGACAAATACGGCTCGCAATGCATCGTGGTGGCGATCGATGCCAAACGTCGCAGTGCAGAAGAAGAAAAACGCATGGGCGCGAACGGCTTGCCCGTGGGCCCAGGCTGGGACGTGTTCAGCCACGGCGGGCGAAAAAATGTGGGCTTGGACGCGGTGGCTTGGGCCGCTCAAATGGCCGAGTTTGGCGCGGGCGAAATTCTGTTGACCAGCATGGACCGCGACGGCACGAAGTCGGGCTTTGACTTGGCACTGACCCGCGCGGTCAGCGACGCCGTGCCGGTGCCGGTGATTGCCTCCGGCGGCGTGGGCACACTAGACCACTTGGCCGACGGCATACAAACCGGCGGCGCAGATGCCGTGCTGGCGGCCAGCATTTTTCATTATGGTGAATTCACGGTGGGGCAAGCCAAGCAGCACATGGCAGCGCGGGGCATACCTGTGAGGTTGTGAGTTTTTCAGCGCTAATTGGCTTTTAAGACCGTGCCGCCATGGCCTGTTTCACAGCGCTGGCCAAAAACCCTGAACGGGTCATGTGGTGCGCCTCGGCCCATGCATCAATTTGCTG
>RFYK01000125.1 GCA_009925585.1 Betaproteobacteria bacterium | reverse complement strand
CATAGATCGGCCAAGTGAAAAACAATTGGCCACTGCCCCAGCCGAGGTCTGTGGTTTCATGCAATGGTGGTTGACGCTGCCAAATCCCACCGTTGAATCGCAACCACAATTCACTTTCATCTTGCGTGGGCGACTGCAAACTCAGCCACAAAGGCAAGTGCGTTGCATGGTCAACAGGCAATGACCAAGCCGCCCAATGTGGCACGCTGTTGGCAGGCGCGATCACCTGATGCGGCTGTGACAAACGCATGGCGTCAGGTGAAAGACTGCGTTGCCATGCTTGCTCAGGTGTCAAGTCAGAACCTGCATCGGCCACCACGCGCAGCAAATGCCAGACAGGGAAATGCATCTCTGCCGCACCGGCCAGCGTCGCGCTGACCACACACACGAACGCCAACAGCCCATGCCTGACGGTGAACATCAAACACTGATATTTACCCATGGTGCTGGCCCAGTTGGTGCACCCATTGCCAGTAAAGCGCCGAAGCCTGTGTTTTGTTTTTCACGCCCAGCCGTTGATAAATGCTGATTTGGTGTGTCTTGACAGTGCTCTCTTCAATCCCCAGCAACTGTCCTACTTCTCGGCTGGTTTTCCCTCTGGCCAGTTGCGACAACACATTCAGTTGACGTTGCGACAAGCTTTGCATTCGATCGGGTTCTGGTTCATGGGCCATCCATTTTTTTATTTCAGTGGCATGTGCCCATGAACTTGTCCAACCTCTTAACAACTGCAACACCGTGTCTAACAACCGATTCACGGGCTCGGCTTTGTTGAGCAAAGTGACATGGTTGGCCAAACAGGTTTGTCTGATCTCAGGACAGTCGATGGCTGTATAAACCAGCACCGCGCCCAGTGGGCGCGCATGACAAAACGCATTCAATGTTTCCAAGGCTTGGGCGTCAGGCAAATGCAAATCCAACAGCAACAAAGCGACATTTGGATGAAGCGATAACAACCCCATACCCGACTCAAGACTGCCAGCATGCAAGATGCCAGCGTTTGGCACCAACTCGCGCAAGTTGGCACTCAACGCGTTCACCATCATGGGGTGATCTTCTACGATCAATACGAGCGGGCTACCCATGCCAATGAAAACCTAGGGCGTATTCAATACTTTGTGGTTTTGGTCATGCAAGTCACGTAATCGCATCGCGCACAACAGGGCCAATACAGCCACTGGGATGGCATAGACAAACACTTGCTGCAAGCCCAGGTGCGTGCTCAATGCCGCCTGCGACAACCATGCGATGCTGACCGTGTGTTGAATGGCGAAAGTGAACACATGCAGGCATTGCGCCAACAGCAGCACAGGCAACACTGGTGCATAAAAAGCGGTCAAACCCATGCGCACCACCATCAGACCGGTACAAACACACAGCCACATCGGCAGGCTCAACCAATGCAACCATTTGCTTTGGCTGAAAAAGCCCATGATTTCAACCACGACGGACACTGCCCACATCACGCCGATCATGTCCTTGCCATACCCCAACTCATCCAAGTACAGCGAGAAAAAAGTGTAGATGGACACGTGTGACAACACATGAAAAAACAGCGTGGCAAAAAACCAGCGGCTTTGCGGTTGATTCAACACCTGCCAAAAACCTGCTTGCCCTTGCACATGCGCGACGGTCTCGCGTGAATCTGGCAAGCTCCAACAACTCAGATTGACCGCGACCAAGGTCAGTACAGCCCAAACAGGGAATCCCGACATGCCTTGCGATTCAAACCAGGCACCCGAGACAAACACGGTCACCAGAAAACCAACCGATCCCCACAAACGGATGCGCCCATATCGCCGCACATCCAAGCTGCCCATGTGACTGACCAAATGCGCCATGGCGGCTTCACTCATGGGCATCATGGCGCTGGTATGAATGAACATGCCAAACAACACCACGGCCAGCCACCAAGGGGAAGGGTGGAACAACAAGCCCAATGAAAACAGCAAAGCCATGCCTGCACACCAACGCATCAATGGCACACGCGCACCGTTGCGGTCGCTCAACCATCCCCAGACATAGGGGGCAAATACGCGCGTGAAGGCTTGCATGGACGTGAGCAAACCGATCATCCACAAACTCAGGCCGAGGTGTTTGAGCCACAACGGCAAGTAGGGATTGAAAAACCCAATGTGCGCGAAATAACTTGCAGACAAAAGCGCAAAAGGCACCAATTGACGCCGCGTGGCGCGCGGCGCTGAGACTGTGTTCATGCGATCAATCGCTGCGCTGTGCAGGAATCGGCGTCAATGGCATGACCACATCTGCACATTGCGCGCGGTGACGCAAGGCGTGGTCCATGACCACCAATGCCAACAACGCCTCGGCAATGGGCGTGGCGCGGATGCCCACACAGGGGTCATGACGGCCTTTGGTTTGCACTTGGGTTGCCGCACCATCGCTGTTGATGGTGTCACGCGGGGTCAGTATGGAACTGGTGGGTTTGATGGCGATGCTCACATCCAAATCTTGTCCCGTGCTGATGCCACCCAACACACCGCCCGCGTTGTTTTGCGCAAAACCCTCTGGGGTCAAACTGTCACCATGGGTGGAGCCACGTTGCGCCACGCTGGCAAAACCCGCGCCTATCTCTATGCCTTTGACCGCGTTCAAACCCATCATGGCGTACGCAATGTCTGCATCCAACCGGTCGTAAATGGGTTGACCCAAACCCACTGGCATGCCTTGCGCGACCACGCGAATGCGAGCGCCGCATGAATCACCCGATTTGCGCAAACTGTCCATGTACTGTTCCAAATGGCTGACATCTGCGACGGGCGCATAAAACGGGTTGTGTGGCACATGCGACCAATCTTCAAACCCAATCGGGTGCTCGCCCAATTGCGTCATGCATCCCTTGAAGGTCGTGCCAAATTTTTCCAACAACCATTTTTTGGCGACCGCGCCAGCAGCGACCGTGGGCGCCGTCAGACGGGCAGATGACCGGCCACCCCCGCGCGGATCGCGAACGCCGTATTTTTGTAAGTAGGTGTAATCCGCGTGACCGGGGCGGAAAGTTTGCAAGATGTCACCGTAATCTTGGCTGCGTTGGTCGGTGTTCTGAATCAACAAAGCGATCGGTGCGCCAGTGGTGACACCCTGGTAGACACCGCTCAAGATTTGTACTTGGTCAGGTTCTTGGCGTTGCGTGACGTGCCGACTGGTGCCTGGCCGACGTCGATCCAGATCATGCTGAATGTCAGCTTCGCTCAAAGCCATGCCCGGTGGACAACCATCGATGACGCAGCCAATGGCCGGGCCGTGGGATTCACCAAAGTTGGTGACGGTGAAAAGTGTTCCAAACGTATTGCCGCTCATCCGTGGATTATCCATGAGGGGAAAGATGGGTCTTGTCGGCAGCCTTTGGGCCCATGCAAACCAGAAAAACCCGTGCAGGATTTGTATTTTTCATGATTTGTATTTACCTGATGGCCTTTAAAACGTATAAAAGTGTTTGAATCAATCCACCCAAGATCACGTTGCTTCAGTCATGTCAGTCATCCCATGGATCCCTTTTGTCAAACGTCTTTTCATTTTGACCTTGGTGTATGTGCTTGGAATGTGTCAGAGAAGGTTGTCGAGAAACACTGTGGCTTTCATCACGGCGACATTGATTTTGAACATGGTTCTTTTGATAGTGCCTTGGTTACCCTTGGGTCAAATCCAAAAGATTTCTTTGGCAGAAGCATTGATGGCCACGGGTGGGCTCTTATCCATCAGCATCATTTTTTCTTTGTCCAACGCGTTGATGGCAATGTATTTGGTCATTCACCATTGGACTCATCCCGGCCCCGGTTTGCATCCCAGCCAACACCCTCAACAAAAACGCTGTCGCATTCTTGGGGTGTTGGCCTTGACAGTCGCCAATTTGCCTGTCATCGGTTTGTTGGTTTACACCATCGGACAAATCAAAAAAAACTTGCCTGCAGATGAACACACCACCATGGTCTGGTTTGGTTTCTTCGCGACGGCTTGGATGGCCTATGGGTACCTGTGCATCACTTGGATCAACAAACAAGTCATCCCGATCTGGCAACTCCTTGTGGGCGGCATTTATTTCACTTGCAGCATCTTCTTGAAACTCGCCAATGGGGTCAAAGTTGACGATCCCAGTTGGAAAGACTTGTTGGTCCCCATGCACATCGGGATTTATCTCTTTTTTCCCGCTTTCACCTTGGTGCCGCACCTGATTCGTTACCACTGGCTTCATGCCAAGCACATGAAGAACCGCGGCATTTTGCCCGCCCGATTGACCGCCTGAATATTCGCTCACAATCAACACCTCCATCCTAGCGAGAGGTTTTCATGTCCGGTTACGCTGATCCCCATTTCGACACGCTGGCCCTGCACGCTGGCAGCCAGCCCGACCCCGCCACAGGCGCACGCGCTGTGCCAATTCACTTGACCACCTCGTTTGTGTTTGAATCGTCTGACCAAGCTGCGTCATTGTTCAACTTGGAGCGACGCATCGCCGCGCTCGAAGGTGGCATCGGCGCGATTGCCACTGCCAGCGGGCAAGCGGCACTTCACTTGAGTGTGGCCACGCTCATGGGTGCGGGCTCGCACATCGTTGCCAGTTCGGCCTTGTACGGTGGATCGCACAATTTGCTGCACTACACCTTGCGCCGCTTTGGCATCGAGACCACATTTGTACACCCAAACGACACGGATGCATGGCGCGCCGCCATTCGACCCAACACCAAGTTGCTGTTTGGTGAAACCGTGGGCAACCCGGGCTTGGATGTGCTGGACATTCCAGTGGTTTCACACATCGCGCATGAACACGGTTTGCCCTTGCTGGTGGATGCCACGCTGTCGACGCCCTATCTGATGCAACCGCTGTCGCTCGGCGCAGATTTGGTCTATCACTCCGCCACCAAATTTTTAAGCGGCCACGGCACGGTGATTGGCGGCGTGGTGGTTGACGGCGGCTCTTTCGATTGGGAAAAGAGCGGCAAGTTTCCCGAACTCACCGAACGGTATGAAGGCTTTCACAACATGGTGTTCTCCGAGGAAAGCACCGTCGGGGCATTTTTGTTGCGCGCACGTCGCGAGGGCTTGCGCGACTTCGGCGCATGCATGAGTCCTCACTCCGCTTGGCTGATATTGCAAGGCATGGAAACACTGCCCTTGCGCATGGAACGGCACATGGCCAACACAGAAAAAATCGTTGAATTTTTAGCGGCTCATCCACTGGTGTCTCGCGTGGGGCACCCATTGATCGACAGTCACCCCAGCCATGCCTTGGCACAAAAGCTGTTGCGTGGCGGGGCAAGGGGCGCAGGTTCGGTGTTCAGTTTTGACATCAAAGGTACTCGATCGCAAGGCCGTGCATTCATCGAAGCATTGAAGCTGTTCAGCCATTTGGCAAATGTGGGCGACAGCAAGTCGCTGGTGATTCATCCGGCCAGCACCACCCATTTCCGAATGAGCGACGACGCTCTGGCTGCTGCTGGCATTGGTGCGGGCACCATCCGCTTGTCTGTCGGTTTGGAAGACCCCACGGATTTGATTGACGACTTGA
>RFYK01000124.1 GCA_009925585.1 Betaproteobacteria bacterium | reverse complement strand
GGCGGCATGCTGCGCAATGGCGTGGCGTCCAGCGCGAGTGGTACTCCATGCCCTATGAGACCGAACACAAGCAACGGCTGATTTGGGGTGCCACTGCGGGTATCTTGCGTCAGCTCTACGAATTTTTAAGCGCTGGCGTTTAACTTCTATCATTGGCACATGAGTTTTCTATCGCTCCTATTTGCATTTTTGTTGGAACAGGTCAGGCCACTGGCCTCTGGACACAGCTTGGAGAAAGCATTTCATGCGTGGGCCGACTGGCTGAAAAACAACCTGGACGCAGGTGATCGCAGGCACGCGTGGACGGCTTGGTGGGTGGCGGTGGGTGTGCCTTGCATGGTGGTTGTGGCGGTGCACTGGTGGTTGATGTTGGGCATGGGTTGGGTGTTTGCCATGCTGTGGAACCTCGCTGTGCTGTATGCCACCTTGGGGTTCAGGCGCTTTAGCCACCATTTCACAGGCATTCGCGATGCATTGGCCACGGGTGACGATGTGGCAGCCAGAGAACTCCTGCGCGAGTGGCAGGGCGAGGCCGATGTGTCAATGACGCGCACAGAAATCATCAGGCATGTGATCGAGCATTCCGCGCTGGCCGCGCACCGCCATGTGTTTGGCGTGGTGGCATGGTTTTCATTGTTGGCCGCTGTCGGTCTGGGTCCGGTGGGTGCGCTGATGTTTCGGTTGTCTGCGTTGCTTTTTCAGGCTTGGGGTGAGCCTTCCAAGGCAGTGGATGATGGCCCTCACACCAGCGAAGCGCTCGCGTCGGTCAGCGCCAGTGCTTGGTCTCGGGTGGATTGGTTGCCGTCACGTTTGACGGGTTTGTCTTTTGCCGTGGTCGGGAATTTTGAAGACGCGGTGGACGCGTGGCGTCAACAAGCCGATCAATTTCAGCAACCCAACGACGGTGTCGTGTTGGCCGCCACCTCTGGCGCGATCAATGTGCGTTTGGGGGGCGCAGTGCTGGCGCCTGATGAACCACCCGAACTCGCCGGCATCAGTGACATGGTGCCGCCCACAGCAGGCCGTGAACCTGAATTTGCACACCTTCGCAGCATGGTCGGTTTGGTTTGGCGGGCGGTGGTGATGTGGATGTTTTTATTGGCGTTACTCACCCTGGCGCGCATGGTCGGTTGAAATCAACCTGTTCAATAAGTTTTAGGCGCCGACAACTCAGCGAACAGTTCCACATAAATTTTGTAGCGTCCGGCGTCTATCTGACCTGCGGCCAAGGCGCGCCGCACACCGCAATCGGGTTCATGCACATGCGTGCAGTTGTAAAACTTGCAATCGTCTTTGTATGGCCGCATGTCCGGCATGCAAGTGGCCAGTTCGGTGGGCGCCATGTGATTCAACCCGAACTCTTGAAATCCGGGTGAATCCAACAAGGCTGTGGTTTTGGCCGTATCGACCCAATACCAGGTGGTGGATGTGGTCGTGTGCTTGCCGCTGTTCAGCGCTTTGGAGATGATGTTGGTGCTGGCATTGGCCGCAGGCACCAATCGGTTGATCAAGGTGCTTTTGCCCGCGCCTGAAGGCCCCAGTACCAAGGTCACGCGGTGATTCAGTTCGGCACGCAAAGCCACCAAGGGGTCGTTGTCATCGCGCAAACCCAAAGGCAAAACCGCGACGCCAAATGCCCGGTAAGGGGACAGACGTGCCCATGCTTTGTCAAATGCGTCGCGCAAATCTTGTTTGTTCAAAGCGATCAAGCTGCGTATGCCCGCATGTTCAGCGGCGATCAACGCGCGTGCCACTTGGCTTTGAGAAAACTCGGGTTCGGCAGCGACCAGCACCAGTACTTGGTCAAGGTTGGCGGCAAATGACTTGGTGCGTATGTCGTCTTGACGGTAAAACAGGTTTTTGCGTGTATCTACCGATTCAATGCTGCCTTCATCTTCACTGGCCAACCATTGCACCCAATCGCCGACCACGGCTTGGTTTTTTTTGCCGCGTGGGTGACAGATGCGCCGGTTACCTTCACTGTCCTCGACCACCACATGTCTGCCATGGCTGGCGACCACACGGCCCGTTTGCGTCATGAAGCCAATTTGGCCAAGCGCTGCGAAGCCGGCGGGTGCGAATGGTAGAAAGCCACGTACAACGGGTCGGGTGTGAGTGTGGACGCGTTGTCTTGGTAGAGCTTGATCAGCGCTTGGCGCAAGTCGGCCGCGTTGGCGTGTTCGCTGGCAAAAGCATCCGCTTCAAACTCGTGTTGACGCGAACGTGCGGCGCGAAGCGGTGTCGTGATGAATGTCAACAATGGCACGAATTGCAAGAACAACAGCAATGCCAAGGCATGGTTTTCAGACAGGGCATGCGGCATGACGCCCAGCCCTTGGTAAAACCAAACTTGGGTGCTGAGCCAGCCTAACGCGGCCATGCCCAACAGTGTGACCATGAAACTTCTGAGCAGTGATTTAGGTATGTGGTTGAGCTTGGCATGCCCGAGTTCATGCGCCAACACGGCTTCCATTTCACTGGGGTTCAGCTGCTTGAGCAAGGTGTCGAAAAACACCACCCGTTTTTGTTTGCCAAGGCCAGTGAAAAATGCATTCGAGTGGGCAGAGCGGCGACTGCCGTCCATCACAAAAAAACCGTCAGATTGGAAACCGGTGCGTTGCATCAACTGGTTGACACGTTCTTTCAGTTCAGCGTCTTCCAACGGTTGGAACTTGTTGAACAAGGGCATGATGAAGTTGGGTGCGATCCACATCACAAACAACTGGTAAGCCACCAACAATGCCCACGCCCAAAGCCACCACAGGCTGCCGCCTGATTGCATCAATTGCAAGACGGCCCAAATCAAAGGCATGCCCAGCACCGCACCCACCAAGGTGCTTTTGACCAAATCGCTGAGCCACAGCCCCACCGTCATGTGGTTGAAGCCGAAGCGTTGTTCGAGGTGAAAGGTTTGGTAATAGGAAATCGGCAAATTCAAAGCACCGGTGATCAACATGAAGCCTGCAACCAACAACAGTTGTTGCAGCATGCCCGGGCCGGTGAGTTCCAGCAACCATTGGTCCAACAGGCTCAAGCCACCCAGCAAGGTCCAACCCAGCAACACGATCGCGTCCAGCGCCAGATCCCAATGGCCTAATCGAAGTTTGGCCAAGGTGTAATCCGCGGCCTTTTGATGGGTAGGCAGGCTGATGGATTCGGCGAAATCAGCAGGCACTTGGGCGCGGTGGTTGGCTACGTGGCGAATTTGCCGGTTGGCCAGCCACAACTTGAGCAGCAAATTGACCAACAACAACACGGCGAACAGCAGGGTGAAATTCATGGGTGACATCATGGGAGAAGTGTAGAGGTTTGCACCAGATCACCGACAAGGTGACAAGCAGACCTCCATTTTCGTTCATAAGGTGGTTTCAGCGTTCGCTTGAGGGACAATGTCCACATGACCTCTGAACCCCACACCCACGCGCCTGCCGCGACGCTTGAACTTACCAAAAACGATAACAACTTGGTCTGGTTGGATTGTGAAATGTCTGGGCTCGACCCAGAGCGGGAAAGGTTGCTGGAAATTGCCATCGTGGTGACTGGTCCAGATCTTTCGCCCCGCATTGAAGGCCCCGTCTTGGTGATTCACCAAAGCGACACCTTGTTGGCTGGCATGGACGCCTGGAACAAAGGCACCCACGGCAAAAGCGGTTTGATTGACAAGGTCAAGGCTTCCACCGTCACCGAAGCGCAAGCCGAAGAGGTGTTGATTGCCTTCATGAAGCAATATGTCAGCAAAGGCGTGGCACCCATGTGTGGCAACACCATCGGGCAAGATCGGCGATTCTTATTGAAATACTTGCCACGTTTTGAAGCTTGGTTTCATTACCGAAATTTGGATGTGAGCACTTTGAAGGAATTGTCTAAACGCTGGAAACCAGAGGTCTACAACAGCTTCAAAAAACAGCAAAGCCACACAGCGCTGGCAGACGTTCACGAATCCATTGACGAACTCGCGCATTACCGCGAACATTTTTTGAAACTGTAAGTCTTCAAAAATAGTCAAAACCGCATCCGCTTTTCGTGCGAGAATACCCTTAGTTGTGCCGATTGGCGCAACCTAGCTACATCCTCTTCACACCTTGGGTTCTTTTAGAGCCGCGTTGCAGTTTCTTGCAACATGCTTTGTTTGAAGGTTGATGTTTTTCAAACTTTTGAACGGAGCAGCCTCACCTTTTCGGGTGCAGGCAAACAACACAATGGACGATTTGAATTTGCATTCCCCCGCTGACGCTCACCACGAGCCAGTCACCGAAACCAGCGCGCATGGCGCCATCACCCCCACCGCAACACCTGCTGCACCCAATGCATTTGCCCAAATGGGTTTGGCCAAAGAGCTCTTGGCAGCTGTGCATGACTTGAATTTCACGCAACCCACCGAAGTGCAATTGCGCGCCATTCCTTTGGCCTTGCAAGACAACGCAGACAAACCTGCCAACGATTTGTTGGTCTCCAGCCAAACCGGCAGCGGCAAGACCGCGGCTTTTTTGCTGCCGGTGTTGCACACCATCCTGATCGAGCGCCAAGCGCAAGAGCAAGAAGAAAACAAAGCTTGGGCTTTGAAAGTGGAGCAGGCCAAGGCCAACGGCGAAGAACTTCCGAAAAAGCCACGCCGCAAAAACCCCACCGACGTGCGCCACGTCAAACCTGCTTTTCCCAGCGCCTTGGTGTTGTGCCCCACCCGCGAATTGGCCCAGCAAGTGGCCAAAGACGCCATCGATTTGGTGAAACATTGCAAAGGATTGCGTGTGGCCTGTGTGGTGGGTGGCATGCCGTACCCGTTGCAAATTGCGCGTTTGCACAATGCCGACTTGGTGGTTGCCACCCCTGGGCGCTTGCTGGACCTGCAGCGTTCCAAGCAATTGCATTTGAGCAAGGTGCAATTTTTGGTGGTCGATGAAGCCGATCGCATGTTGGATTTGGGCTTTGCCGAAGACTTGGCTGACATTCACAAGCTGACAGAGTCACGCCGTCAAACCATGATGTTCAGCGCCACGATAGCCCCGCGTATTCAGCAATTGGCGGCGCGCATCATGCGCACACCCCAGCGCTTGCAAATCGAATCTACCCAAGCGCAAAAAAGCAATATCAAACAAATTTTGTTTTGGGCAGACAGCCAGCAACACAAACGCAAATTGCTCGACCATTGGTTGCGTGACACCACCATTGACCAAGCGATTGTGTTTGCCAGCACGCAAATTGAATGTGATGCGCTCGCCGAAGATTTGCAGCAAGTCGGGTTTTCTGCCGTGGCTTTGCACGGTGCGTTGAGCCAAGGCTTGCGTAACCGCCGTCTGCAGGCGCTGCGTGATGGTCGCGTGCAAATTTTGGTGGCCACCGATGTGGCCGCCCGCGGCATTGACGTGCCAAGCATCAGCCATGTGTTCAATTTCGGCTTGCCCATGAAGCAAGAAGACTATGTTCACCGCATTGGCCGAACCGGTCGTGCCGGGCGCGATGGTTTGGCTGTCACCTTTGCTGAATTTCGCGACCGTCGCAAAATTTTGGACATCCAACACTACACACAGCAAACCTTGAATGCCGAAGTC
>RFYK01000123.1 GCA_009925585.1 Betaproteobacteria bacterium | reverse complement strand
CTTGGTGACGAACTCCTTGCCATCGAAACTGAAACGTGCCTGGTTGGTGGCAAATTGCATCTCAATGTCACCCTCTTTGTCGCTGAGCAAACGCAACAATTCAAGCACTGTTTTGCGGGGCAGTATGACTTCTTGCTTGGGCACATCCACGGCCAGTGTGGCGGATGTGTAAGCCAATCGGTGGCCATCGGTGGCCACCAAACTGAGCTGCTTGCCCTCGGCCACAAACAAAATGCCATTGAGGTAATAGCGAATGTCGTGCACCGCCATCGAGAACGAAACTTGCTGCAGCAGCGCTTTCAATGTTTGCTGAGGCACGCTGAACACAGGGCCGAAATTGGCCGACTCTTGGACCAACGGGAAATCTTCCGCTGGCAAAGTTTGCAGCGTGAACCGGCTCTTACCGCTCTTGAGCAACAACTTGTTTTGGTTGCTTTCGAGTGTGACCGTTTGATCGACAGGCATCGAGCGCAAGATGTCCATCAATTTGCGCGCACCCACCGTGGTGCTGAAATTTCCACTGTCGCCGCCCAACTGCGCATCGGTGCGAATTTGAATTTCAAGGTCACTGGTGGTCAATTGCACCGAGTCGCCGGTTTTCTTCAACATCACATTGGCCAATATGGGCAACGTGTGGCGACGTTCAACGATGCCTGCAACCGATTGCAGTGACGCAACGATTTGCGCTTGGGTGGCTTTCAAGACAATCATGTCATCCTCTTCTTAAATTCTTTATTAATCAATAGCAGTAGTAGATAAGCAAGGCCAGTTGGTGTGGACAAGCGTATTTTCCACTTTTATATCAAGCACTTGGGCACCGCCAAACACTGTTTGCAAGTGCCATGGATACCTCATGCTGAACATGAACAACTTTTCAAAAACAACACGCCCTGTGGATAACCATGAAGTTATTCCAAAACTATCCACAGGGTGAGAAAATCGGTGGATCACGCCTTAGCCTTTGAGGGTTTGTTCAAGCACATGGAGCTGTTGGTTCAATTCACTCACGGTTTGACGTTCGGCGGAAATTTTGCGGACTGCATGCAATACCGTGGTGTGGTCACGTCCACCAAACAATTCGCCAATTTCTGGCAGGCTTTTTTGCGTCAGTTCTTTGGCCAGGTACATGGCGATTTGGCGTGGTCGGGCGATGGAAGCAGGCCGTTTCTTGGAATACATGTCAGCGACCTTGATTTTGTAGTAATCAGCCACTGTTTTTTGGATGTTTTCCACGGAAATTTGGCGGTTTTGTATGGACAGCAGATCGCGCAATGCATCACGCGCGAGTTGAATGGACACTTCTTTTTGGTTGAAGCGCGAATACGCCAAGATTTTACGCAAGGCGCCTTCCAACTCGCGTACGTTGGAGCGCACATTTTTTGCCACAAAAAACGCCACTTCTTCGGGCATTTCAGCGCCTTCAGACCGCGATTTGTTGATCAAAATGGCCACCCGCATTTCAAGCTCAGGCGGCTCGATCGCGACAGTCAGCCCCGAGTCAAACCGTGACACCAGCCGTTCGTGGATGTCAGCCAGTCCTTTTGGATAGGTGTCACTTGTCATCACGATGTGCGATTTTTTGGCCAGCAAGGCTTCAAACGCGTTGAAAAACTCTTCTTGCGTGCGGTCTTTGTTGGCAAAAAATTGGACATCATCGATCAGCAACAAGTCCAGCGAATGGTAGTGTTGTTTGAACTCATCGAACGTCTTGCGTTGATAGGCTTTGACCACGTCCGACACAAATTGTTCGGCATGGATGTAAAGCACTTTTGCGTCGGGTTTGTTTTGCAGCAATTGGTTGCCAACCGCATGCATCAAGTGGGTTTTGCCAAGCCCGACACCGCCATAAATGAACAACGGGTTGTAGAGCTGCCCCGGCACGTTTGCCACATGCATGGCCGCGGCTCGGGCCATGCGGTTGGCGGTGCCTTCAACCAGGGTGTCAAAACACAAACTGCTGTTGAGCCGGTTTTTGAAGCCATTGAGCGCGGTATCGTTGGAAGAAGAAGCCAACACCCCAGTGAATTCTTCGGAATCGGTCGGCCCGCGCACAGGCAAAACCTTGCTGGCCGGGGCCTTGGCAGTCAACGCAAAGTCGAGTTGGATGGGTTGACCATACCGTGATGAATTGCTGTTCTGGCAACTCCTGGGCCAGCAAGTCGATGCAAGACTGCCACAAAGCCTGGCCGGCGTCGTTGGATTCTGCGGGAACAGCCGAGTGGGTCATGGACGGCCACTCGAGCAGGGAAAACTGTGGATAGAACGGGTATCAGAACGCATATCTCGTACTTTATCAAAAAATTATCCACAGAAACATGGAAATTTGAAACAGCACATGGGATTTCTTTGGTAAGCCATCACATCTAAAGCGAAAATTCGCTAAGGACGGGCTAAAAACAGAGATAATGCACGGTTTACCTTTGAACCCGAGACACAGACCATGAAACGCACTTACCAACCTTCTAAAACCCGCCGTGCGCGCACCCACGGCTTTTTGGTTCGCATGAAAACCCGCGGTGGACGTGCCGTCATCAATGCCAGACGCGCCAAAGGCCGCAAACGGTTGGCTGTCTGAGCGAACGTTCTCTGACGGCAGACCGCGCACAGTCATTGGCTGTGGTTCGCATCACCCAGAAAACAGACTTTGACGCGGTCATGGACGCAGGCGTACATGCCAGCACCGACCATTTTGCGCTTCACATCAAAGCACCCGCGACGCACAACCGCATTGGCGCGGTGGTTCCCAAGCGATGGGCCAAGCGGGCCGTCACACGCAACACCATCAAGCGTCAAATTTATGCGTTCGCCGAGCATCAGCGATGGTCACAGCCTGCCAGTGAGCGGGTGGTCAGGTTGCGAAAAGCATTTGACTCGCGCGTCTTTACCAGCGCGACATCGGCGGCATTGAAAACCGCGGTCCGCTTGGAATTGCAGCAATTGTTTGACAAAGCAGAAATCACCACATGAGACGTTTGTTGATCGGGTTGATCAAAACCTATCGCTTGTTGTTGAGCCCATGGTTGGGTTCCTCTTGTCGATTTACCCCAACGTGTTCTGCTTACGGTGTGCAAGCGCTGGCCAGGCACGGTGCGGCCGCAGGGAGTTATTTGACCCTCAAACGCATTGCGCGCTGTCATCCTTGGTGCCATGGCGGACACGACCCGGTCCCATTGAATCCCGTGTTTTCCACGCCTGGCATGTGGTTACGCCAGCGCACCTCCTCTTCACCATCTGAGTCACATTTGCCATGAACGACATTCGCCGCACCATTCTTTGGGTTGTTTTTGGATTTTCTTTGGTCATGTTGTGGGACCAGTGGCAAATCAGCCATGGCAAGAAACCCACTTTTTTTCCGCAGCCAGCACCAACAGCGGCCGCACCAGCACCCGCTTCACCTGCTGGAGAAACACCTGCGGCAGTGGCACCTACCCCGACTGGTTCCTTGCCCCAAGTCGGCGAAGGCGCGCAGCCGCTCGCACAAGCCGTTGCCAAGCGCATCGATGTCGAAACCGATGTGTTGAAACTGCAGTTCAGCACCGAGGGTGGAAGCTTGGTCAGGGCTGAGTTGCTCAAACACAAAGACGCGCATCGGTCAGGCAGCAACGTGGTGTTGATGGACGACAGCAAAGAACGCGTGTATTTGGCGCAATCGGGTTTGATTGGTGCCGCCACGGGCGCGGCTTGGCCGACACACAAAACGCCGATGCAGTTCAGTGGCCAAACCAGCCTCAAGGAGGGCGACAACGAATTGCAAATCACGTTCGAGTCGGCGCCGACAGGCGATGTCAAGTTGATCAAAACCTACGTGCTCAAACGTGGCAGTTATGCCGTCGACGTCAAGCACGACATCGTTAACCTGTCGAATGCACCCATCACGCCTCAGCTGTATGTGCAATTGGTGCGCGACGGCAACAAGCCAGAAGGCGAGTCGTCTTTTTATTCCACATTCACTGGCCCGGCGGTATTTACCGCCGCGAAAAAATACCAAAAAGTGGAATTTGCTGACATTGAAAAAAACAAAGCGGATTTTGAAAAGCAAAGCCAACAAGGTTATGTCGCGATGGTTCAGCATTATTTTGCGTCGGCCTGGTTGTTGGACGACACGCAGCAGCGTGAATTGTTCGCTCGCAAAATAGACACCAATTTGTATTCGGTGGGCATGGTGGCGCCATTGCCAGCGGTCGCGCCCTCGTCGCGTTTAATGCAAACGGCGCGCTTGTTTGTGGGACCACAGGAAGAAAAAACACTGGAAGCGATTTACCCCGGACTTGAGCTGGTCAAAGACTATGGTTGGCTCACGATTTTGTCCAAGCCTTTGTTCTGGTTGTTGTTTGAATTGAACCGGGTGATTGGCAACTGGGGTTGGGCCATCGTGGCGTTGGTGGTGGTGTTGAAAATCGCCTTTTACTGGCTCAATTCGCAGGCCTATAAGAGCATGGGCAAGATGAAAGCCATCAACCCCAAGATCATGGAGATGCGCGAACGACTCAAGGACAACCCGCAACAAATGCAAATGGAGATGATGCGGATTTACCGTGAGGAAAAAGTCAATCCATTGGGTGGCTGTTTGCCAATTGCTGTGCAAATTCCATTTTTCATTGCGCTGTATTGGGTGTTGTTGTCGTCGGTTGAAATGCGCAACGCGCCTTGGGTCGGCTGGGTGCACGATTTGGCCGCCCCCGACCCATGGTTCATCCTGCCGTTGTTAATGACCGCCACCTCCATGTTTCAGACTTGGTTGAACCCGACACCGCCCGATCCGATCCAAGCCAAGATGATGTGGTTCATGCCATTGGCGTTCAGTGTCATGTTCTTTTTCTTTCCCGCAGGCTTGGTGTTGTATTGGCTGTCCAACAACATTTTGTCGATCGCCCAACAGTGGATGATCAACAAGCAACTCGGCGTGATGAACTGACGCGCACGGCGGCCACAAGACAGATGAACCATGCTGTCTGAACGCGACGCGCCCATCATTGCCATTGCCACGCCGCCAGGGCGCGGCGCGGTCGGGGTGGTCCGTTTAAGCGGCAAGCAACTCAGCAGCTTTGCCCAGCAACTCACCCAGCGCGAGTTGCAACCTCGGCAATCGCATTTGGTCACCATCAAAGACGCCAACCAAGAGGCCATAGACCAAGTGTTGGCGGTGTTTTTTCCCGCGCCACACAGTTACACCGGTGAGGATGTGTTGGAGTTGCAAGGCCATGGCGGCGCGGTCGTTTTGCAGATGCTGGTGTCGCATTGCCTGTGGTTATCCAAACAAACACAGCCTGACGCATTGGCGTGCTTGCCAGGCTTGCGAATGGCGCGTCCGGGCGAATTCACCGAGCGCGCATTCTTAAACCACAAGCTGGACTTGGCACAAGCCGAAGCCGTGGCGGATTTGATCGATGCGCAAACCCAAGCCGCGGTTCGCAGCGCAGGCCGTTCGCTGGAGGGCGAATTCTCCAGGCGTGTGGACAAGCTCGCGCAAGCCGTGGTGCATGTGCGCATGCAAATTGAAGCATGTTTGGACTTTCCAGAAGAAGACATCGACTTTATTGAGCAAATGCAGGTGCAGTCGCAATTGCTTTCTCTTCAAGC
>RFYK01000122.1 GCA_009925585.1 Betaproteobacteria bacterium | reverse complement strand
GTTGATTTTGTGTGCGCCGGTGTGGTTGAGGTCTTCGCGCTTCAAATAAATTTGTGCGCCGCCCATTTCACGGCTCATGCGCGCGGCATGGTAGATGGGCGAGGGGCGTCCGACAAAGTGGGCCAACTCGGATTTGAATTCGGCGATGAACGCCGGGTCGTGTTGGTACTTGGCGTAGGCCTCTTTCAATTCTTCAATGGCATGGGTCAGGGTTTCGCTGACGAAACTGCCTCCGAATTGGCCAAAGTGCCCGCTGGCATCGGGTTGCTGGTAGGTCGACATGGTGTTTCCAAGGGAAGGGGCAGCCGAGGGCTGCAAATCAATCAATCGGCGAGCGTGGTGTTGCGCACGGCCGCCACGAAGGCGCGAATCTTGTCGGGGTCCTTGATGCCCTTGGCGCTTTCCACGCCCGAGCTCACATCAACTGCCAGCGACAAACCGCACCGGTGCACGGCGCGAATGCCATCGGCCACGTTTGCAGGTGTGAGTCCACCAGACAAAACGAGGTGAGCATTGACGTTTGTTGGAAGCTGTGACCAATTGAAGCGGTGGCCGCTGCCGCCGTAAGCATCGACCAAGGTGTCGAGCAACAGCGCATCGGCTTGTTGGTAAAGGAAAGCGTAGTTTACGAGGTCAAACGGGGCTTTGCCCTCAGGGGTTTCCTGCGGAATGCGGGCCACCCGTAACCAGCGCCTGCCCAGGGTTTGGGCGGTATTTGCGCAAAATTCAGGGGTTTCGTCACCATGGAATTGCAACCATGCGCCGGGAACCTGCTCAGCGGCTTGGCGGATGTCTTCGAAAGTGGCGTTCACGAACAACAGCACCGGCGCGACAAACGCAGGCAACAGCGCGGCCAGTTCGGCGGCCCGCTGTGCACTGACATGGCGGGGTGACGGCGGGTAGAGCACGAAACCGATGGCGTTTGCGCCCGCAGTCACAGCCGCCAGCACATCTTGCTCGCGCGTGAGACCGCAAATTTTGATGGGAATGGCGTTCATGAGGAGGTGCCTGGTAGCCAATCATAAGAGGGCGGGTCAGCGGGCAAGCCCCAGTGCGGGTCGTAAACCGGTCCGACGAAATACAAACCATCAGGCGCGAACGTCGGCGCGGCCGCTTTACGGTCGCGGGCAGCCAACACGTCTGCCATCCAAGCGGGCGGTTTGGCGCCCTGACCGATGGCGACAAAGCAACCCATCAGGTTGCGAATCATGTGGTGCAAAAACGCGTTGCCTGCAAAATCAAAACGCCAGTAAGCTGTGTCAGGCCGTTGGCCAATGCGTTTGATCTGAACGTTGTGCAATGTTTTCACGGGGCTCAACGCTTGGCAGCTTGAAGCGCGAAACGACGTGAAGTCGTGTTCGCCGACGATGTATTGCACGGCTTCTTGCATCGGTTGCAATTGCATGGGACGAAACACCCACCCCACCCGCCCAGCTTCCAAGCTGGGGCGCACCGGTGACTCCAAGCAAATGTAGGTGTAACGGCGCGCCACCGCGCTGGCGCGGCAATGGAAATGGTCGGGTACGGGATGCGCCCATTGAACGGCGATATCCGCAGGTAAATAGGTATTGGTGCCGCGAACCCACGAGGACATGTCTCGTTCCAAGGGCGTGTCGAAATGCACCACTTGCTGCAAGCCGTGAACACCGCTGTCAGTGCGTCCGGCGCACAAAGTGCTGACGCGGTGGCCACAAAACACGGCCAACGCTTTTTCCAGATGGTCTTGGACGGTGTTGCCAGAGGCTTGGCTTTGCCAACCCTCGTAAGCCTGGCCCAAAAAGCTCAGGCCCAGCGCCACCCGCACGGCGCTCAAGTCCGGTCTTTGAGCCAGCGCTGCGCCATGTCACGGGTTTCGCCGTGGGTTTGGTCAGCGACTTCTTGCGCCAGCGCCAGCGCGGTTTGTTTTTGGCCCAGTTTCCAGAGTTCATCAGCCAATTCGAGTCGCATCACAAACGGGTCTTCACCATGGTCGATGACGGTGGGTGTGTTGTCGACGGGGAAAGCCGATAACGCGGCTTTTTCAGCGGGTCCATCCACATGCACAGGGGCTTGCGCAGCGGATGTGGATTGGCTGGGGCTATCGTCTAAATCGAGGTTCAAGTCGGGTGGCAAATGCAGACTTTGCTGAACCGCATCGTCTTGGAAATGGTGGGTTTCAGAAGAGTGATGCGTGTGGTGCAGCGAATCGTCATCGTTGTCGGCGCTGGGTTGATCGGCCTTGCGACGGCCATCACGCATCAACGAAAAACTGACCAAGAACGCGGCAAACAACGCAGCGCCTGCAATCAGTTCAAACACATGGCGTTGCGCCCAGTCCATGCCTTGTTGGTAACTGGCACTCAACGCAGGAAAACGTGCAGAGAACCCTTGCCCGAATTTGGAAGCGGCTTGGGAGAGTTGGCTCAACTGGCTGAGGTTGTCGCTGACCTCCTTGGCTTGCTTGGCGTTTTCTTCGGCCTGCAGCTGTTTGGTGAGCTTCTCGGCGTCAGTGTCCCCGGGTTTGCTCAGCGTCAGCTGGTCCGGTGGTGTGTTGGCGGGTGCCGCCACATCCGCCTTGAGCTTGCCGCTGCTTTCGCGTTGGCTGCCCGTGGTTTGTTTGGCGACGGGCGCGGTTGCGCCCAATGAAGCACGGTAGGTTTGGAAATCGGTGGCTTGTAAGCGGATGTTCTCGCGGGCTTGCTTGCGGTCAAAAGCCGCCGCGTCTGCCGTCGAGGGCAAGGTGATCAGCGCGCCTGCCTTGAGCCGGTTGACGTTGTTGTCAACAAATGCCTTGGGGTTTTGTTGCAACATGGCCAACAGTAACTGGTCCAGGGAGATGTCTGCGTTGGCCATGCCTGCCAAGAGCTTGCTGGCGGTGTCGCCCTTTTGCACTTCAATCGATTGAGACCAAACTTCAACGGTTTGTTTTTCTTGGGCTGCCGTTGGTGCCACGGCGGGTTCTTTGCTGTCAGAAGTTGCATTGGTTGAGCCAGCAGGTGAGGTCTCGGTGGATGCAGCAGGTGCAGCAACCGCAGGGGCTGCTGGCGTTTCCTGCGTGGGCGCTGGCCCCAAGGGTTGGTTCGCCGCTTGCGCTGGTGCGGTGGCGGCCATGGAGGCTGCGGTGGGCGGCGCCGTCTTGATGTCCAAGCTGATGTTCATGTAACGTCGGCCCGTGGCCCAATCAAAATCGATGATCAGGTCGGCGTGTTCATCCACCATGGGTTGGCTGCCGTTGGCTTGCACCAAGTAATTGCCATTGGCTTGTTTGCTGATCTCAAACGTGATGTTGTCCAGACCGGCGACCCGCTTGATTTGCGTGCTCTCGTAAACCTTGGGTTCTGCCACCGCGATGGTCAGCAATTGCTCTTCCGAAACCGAAACATCTGTGACGATGAACTGCAATTTGAGCGGTTCACCCAGCCTTGACATCAGCATGGGCTGGCTGATTTGCAACGCCCACGCATTGGCTGTCAAAAAAAGCGCGGGAAGGGCGAAGGCAAAACGGGAAAATTGTTTCAACGACAGAGACATATACGCAAATTCTCTAGTGTCTTGGGAAGAGCGGATCATAAACGAATCGCCTCTGAAGCGGCCATTTGACTCATCCGCGCAACAAAATGCGCAACATGCGGCGCAGCGGTTCGGCTGCACCCCAAAGTAATTGGTCTCCAATGGTGAAAGCGCCCACGTATTCCGGTCCAAATGCCATCTTTCGAATGCGACCCACTGGGATGTCCATGGTTCCGGTCACGGCCACAGGCGTCAAGTGTTTGATGGTTTCTTCGCGGGTGTTAGCGATCACTTTCACCCAAGGGTTATCGGCTGCGATCATGGCTTCGATGTCGGCCAAGGGCACATTTTTTTTCAGTTTGAAGGTCAGCGCTTGGCTGTGGCAGCGCATGGCACCGACCCGAACGCAAAACCCATCCACCGGAACCGCTGGTGCAGAGAAACCTGCGCCTTGACCCAATATCTTGTTGGTTTCGGCCATGCCTTTCCATTCTTCACGGCTGGTGCCCCAGCCTTCGTCACCTTGGTGCTTGCCCAAACCCAGGTCTTTGTCGATCCAAGGAATCAGCGAGCCGCCCAGTGGAACGCCGAAGTGTTCTGTTTCTTTGGCGCTCAAGCCGCGTTGTTTGGCGATGACTTGCCGGTCAATGTCCAAAATGGCTGATTTGGGGTCGTCCAACAAAGCTTTGACTTCGCCGTGCAGCGTACCGTATTGCGTCAACAATTCACGCATGTGCGCCGCGCCACCGCCGGAAGCCGCTTGGTAAGTTTGTGTGCTCATCCATTCCACCAAACCGGCTTTGTACAAGGCCCCGACGCCCATCAACATGCAACTGACGGTGCAGTTGCCGCCAATCCAGTTGTTGCCACCTTTGGACAAGGCGTTTTCAATGACCGGCAGGTTGACCGGGTCCAGAATGATGACGGCATCGTCCTTCATGCGCAGCGTCGATGCGGCATCGATCCAATGGCCGTGCCAACCGGCGGCACGCAATTTGGGAAAGACCTCGCTGGTGTAGTCCCCGCCTTGGCAAGTGATGATGATGTCGCAGGCTTTGAGCGCATTGACATCGTTGCCATCCCATAAACGGGTTTCGTTCTTTGCCATGGCGGGTGCAGCGCCGCCAACGTTGGAGGTGGAGAAGAAGATGGGTTCGATCAGGTCGAAGTCTTTTTCAGCCAGCATGCGGTCCATCAGGACCGAGCCGACCATGCCGCGCCAGCCGACCAGACCTACGCGATTGCCAATGGTTTTCATGGGTTTGCCCTTTCAGTCAGTGTGTTGTTGACCCCCGGCTCGTTCGGCCGGGAAGGGCACGACGAACCGTAGCTTGTCAGCCGGTGGTCGTGGTTTTGATGGAAATGCCAAGCAGGTGTAACTCGCCGCAGACCGTGAGGGCTGCGAGTGAGTCGGTTATTGGCGTGGTTTTCATGAGCCAAGATTCTAACGACACTGTCGGACGGCAAACTGACTGGCCGTGCCTAGAATCATCGACAGTCAATGAGGAGTCAACATGGCAAAAGGTTATTGGATGGGCCGAGTCGATGTGTCCGACCCGGAGCAATACAAGTTGTATATCGCAGCCAACGCCGTGGCTTTCAAAAAATACGGTGCCAAATTCTTGGTGCGTGGTGGCAACTTTGAAAACCCAGAAGGTCAAAGCCGCTCTCGCAATGTGGTGATGGAATTCCCCAGTTACCAAGCCGCATTGGATTGCTGGCACTCTCCCGAATACCAAGCGGCCATCGCATTGCGGGGTCACATCTCAACCGTTGACTTGGTGATCATCGAAGGCTACGACGGCCCGCAACCCTGAAAGAACACATGATTCAATTCGAAGAACGCAGCGCGGTGACCGCGCAGCGCGGCATGGTGACTTCGCCGCACCATTTGGCTTCTGAGGCGGGTGCAGACGTATTGCGCGCGGGCGGTTCAGCGGTGGATGCGGCACTGGCCACCGCCGCGGTGTTGGCCGTGATTTATCCACACATGACCGGCATGGGTGGCGATGCTTTTTGGTTGATACATGACCCTCAGACAGGGCAAGTCAGGTATTTGGATGGCGGCGGCCGTGCCTCATCGAAAGCCGACATGGCTTATTTCACCCAACGTGGCATGAG
>RFYK01000121.1 GCA_009925585.1 Betaproteobacteria bacterium | reverse complement strand
AGGTTATATTTATTTTCTTGAAATATTACCTATAAGCACCATGAACACGTCTTTCCGCGACCTGCAACTCCAGCAAATCCAAGGCCAATTGGCCACTTGGAAAGCGGCCAGTTTGAGCCCTCGCCCCAGCTCGGGTTGGGTACGCGCCATTCGAGAGTCTTTGGGAATGACAGCGGCAGCATTTGCGCGTCGGCTCGGTATGTCGCACGCAGGGGTTCGCAAATTAGAAAGTTCTGAAGCCTCGGACGCGATCACGCTGGGCAGTTTGCGAAAACTGGCCGAGGCCTTAGATTGCGAGTTGCAATATGCCTTGGTGCCGCGCACCAGTTTGAATGAGATGGTCCAAACACAAGCTGAAGCGGTTGCACGTAACCGCTTGCAACCGATAGCACATTCCATGGCGCTGGAAGACCAAGCAGTGCAGGATTCGCTGCACCAGTTTCAATTAGCGATGACAGTCAAGTCACTGTTAGACGGGTCGCGCCGCGAGCTTTGGTGATTGGTCAGACATGGAATTTTTCTATCCGCCGGGGGCTACACCGCTTGATCCCGATGAGGCCGCCGGGCTTATACCGATACACATCACCACTCAAAGCGACTTGAACGCTTGGGAGCAAATGAATATTGTTCAGGGCGATGCATGGGCAGCAAAACAAACCAAACGCGAACTGCTAGAAGAAGGGTTCATCAGAGATCTGCACAACAAAATGTTTGGCAACACTTGGAGATGGGCAGGTACTTTTCGAAACAGCAACAAGAACCTTGGTGTCGACTGGACACAAGTGTCAGTGAAACTGCGAGAGTTGTTAGACAACACCCGTTATCAGATTGATCGGGCTGTCTATGCAAGTGATGAAATAGCGGTGCGGTTTCATCACCAATTGGTATGGGTTCACGCATTTCCAAACGGCAACGGTCGACATGCCCGCTTAATGTCGGATCTGCTGGCCATGCGGCTTGGTCGCCCTCGTCTGAGTTGGGGCTCGGACTCATCCAACATTCACTCTGCTGGCCAAATTCGCGTGCAATACATTGCCGGATTGCGTGCGGCAGATCAAGGGCATATAGGGGAGTTATTGGCGTTTGCAAGAAGTTAATGCCATTCACACGGTCGTATAGGTTTGAGTGGTCAATTTGTTTGAAGAATTCTTTTTAACGAAAAATACAAATGCATGTTTATGCGAAAAGACAATTCACTTGTTTCATTGGGGTGGAGAATTGATCTAGTCTCCATCCCTGTCCGGCGGAAAAATGCTGTCTCTCTTGGGGTTAAACACATGCACCAACGGGGCTTGCCATTGCATCAGCGCCGCATCTGCCACGCCTTGCGGGGTGGCGATGGGGTTGGCAAATTTCAAGTGATCGCAGTCATTCAACACAGTCAACACATATTCCGCGCATTGGCCTCGCAGGTCTTTGCCAATTGACAATTTACCCAACCATCCCGTCAATGCTTGCCATCGGGAGTAAGTCCATTCACCGAAAAAACTTTGTGCTCGCCACAGTGCGGATTTGCTCAAAGCTTGCGGCGCCGACACCCATGCAAAGTCGCCAGTCAATGACAACAGCCTGGGCGCGCAACCCCGGGTGGTGATTTCCATCACCCATACCCGTCCGCCTTCCACCCAACACATGCCCACATGTATGTAGGGCGACATGGTGCCTGCTTGCACAATCAATCGCTCTAAGTAACCAATGGCGGGGCCGCCTTTGTGGTTGCGCCAAAAAAGCAGGTCGCCGGTTTTCATGTGGGGTCGGATGTCAGCGTATTCAGGCATGGGCAAGGCAAAGAAGTGAAAACCAAAGGGATCTCCGATTCTGTCTGCCAATCACTCACTTCAATGCCGTGATTTGGACGGCGACGCCCATGGTTTCAGCGCTGTTTGCACAAGCTGACGTGCTGTTAACTCCCAGACACACATGAAATCACAGGTAATACCAACCGCATACAATCGCCGGTTGCCTTTCAACGGAGAGTTTTTGTGCTGATTTCGACCGCTTACGCCCAATCCGCCCCTGCTGCTGCACCCGCCAACGATTTGTCATCCTCTTTGATGAGCATGTTGCCGTTGGTGCTGATGTTTGTGGTGCTGTATTTCGTCATGATTCGCCCGCAAATGAAGCGCCAAAAAGAACTCAAGGCCATGCTCGATGCCTTGGCCAAGGGCGACGAGGTGGTCACCACCGGCGGCATGCTCGGCAAGATTGCGCAACTGGGCGACAGCCAAATTGGTTTGGATGTGGGCAACGGTGTGGTGCTTCAACTGCAACGCAGCGCCGTGATTCAAGTCCTGCCCAAGGGCTCCATCAAATAAGACTTTCGCCATGAACCGTTACGCACTCTGGAAATACCTGGTCATTGCCGTCGCTGTGTTGCTCGGCAGTTTGTACACCTTGCCCAACTTTTTCGGAGAAGCGCCTGCGGTTCAAGTCTCCCCCGGGCGCAGCAGCGCCAAAGTCGATCTCGACACCCAAGGCAAGGTCGAAGATGCGCTGAAGTCTGCGGGACTCACGCCAGCCTTGATGAGCCTTGAGAACAACTCGCTCAGGGTGCGTTTTGACACCACCGACGAGCAACTCAAGGCCAAAGACGCGATCCAACGCGCACTCAACGCCGACGCCGATAACCCCTCTTACATTGTTGCGCTCAACCTGATTGCGCGCACGCCTGCGTGGCTTAGCAACTTACACGCCGCGCCCATGTATTTGGGCCTCGATTTGCGCGGTGGCGTGCATTTCATGTTGCAAGTCGACATGCAAGCGGCGCTGACCAAAAAAGCCGAGGCCTTGGCAGGCGATTTACGCTCTGCCCTGCGTGAAAAAAACATACGCCACGGCGGCATCGCACGCAACGACCAAACGATTGACATCGTGTTCAAAGACCAAGCGGCGGCTGACGCCGCGGCTGGTTTGATCCGTGACCAGTTCCCCGAATTGCTGACCACCGTCAGCCCATTGAGCGGCGGCGACTTGGGCGTCAGCGCCAAGCTCAAACCAGAAGCTGGCCGTCGCGTGCAAGACCAGGCGCTGAAACAAAACATCACCACTTTGCACAACCGCATCAACGAGTTGGGTGTGGCTGAACCCGTCATTCAACAACAAGGGCTTGATCGCATCGTGGTGCAATTGCCTGGGGTACAAGACACAGCCAAAGCGAAAGACATTTTGGGACGCACGGCGACGCTGGAAATTCGCATGGTCGAAGAAAGCAGCGAAGCCCGTATGGCCGAGACCGGCAGCGGCATGGTGCCTTTTGGCACCGAGAAATACATGGACCGCAACGGCCAAGGCGTGGTGGTCAAAAAACAAGTGCTGCTCACAGGCGAGAACCTGACCGATGCGCAACCGGGCTTTGACAACCAAACACAAGAGGCGGCGGTACACCTGACGCTCGACGCCAAAGGCGCACGGATTTTCAAAGATGTCACTCGTGAAAACGTTGGCAAGCGCATGGCCATTTTGTTGTTTGAAAAAGGCAAAGGCGAGGTCGTGACCGCGCCCGTGATCCGTACCGAAATTGGTGGTGGTCGCGTGCAAATTTCTGGCCGCATGACATCGGTGGAAGCCACCGACACCGCCCTGCTTTTGCGTGCCGGTTCATTGGCTGCGCCGATGGAGATCATCGAAGAGCGCACCATCGGCCCTTCGCTGGGTGCAGAAAACATCGCCAAAGGATTTGACAGCGTCACGTGGGGCTTTGTGGCGGTGAGCATTTTCATGTGTGTGTATTACATGCTGTTTGGTGTCATCTCCAGCATTGCCTTGGCGGTCAATCTCTTGTTGTTGGTCGCGGTGTTGTCAATGCTGCAAGCCACGTTGACCTTGCCTGGCATGGCCGCCATGGCGTTGGTGTTGGGCATGGCGATTGACGCCAACGTGTTGATCAACGAACGTGTGCGCGAAGAATTGCGCAACGGCGCCGCACCCCAAGCGGCCATCCACACTGGCTATGACCGTGCGTGGTCCACCATCTTGGACTCCAACGTCACCACGTTGATTGCAGGCTTGGCTCTGCTGGCATTCGGCTCGGGTCCGGTGCGTGGTTTTGCAGTGGTGCATTGTTTAGGCATCCTCACCAGCATGTTCTCGGCAGTGTTTTTCTCGCGCGGTTTGGTCAACCTCTGGTATGGCCGTCAAAAACGTTTGCAGTCGGTGTCGATTGGCACCGTGTGGCGCCCTGACGACCTCACCCAAAAAGCCATTGAACGCGCCAAGGCTGACTGACACCTGGTGAATGAAGGCGATGCAGCCCGCACCCTGACGAACAAGGAACCTCGATGGAATTTTTCAAAATCAAACGTGACATACCGTTCATGCGCCATGCGCTGATCTTCAATTTGGTGTCGTTCATCACGTTTTTGGCTGCGGTGTTTTTCCTCTTCAGCAGAGGTTTGCATTTGTCGGTGGAATTCACCGGCGGCACGCTGATGGAAGTCGGCTTTACCCAACCCGTGGCGCTCGACCCGATGCGCGAGCGGATTTCTGCATTGGGTTACACCGATGTCCAAGTGCAACACTTTGGCTCCGCGCGCGATGTGCTGATCCGCATGCCTGCAGCCAAAGGCTCGAATGCCACGGAGCAAAGCTCGCGGGTGATGGCGGCGCTCAAGCAAACCGATGAACAAGCCACGCTCAAGCGCACTGAATTTGTCGGACCGCAAGTCGGTGACGAGTTGGCGATTGATGGATTGAAAGCGCTGGCCTTCGTGGTGATTGGCATCATGATTTACTTGGCCATCCGATTTGAATGGAAATACGCAGTGGCAGGCATCATCGCCAACTTGCATGACGTCATCATCATCTTGGGCTTTTTTGCATATTTTCAGTGGGAGTTTTCATTGCCTGTGCTGGCGGCGGTGCTGGCTGTGCTGGGCTATTCTGTCAACGAATCAGTGGTGATTTTTGACCGGGTGCGAGAAAACTTCCGTCGCTTTCGCAAAATGAACACGGTGGAAATCATCGACAACGCGATCACCTCCACCATCAGCCGCACCATCATCACACACGGCAGCACCCAGTTGATGGTGTTGTCCATGTTGTTGTTTGGTGGCGCCACGTTGCATTACTTTGCCTTGGCTCTGACGATTGGTATCTTGTTTGGCATTTACTCGTCGGTGTTCGTTGCTGCTGCCATTGCCATGTGGCTGGGAATTCGGCGCGAAGATTTGATCAAGTCCGTGAAAAAAGACGGCCCGGAAGAAGACCCGAACGACCCGAATGCTGGCGCCGTAGTTTAACACATCACGTTGCATCGATAACAAAAAAGGCAGCCGAGGCTGCCTTTTTTTTCGGAGCGTGGTTGGGTCAGTGCGCTAAGCGGTCTTCGTTGTCATCACACAATTCATCCAACACCAATGCGTCGGGTTCAATACCGGCGCTCCAAAACACCATCAACACGATGATTTTCAGGTCGTCGAGCCCAACCGGGTGATCGGTCACTGCCATGGCGCGGTCAACCACGATTTCACGCATTTGCGCAGACATGATGCCCGAAGATTCCAAGAAAGTGACAAAACCCAAACACTCCGAACCCAGGTGACGTTGTTCGGCATCTGAGTAGACGCGCATGCTCAGCGGTGACTGCGAGTAAGCCGACGGCACGCGTTGGGGGTGCACATGAATCAGGTCAGCGTGTTGGGCGGCGCTGTTGAGGCCAGCCAACCAAGACAACGCTTGTTGAATTTCATCGGCGTCGAATCCTGCAGCACTGAGTTTGCGACCCAGGAGCGGCAATTCGGGACAAACGTCACCACGCCAGTAGTGTTCGTACACGTATACGAGAACATCGAA
>RFYK01000013.1 GCA_009925585.1 Betaproteobacteria bacterium | reverse complement strand
TGAGGTGACGGCCAACAGTTATGGCAGCAACCAAGTCACAGGTATCTTGGATGGTGATGCGGACAGCACCACCGCCAGAACCTTGTACGGCACGGTGCGCATGATTGCGACTGCACCGCAAATGCCTGGCTTGCCCATGCCCATCGGTGCCCCCCCTTCTGATTACGAAACCCTGTTGCGTGCCAATGGTCGTCCGTTCACCGTCTCTTCGGGGGCAGATGGATTTGGTGCAAACAGCAATTTCGAAGCCTTAGGATTCCACGAAGGCACTTATGGTGGCCGCTCCAGTTCAGACATGGATCCCCCCAAAGTCGGACGCCTGGCATTCCAAGTAGGTGCTTCTGCCAACCAGATGATCACCATCGACTTGGCCGACTTTGGCAAGGGCGGCCCGATCACGGGTGACATCACGGGTGATGTGGACTTGAACATCGAGCAACGCAGTGTGCGCATCAACACCCGCGAAGGTGCGAGTGCGGTGCTGGCCAAGTTGGACGACGCGATGGACAAGGTCAACGCCACCCGCGCCACCATGGGTGCGGTGATGAACCGTTTGGACCATGTGATCACCAACCTGTCAAACGTATCGATGAATTTGTCTGCCTCACGCAGCCAGATTGAAGACGCGGATTACGCAGCGGCTTCGACTGAATTGGCGAAGAACCAGATCATGCAGCAGGCTGGCACAGCGGTATTGGCGCAAGCCAACACCAGCCAACAGTCGGTGCTCAAGTTGTTGGGCGGTTAACCTCGCAGATTGAACGTTTAACCACGCACACTTGTTCATGCCATCGAATACTTTTGCAAACGAACCCTCGAAGGCGCCGGATTGCTGGCAATGTCGCTACTTCGCCATCAGTTGGGACCCGCGCAACCCGTATCACTGCAAGATGATGGGGTTCAAAAGTCGGATGATTCCCTCGTTTGAGGTGTTCAGAGCCGATGGCAACCACTGTCGCGGCTTCATGCCCAAAGTCACTGAGACTTCCCCCGCGGTGGCGATGCAAGCCACGCCCAGCGTCAGGAAAACCTCGCGTTACCTTTGGAAAGCGTGACGCACGGCTGTCGAAATGCCGACTCATTAGCCTATAAAGTTTCATATCAACACTGATTCTTCTCATTTATCAGTGTTTAAGTATTCATAAATACAGCTGGCACACCCATTGCTTATTGATCAGACCTTTGTTACTGGTTGATCAATGTGAACACTTCGACTTCAAACGTACTGCAAGCTGTCTGGCTGGACCCGTTCAGCCCGCTTGATGATGAGCAGCGTGCCCAGTTGGGTGAGGCCGGCCTGGCATTGCACGCGATTTCCACCTTGGGTGACTTGACCCTGGCGCTGCGACGCGCCCATGTCATGGTCATTCGTTTGGGCGACAGCGCGGATTTGCTGCGTGAAGTTCAAACCTTGATTGGTCAACTCGGTTTCAATGTGCCCGTCATCTGCCGCGTTGAACGACGCCGCATGGAAGTCACCGTGGATGCCATGCGCCATGGTGCACTGCATGTGCTGCCTGCCGATGAATGGTCTGCGGCTGCTTGGCAGTCAGCGACCCAAGGCATGCAACTCGGTGACAGCAACCAACCCAAAAGTTATGTGTTTGTCGATCCGGTCAGCCAGCATTTGTTGGCGTTGGCGCAACGTGTCGCACAAACCGAAGTCACTGCCTTGTTGGTCGGACCGACTGGTGCGGGCAAGGAAGTGCTGGCGCGCGTGCTGCATGAGTCGTCACAGCGTGCCAAAGGCCCGTTTGTTGCGCTCAACTGTTCCGCGTTGCCAGAGCATTTGATTGAAGACATGTTGTTTGGTCACGAAAAGGGCGCATTCACTGGCGCCCACAAAGACCACAAAGGATTGTTTGAACAAGCCCAAGGCGGCACGGTGTTTTTGGATGAGATCGGCGAAATGCCGATCCACTTGCAAGCCAAATTGTTGCGCGTGTTGCAAGAGAAAAAACTCAACCGATTGGGTGGAGAAGCCGCCATCGATTTGGATGTGCGTGTGATTGCAGCCACCAACAAAGATTTGCGCCAAGCGATTGAAGCGCGCGAATTCCGTGAAGATTTGTATTTCCGTATCAGTACCTTCCGTTTGCGCATTCAACCGTTGTGCGAACGCCCTGGTGACATTCTTCCATTGGCGATGCAAGCCTTGAACCGGTTGGCCAAAGACAGCGTGCCATTGAGTTTGAGCATGGAATCGCAATTGATGTTGCAGCAATACCCCTGGCCAGGCAACGTGCGCGAATTGGAAAACGTGATTCAGCGTGCCGTGGTGTTGTGCCGTGGTCGCGTCGTCACACCAGCGCATTTGATGTTTGATGAAACACAACCCATGAGCTTGCAAGCCGCGACTGACACACACCCCACACAAGCGGTGCATGTGGCGCAACCCACCACCCCATCGCCTGACAGTTTCATGGTGCCGCATAACTCTGATGACATGAAGCCAGCCGAACCGGAAGACCTGATGTCAGCGGTGAAAGCCAGTGAACACCAAGTGATTCTGGCGGCGATCCAAGCCACCGAAAGCCGTGTTGAAGCCGCGAAAAAACTCGGCATCAGTCCGCGCACTTTGCGCTACAAATTGGCCCAGTTGCGTGAGCGCGGCATGGACCTGGCCGTAGCGGCTTGAGTCGGGAGCAGCAGCCATGATTGACAGCATCTCAGGCAACAGCGTGAACACCATGATGGAGACGATTCGCGCCTACCAAAACAAGGCCGCCGGCGGTGTTGACCAAATCAACATCAAGCCGCCGCAGGTGCAAGACATTCAGGCGCCGAAAACCGAGCTGCCGAATTTCACCGAGTCGGTCAAGAACCTGCTCGACAAAGTCAATGATGTGCAAGTCAAGTCATCTAACTTGCAAGAAGCCTATCAACGAGGCGAAGACGTACCTTTGACCGATGTGGTGTTAGGTATGCAGAAATCCTCTCTGGCGTTTGAAGCCACCTTGCAGGTGCGCAACAAAGTGCTCAGAGCGTATGAAGAAATCATGAACATGCCGGTCTAACCTGAGAGAACACCATGGCAACCGCAAGTGCAACACTCAATACCCCCATTGGCACCAACACGAATGCGCTGACCACCGAGTCAGACGCGGCCGCACGCGGCAACACCGCGATGGTGGCCAGTGGCGCGCCAATGCGCTCGATCACCAGTTCTGCTTTGACTGACCCGATGGGCATGATCCGCGATCTGGTTCGCCAACCAACGGTGCGAAAAGTACTGCCCATCGTGGTCATCATGATGGTCGTGGCTGCTTTTGGTTTGGCTTCCATGTCCATGAAAACACCGCCGATGCGCGCGCTGACCATGATGCTGCCCGAGGCGGACAAACAGCTGGCCATCGAAACCCTCAAGACCGCCAACTTCAAGCCGGAGATTGACAACAACACCGGCCAAATCATGGTGCCGTCTGATAAATACCAAGAAGCCCGCATGTTGTTGGCTTCCAAAGGTTTGCCACGCACCGAAGTGCAAGGCATGGACACTTTGAAAGACATGCCCGCCATGACCACCAGTCAGTTCATGGAGCAGGTTCGCTACAACAACGCCATGGAGCAAGAACTGGCCAAAACCATTTCGCAAATTGCTGGCATTCGCAGTGCCCGAGTGCATTTGGCTGCACCCAAGCAAAGTGTGTTTGTGCGCGACCGTGTGCCCACCAAAGCATCGGTGATCATCACGCGCGCCCCAGGCAAAGAAGTCTCGTCGGCGAATGTGCAAGCCATCATTTCGTTGGTGGCGTCCAGTGTGCCTTACCTCGCGCCTGAAAACGTGTCAGTGGTGGACAACTACGGCTCATTGATGAACGAAATGTTGGGCCCGCAACCCTTGGGTTTGACCGGCGCAGAGCTGCAGCAAAAGCAGCACATGGAAGACCTCTACCGCACCCGTTTGTTGCAATTGCTCGCGCCCATCGTTGGCGCCGAAAACGTGACGGCACAAGTCACGTTGCAACTCGATTTCACGCAAGAAGAAATCACCACCGAAGATTTTGACCAACGCGACAAGGGACCCAAAACCCGCTCCGAGTTGTATGTGGAAGACCGCAACACCTTCAAAGACGCGATTGGCATTCCTGGTTCGCTGAGCAGCACCCCACCCAACCCGCCGATCAACCCGGCCGCGACCGATGCCACACCCGCTGACCCGAACAAAGGGGTGAGCGAAAAAGGCGTGCAAGTGGTGGCACGCAGCACCAAAAACTACGAGCTTGACCGCGCGGTGCGTCACACCAAGAGCGCGATGGGCAATATCTCCAAGTTGGGCGTCGGTGTGCTGATCAATGAGCGCCCAATTCCTGCTGGCATGAAAGTGGAGAAGCCTGCTGACGGTTCACCACCGCCGACCACCATTCCTTACACGCAAGAAGAGCTCGACCGCTTGAACCAGTTGGTGCGTGGCGCCGTGGGTTTCAATGACAAACGCGGTGACGTGGTGACCGTGGTGGCGACACGTTTTGAGCCACCGGTTGACCCCAATGCCGTGCCTTGGTACAAAGATGAAGCGTTGGCTTCCTTGGCCAACAGCGGTGTGATTGCCGTCCTGTTCCTGTTGTTCTTGTTGGCTGTGGTTCGCCCGATGATCAAGAAACTGATCAAGCCAGAAGTCGACCCTGCAGCGATTGCAGCAGCGGCCATGGCTGCGGCCGCGGCCGAAGCGGCCACCGCCGAAAAATTGCGCACCGAACGCATCGCTGCCGCGGAGGCCGAAGCTGCGGCTCGGGTGGTGGCAGAACGTGCTGCCCGCGAAGAGGCCGAGGAAAAAGCCCGCAAAGAAGCCGAGGCCAAAGCCGAAGCCGAGCGACTTGCTGCCGAGGCGTTGGCCAAAGAAGCCGAGATGGCCGAAGAAGCCGCCGCCGCCGAAGCTGCCCGCATGGCTGAAGAGGAAGCCGCCCGTGAAGCCGAACGCCTGGCCGCACTCGAATTGCAGGCCGAGTCTGGCGAGGAGGTGGAATTGGAAGAAGGCGAATCGCTGGATGACCTCAAGGCACGCATGGGCAAACTCAAACCCAAGAAAGCCAGCATCCCTGCTGATTTGTTGAACAATGCCAACTCATATGATGACAAAGTCGCGTTGATTCGAATGATTGTGTCTGACAACTCCGGCCGAGTGGCCAGTGTCATGCGCAACATGATCGAGTCGTGATGACTGACAAGCTACCAAGGAAACGACATGGCTGATACAGACACCATCCAATGGACCCCAGAGCTTCGCGCTGAAATGGAGGCGATGACCTCGACCCAACGCGCCGCTGTGCTGATGCTGTTGTTGGGTGAAGAACAAGCGGCTGAAATTGTGAAATACCTCAGTCCCAAAGAAGTGCAAGCACTCGGTGCGGCGATGGTGCAAGCGTCCACCTTGTCGCAAGGTGCGGTGAATGTGGTGCTCGACCAGTTCGTCGACATGCTGAAAAAACAAAACAGCGTGGGCTTGGGCGGTTCAGACTATGTGGACCGCGTCATGCGCTTGGCGCTGGGTGAGGACAAGGCCAATTCAGTGCTGAATCGCATCATGCCGGGACAAGGTACCAAAGGCCTGGACATCTTGGCTTGGATGGACCCGCGTTCCATTGCAGAAATGATCCGCACCGAGCACCCGCAAGTGATTGCGATCATTTTGTCGATTTTGGAAACCAGTGTGGCTGCCGACGTGTTGGTGTATTTGCCACCCGAGGTTCGGCCTGAGGTCATTCAACGTGTGGCTGCGATGGACACGGTGCAACCGTCGGCCATGGCCGAGTTGGAACAAATCATGAAGCAGCAGTTTGCCAAGAGCTCGTCGTCTAAATCGTCAAGTTTTGGCGGCATTAAAGCAGCCGCTGACATCATGAACAAAACCAAGACCGATTTGGAACGTCAAGTCATGGACGGTTTGGAAGAACTCGATGCAGACCTGATGTTGAAAATTCAAGACCAGATGTTCACCTTCGACAACCTCGCTACCGTGGACAACAAGGGTATTCAGGTGTTGATGCGCAACGTCGAGCCAGACCAATTGATGGTGGCTTTGAAAGGCGCGCCCGAAGAAGTGCTGGCACGTTTCCTCGACAACATGTCAGAGCGTGCGCGCAAGTTGTCAGACACCGGCGAATTGATCTTGGGCGGAGCAGACTTTGTTTAATCCGGATCCGCAACCTGCCAAGCCGCGTCATTGGTTAGATGACACTTGGCTGAACTCGTCTTCCAAACCGATTCCAAATTTCGGTGAATTCGATTGGGCCAATGTGCCCAAACTGGATTACGCGACATTCAAGTTCAGACAGCTGGCCACGCCCGAACATGCCAAGGTGTTGGACGAAGACACGGATTTCGTATTGGAAACCTTTGGCAAACCCAAACCGTTTCAAGCAGAAGGCAAGTCAGGCAAAGCTGCGTTGCCTGATGCTGAATTGCTCACGCAAGAAACTGCGCCAAACACGGCCAGCTCCTCAGTGGAACAAGACCCGCAACAGGCGCAGCAGCTTGCTGCGCTCAATGCCCGTTTGCAAGCGCAAGCCGCGCGTGATGCAGACATGCGACTTCAGCGCGAAGTGTTTGGCGCGGAGTGCATGTGGAAACGCACCCAAGAAGATGACTGGATGTCAGACCTGCCCTTGGGCGACGATGCGCCGGTGATAGACCCTGCGGCATTGGCTGCGGCACGCGAAGAAGCGTGGGCCCAAGGCCATGCCCAAGGCATGGATGAAGGCATGCAACAAGGCCAAGCGCTGGGTCATGCCCAAGGCTTGAGTGAAGGCATTACCCAAGGCGAGGCGCAAGCCCAAGCCGAGTCTGCACAAGCGTTGGCCAACGCATTGGCTGCCCAAAAAACAGCATTGACTGCAGAGTTGCAAGAGCAACTGGTGTTGTTGGGACAACTGCACGACACATTGCGCGCTTTCAGCAATGACCCGCAAGCCTTGTTTGAGCCCGTGAAACGGCTGGCCCTGCACATCAGCGAACAGCTGGTGTTGGCTGAACTGACCTTGTCGGGTCAAGCGATTGAGCGTTTGGTGCAACGTTGTCTGGACGAAATCGATTTGCACGGCCAGTCAGCGGTTACCGTGGAATTGAATCCGCAAGACAAAGCCCGTTTGGAAGATTTGGGCGCCGAGGTCATCAAACAAATGCAATTACAAGCGGTTCCTGGTTTGCACCCGGGCAGCGTGCGTTTGGTGGTCAACGACAGCCAAATTGAAGATTTGATTGAACACAGGCTGCAAGCCATGGCCAACCGTTTGTTGAACCAGCCCGAGTTGTGGCGCGAGCAGTCGGCGTTTTTCCGCCAACCATTGGCACAGCGAGATGGACAGGTGGAAGATGTGCCTGAACGCGTCACGTTTGACCCACCCCCTGAAGAGGATGAACATGCTTGATTTCATCAATATTGCTTTGCGCACCATCATGTGCCTGGCATTCATTGCCTTTGTGGTCAGACCCATGTTGATGTCGATGGTCAGACGCGAGCCCAACACCTTGGAACTCGAAGAGATGGCGCAACTCGCTGTGAATTCTGCGTTCCGTGAACAGTTTTCAAGTTTTTACGCGCCCAAGCCCAAACCTCAGCTTGAAGCGCCCAAGTCATCTACTCAGGATGCCTCTTCAGACACTGCGTCTGTTGCCATGCCTGCACCTGAACCTGTGGTGCTGACCGAAGAGGAATTGCAAATCATCGAAACCGAAAAACGCCATCAGGCTGAATTGCTCAAAGGCCATGAAGAAGAAATGGCACGACGTGCACAAGCCGCTGCATTGGAAGCCGAACGCTTGGCCAAATTGGCGCAAGAACAGGCTGACTCAGAGGGTGAAGAGGATGACGAAGACGGCGACAATTCTCTGGAAAAAATGCGCCAAAGCATGAAGAAAGAAAAGAAAAAACCCTCTATTCCCGCCGAACTGCTGGCGGGCAACAGCTACGAAGACAAGCTCATGGTGGTGCGTTACGTCACCGAGCAGGAACAAAACCGCGTGGCCAATGCCATTCGCTCCATGATCAAGATCGGGCCATAAACCATCATGGATTTCGCCGCCGACATCGATGCCGTGTTGCCTCACTTGCGCACACCCCAACCGCAACGCAGTGGCACCTTGGTGCGCTTGGTCGGCATGACCTTGGAAGCCCGTGGTGTCATGGCGCCTTTGGGGGCGTGTTGTGAGGTGGTGGGTCGACATGGGCACCGGGTCGAGGCCGAAGTCGTGGGGTTCAACGACAAGATTTTGTTTTTGATGCCGTTCACCGAGCCTGCGGGTGTCGGGCCGGGTGACATGGTGCGTGTGGTCAGCAATTCATCTTTGGTGAGCTTGGGACCAGAGCTGTTGGGGCGGGTCATCGATGGCCGTTGTCAGCCACTGGACGGCAAGCCGCCGCCCGAGTGCAAAGAGTTATTGAGTTTGTTGGGCCGCCCGATCAATCCGATGGAGCGCGGACCGATCAACAAAATTTTGGATGTCGGCGTCAAGGCCATCAACGGTGTCCTGACACTCGGACGCGGTCAGCGTTTGGGCCTGATCGCTGGGTCTGGCGTTGGCAAAAGTGTGTTGTTGGGCATGCTCACGCGATTCACCAAAGCCGACGTGGTGGTGATTGGTTTGATCGGTGAACGCGGCCGTGAAGTGCAAGCTTTCATCCAAGAATCGTTGGGTGAAGAAGGTTTGGCCAAATCGGTGGTGGTGGCAGCCCCGGCGAATGTGTCGCCTGTGTTGCGGCTCAAGGCCACGCATTTGACGCATGTGATCGCGGAATATTTTCGCGACCAAGGCAAGGATGTGCTGATGCTGTGCGACAGCTTGACGCGGGTCGCGCATGCTCAGCGTGAAATCGGTTTGGCGATTGGCGAGCCGCCGACCGCCAAAGGTTATCCACCCTCGGTGTTTGGTTTGTTGCCCAATTTGATTGAACGTGGTGGTGTCGGCAGGCACGGTCATGGCTCTATCACTGCCATCTACACCGTGCTGGCAGAAGGCGACGATGCAGCCGATCCGATCGTGGACATTGCCCGCGCTTCCTTGGACGGGCAAGTGATGTTGTCGCGCAAATTGGCGGATGCCGCCCATTACCCGGCCATCGATTTGACGGGTTCCATTTCGCGCTTGATGCAATCATTGCTCAGCAACGACGACTTGAAATCGGCCAATAAATTGCGCCGCTTGTGGTCCATCTATCAGCAAAACGTCGACTTGGTTCAGGTCGGCGCCTACGAACATGGCTCCAACCCCGAGTTGGATGAAGCCATTCGTTTGAATGACCGCATCGTGGCGTTTTTGCGCCAAGACATGCACATCAGCCAAGACTACGACACCACCCGCGTTCAATTGCGCGAATTGCTCAACCAGACCTGAAAGCGATTGACACATGAAGCCTCGCAGTTGCTGGTCCGTGTTGGCCAAAAAAGCCAAAGACGAAGAAGAAGTGGCCCAAACGGCCGCCGCGCGGGCGCGCAACAAAGTTTTGGAATTGCAACAAAGCCGACAGCGCATGAGCGATTTGCTTGATGACTACAAGCAACGCGCTTTGGCTGCCCAGTCTCAGTTGCAAACCATGGCGCAGGCCACCAACAGTCGCCAGTTCTTGTTGCAGTTGCAATCGTTGGTAGACCGGGTGGACGCCGATTTGAAAGTGGCGTTGCGTGAACTCGAACAAGCCAAAGCGATGTTGTTGCAAGCCACGCACCAGCGCATGAAGATGGAAACCATGCAAGAAAAAGATTTGGAAGCGGTACAAAAATGGGAGCGGCAGCGTGACCAAAAAGAAATGGACAGCTTGGGCTTGACGCTCTACAACCTCAAGGCTTGACCCAAGCTGCTTGCAGCCAATGCCAGTAATGTGGCTTGAATGCCCAAGGTATCAAGGTGGTGGGGGTGTGTGGGGCAAACACTGTTTGCGTGGCATGGTCGTGCCAGACCCCTTGTGCATTCAAGCGAGTCAACAACCATTGCGCGGCTTGCGCATGCACCATTTCCTGTTGATAGACACGCACTTTGGATTGCTCTTGCGCCGCATCATCCAGTCTGACCCATTCGCAACAAGCCATGTCTGGGGCGGCCATGGCCGGGTCGATCCCCCCTGAATACATGTCGTGCAAACTGCCCCATGCACGACCTTTCAACATGTGTTTCAACTGCGAGAGTTGACGTTCAGCCATGTCCTCGTCGCCCAAACGCACACCGACTTGCCCCAGCACATTGTCAAACCAGAGGCAGGCTTGCGGGTGCGTTTTCAACAACACCGGTAAACCTGCAATCGCGTCAGTACGGTGGTAATGCAATTGCACAGAATGGGTTTTGAGCTCACGGCCGTGTCGCAAGCCAAACAGCAAAGGCACCAAGGGGTCAATGTCATACACATCAATGCGTTCAAAACGGGTCAGCCATGGCGTGGGCAGCATCCAACCCGCGCTGCACCCAATCAGCAACAAATGGGTTTGTTCAGGGCCAGTTCAAGCCACCCGTGCCGCCGGCGTTGGCCAGGTCTTTGATCCAAGTGGCCAAACGGGTGGTGTCAGCGAAATCAGTTTTCACAAACATGCCGCATGATGGTGAACACGGGGGAGCTGGGCGGCACCGGTTGCCAGTCGGCGATGACGCCTTCGCTGGTCAACAACTCGCCGCTCAGGTGCGCGCCGCTGTAAATGGCGAGCGAGCGACTGCGCCCGAGTTTTTGTTGGCAGTCGATTTCCATCAACATGCGGCTGGACAAAAAGGTTTTTCCCAAACTGTTTTTAAAAGAGATTTGGCAGTTTGACGAATTAATTTCATTTTTGACTCTCGCAGGATAGATAATGCTCACCATGCCAAACCATGACTGGGCTCAGTACTCTCTCAGTATGACATTCGTCTTGTTGCTGTTGGCGGCGGCTCTGTGGTGGCTGTCGCGTCGCAACAAGGGCTTTTTACTCCCTGCCAATCAACGGCGCATCCAAATTTTAGAGGCCTATCCCATGGGCTTGCGACACAAGTTGTTGTTGGTTCAAGTGGATAACCAACGCTTGCTTTTGTCGGTCAACAACACTGACATTCAAACCCTGCACGCCTGGCGTGCAGACCCTTCTTCGACCGCAGAACCAGGTGTCAACGATGCGAATTAAGCACTTCATACTGCCTTTCATTTGTTTATGCATGCTTTGGTTGCCTGACATGGCGTTGTCTCAAGGCTTGCCGATGGTGACCGTCAATTCGGGCAAGGGCGGTCAGCAGTACAGCTTGACGCTGCAATTGCTGGGATTGATGACGGTGCTGACTTTGCTGCCGTCGTTGTTGCTGATGATGACCTCGTTTGTGCGGGTCATCATTGTGTTGTCCATCTTGCGTCAAGCCTTGGGCACTGGCCAAACACCACCCAACACAGTGCTGGTCGGGTTGGCGTTGTTCTTGACCTTTTTCATCATGACGCCGGTGTTTGACGATGTCTACACCAATGCCGTCGCTCCCTACATGAATGGCAACTTGCCTTTTGAAAAAGCCTTGGCCAAGGCGGAAGTGCCTATCCGCCAGTTTTTGACATTGCAAACCCGTGAAGACGACATCGCCATGTTCATGCAAATCGCGCAGCGCAAAGAGGTTGCCAGTGCTGCTGAGGTGCCTTTCACCACGCTGGTACCTGCTTTTTTGACCTCTGAACTCAAAAGCGCCTTCATGATCGGTTTCATGATTTACATCCCGTTTGTGGTCATCGACCTGATCGTGGCCAGCGTGTTGATGTCCATGGGCATGATGATGCTCTCGCCCATGATCATTTCCATGCCTTTCAAGCTGATGTTGTTTGTGCTGGTTGATGGTTGGACCTTGGTCATGGGTTCTTTGGCGTCGAGTTTTATTTTCAAGTGAGGTGAGCAAATGGACACAGCCATGGTGGTGGATCTCGGGCGACAAGCCTTGTGGATGACGATGTTGGTGTCAGCCCCGATGTTGGCGGTCGGCTTGGTGGTGGGTTTGATCGTTGGCGTGTTTCAGGCGGCGACATCCATCAATGAACAAACCTTGAGCTTCATCCCGAAGTTGTTGTCGCTGGGACTGACCGCTGCGATCTTTGGCGGTTGGATGATCAACACCTTGGTGGACTACACCAAGGTGCTTTACGGTCGTATACCCGGTTTGTTTGGCTGAAACGAATGAACATTGAAATGCTCAATTTGCTCGACAGGTTTTATGCCCTGTTGTGGCCCATGCTGCGCATTTCAGCGTTTTTGGCGTTCTCTTCCATTTTTTCTATTCGCGCGGTCAATTTGCGCATACGCATATCCATCGGTTTGGTGTTGACCATCTTTTTGTCCATGCAACTTGAGGTGCCGCGCATTGACCCGGTCACGGCAGAGGGCATCAAGGAAATCTTCAACCAGTTGTTCATTGGCTTTGCCATGGCCATGATCATGCAATTGGCCACAGCCGCCATCGTGTTGGCCGGTCAGGCGGTGTCGGGTTCCATGGGCTTGTCGATGGCGACCATGGTCGACCCTACCATGGGCAGCGTGCCGGTGATGTCTCAGTTCTTCAACATTTTGGGGACGCTGGTGTTTTTGTCGATTGGCGGACACTTGATTGTGTTTGGTTTGTTGCTCGAATCGTTCACCTTGTTTCCGATTGGCAAAGTGTTGATGACCCAAGATTTGTTGGGCAAGATGACCGCTTGGGGTGCCATGATGTTTGTGGCTGCGTTGTTGATTTCTTTGCCCGTGGTGATCACTTTGTTGTTCGTCAATATCGGGGTCGGTTTCATCACCCGGGCGGCGCCGAGCTTGAACATTTTCTCGGTGGGTTTGCCCGCCATTTTGTTGTCTGGTTTTGTGGTGATGTGGTTGGCAATCCCCAGCATGGTCAACCGCATGAGTTGGTGGTGGGTACAAACATTCGGGCAGATGCGCGGCATGCTGCTAGGAGGCTAAGCCATGGCTGACGACTCAGCAGAACGGACCGAAGAACCGACCGCGCAACGACTGTCCAAAGCGCGCGAAGAAGGTCAGTTGGCGCGTTCAATTGAATTGCCCACAGCGGCCATCTTGATCACAGCCACCTTGTTTTTCAGCCTGTCGGGCAACTACATGTTTCACCGATTGGGCAATTTGTTCTCATCGCAATTGCAGTTTGATCGCAAGATCATGGACAAAGCCGAGTTGTTGCCCGGCATATTTTTTCAATCCATCGTCGATGGCTATCTCTTGATACTGCCGGTGATGGTGTTGTTGGCGGTGGTCGCCGTGCTGTCCACCGTGCTCAGTGGTGGTTTGGTGTTTTCATTGGGCTTGATCGCGCCCAAACTCAGCAAGCTCGATCCTTTGGCTGGTTTCGCGCGCATGTTCGGCATGAAGGCGTTGATCGACTTGGGCAAAGCCATTTTGAAATTCTTGCTGATCACGGTGATTTTGTGGATGTCGGTGACCAACAACATCGATGACTTGGTGTCCATCAACCGCATGGATTTGGGCACCGCCATCCACCACGCAGGCAACATGATTTTGGACGCCTGTTTTTGGATGAGCATGGGTTTGATTTTGATTGCCCTGGCTGATGTGCCTCTGCAGCATTACCAAACCAACAAGCGCTTGAAGATGACGCGCCAAGAAATCAAAGACGAAATGAAGAACTCGGAAGGCCGCCCAGAGGTCAAGGCGACCATTCGCCGCCGTCAGCGCGAAATGGCGAACAGCCGCATGATGGAAAAGGTGAAAGACGCGGATGTGGTCATCACCAACCCGCAGCATTTCGCCGTCGCGCTCAGCTATGACCCGAACTCTGATGGCGCGCCCACCTTGGTGGCCAAAGGCACGGACGAATTGGCCCAACGCATTCGCGAGCGCGCCAAAGAAGCCGGTGTGTATTTGTTTGAAGCCCCAGAGTTGGCCAGGGCGCTTTACTTCACCACCAAACTTGACCATCCGATTCACGAAGGCCTCTACCACGCAGTGGCGCAGGTGATTGCCTATGTGTTCAGTCTGAACCAGAGTTATTCAGACTCGGGAGGCATGGTCAAACCGACACTTCGCATACCTGACAATATGCGCTATGACGAAAACGGTTTTCTCTTTCAATGATGAACCCATGACAGCAGCCACACCATGAGCGATTTCTACCAAAGCCAAGCCGACAAACTCCGGTTTGAAATTTTGCTCAAATCGTTGCGCGAAGGTCGTTTGAACCTGGCTATTTTGGGTGACGATGAAGCCGCATTGACGCATTACGGCAAACGTATCTTTCAGCATTTGCGCCAGCAAGGAGAGCCCAATGTCGAGCTGTGGACCTCCGCCGATTCAGAACGATTGGTTGACCGGTTCAACGAAATTTTGTCCAGTTTGACTGTCGACCAAGCGCTGGACAAAACCAACCAAACCGCGCCTAAGCGCTACATGATTTTTCCCGACACGCATGGCATTCAAGATTTTGAGTTGCAGTTGTTGGCTCGCTTGGTCAACGGCTTTCCTGCCAGCAACATCAACGTGATTTTGTTGGTCAACAGCCGCAGTGCCTATGACAAAAAGCTGTCTGCGTTTGGCAAAAATTTATTGCAGTGGGTGTTGGAGTCTGAATCACCTGCGCCTGCCAAGGCGGCGCGATTGGAAACATTGGGCGATTGGCCAGGTGCCAAGCAAGTGGCCAGCGAGAAAAAAACGGCCGCGCCGGTGTCTTCATCTGATGCCGGTGTGAGTTTGCCGCCTGTGCCGCCTCCGCCATTGGACTTGTCAGACCGCAAACCCGCTGTGACCGACTTGTCTGAAGGTTTGAAAGACCCCGAACTCGGCGAGCCAGTGGCGTTCACCGAGTTGCCTTCAGGCGAAGAACTGGCCAAGTCGTGGGAAGCGAACGCCGCTGCCTCCAAACGCAGTGGCTCTTGGGCACTGATTGTTTTGGTGGTTTTGCTGGTTTCTTTGGCGGCATTTGGCTTTGTCTACAAAGAGCGTGTCGCAGAGGAATGGCAAGGCATGCGCGCTTATTTGTCTGGCAACAAACCGGTTGCCGAGACGCCAGCCCCGGCCACACCACCTGCTGCACCGCCGCCGTCTGTCTCCATGTCTTCCAGCAGCACCCCTGCGGTCAAACCTGCCGAGGCCTTGAGTCCCGAGAAAGAAGAGTTGGTCACCCCAACCGCACCTGAGCCTGCCAGCGAACCCAGCAAACCCTCGCCCGTCGCTGAACCGGCAGCCAAGGCCAAGCCTGAGCCCCCGCCCCCGGTGGCGGTGGCGGTCGAACCGCCCAAGAAGTCTGAAGAGAAAAAACCGGCCGAGAAAAAAACCGCGAGCAAATCTGACAAAGCCTCGGAACCTGACAGCCCGAACTGGGTCAAAGACCTCGATCCGAACGCTTGGGTCATGCAACATGGGGCCTTCGACAGTTTGAGCGAAGCCAGGCAGTTTCAGGCCACCTCGCTGGGCTTCAAGTCAGGGCAAGTGTTCTACACACAACGCAAGGGCAGCAAGCCTTACTACATTTTGGTGACAGGGCCGTATGCCGACAAAGCGCAAGCGCAAACCTTGATGAAAGAAAACCCGCCCTTGGCCAAGGCTTGGCTGAGGACAGCCAAGTCGCTTCAAGCACAGTTTCAAGATTAACATCCGCGCCAGAGATCAAGAAGTTGTGTTCAGGGTCGAATTAAACAGATGGAGTGACACATGAACCAAAACCCTGCCATCACAGATGACCCATTGCCAGAGGCAGAACTGGTGACCAAGGTGCAGGCTGACGCTCACTCAAATGACGCGCATGCGCCCAAAGCACACACCCACACCGACCCGCACAGCTTGGCTGCAGTGGCAGAGACCGAGCTGCACGACCCGGATTTGCACCGCGCTCAACAGACTGCTTTGGCAACACCCGAACTGCATGAAGAGGCGCAGCCCACATTGCCTGCCCCCAGTTTGGCTGTGTTTGAAGTACCCGAGCAAGCCTTGCAAACCGTGGAAATTGAGCCGTCTAAAACCCAAGCACTGAACGCCCACATGGCTCAAGTTGGGCTGACTTCCTCCGATCAATGGGAAGAGCATTTCCAGCCCCGTATCCAAAAACTGACAGAAGACATCGCCTTGGTGCATGTTGAATTGGACAAGCTGGAACGCAAAAAATCCACCAAATAAGACTTCCAGAGGACATTCAACATGGCGCAAGATTCGAAACAAGCAGAAGCCGCTGATGACGGCGACTTCTTGCCCGATATGCCATCGCACTCGGAAGAAGTGGTGCATGAGACACCTGAGTCAGATGCTGATGATCAAAACGAAACGCTTGCCATTGGCTTAGAGCAACTTGAAAGCCAATCGCTCGATGGCTCTGAAGTCGCGCGTCAAATTGAAGAACTGACCACGGTCGTGCTCAGTTCTGCAGAGGTGTCCACCCGTTCAGCGGAGGTGGCCGCCAACATCAGCCACGAAATGCGTGGCGTGATGAAAACCGTCACCGATTTGACCTCGAAAAATATCTTGCATTCACGCATCATCCTGATCGGTTTGCTGAGTTTTTTGATCATTGCGGTCGGTACGTTTTTCGCCATCTCTACCCGCTTGCAACAAAACATTCGACAGCTCGACAGTCTGTCGTTGGCTGTTGGCAAACGGGTGGTGGAACTCGACGCCACGTTGGCCACATTTGGCGATGCCACGCGTGGACTGGGCGACACCACCGAAAAGCTCGACAGCATGGAAGAGCGCCAAATCAAATTGGATGAAAAATTCCAAGAAAAAATGGACGCGCTGGACAAGGTGTTTGTGAAAATGCCCGATCAGATCGCAGGACAGGTCAACGGATTGACCGACAAAAACCTGGATGCCAAGCTCAAAGATTTGCAAAAAAATATCCAAGCGCTGGATGCCAAAGTGCAAGCGCTGGCCAACAAACCTGCGCCTGCTGCACCTGCCCCTGTGGTCAACAACCAAAAAGAAGTGATCGCAGAAATTCAGAAGCTGAAAAAAGACCTTGAAGCGGCCAATGCCGCTGCCACGGCCGCCGCGCTCAAAGCCGCTGCCAAAGAGCGCGAACGTGAGAAGCCCTTAGACAAGCCCTTGGTCATCCCCAAGCCAGCACCTGCGGCCAAGCCGGTTGACAACAAAGCAGCCGAGGCCAAGGCTGCTGCCGAAGCGAAAGCGGCCGAAGCCAAGGCGCAGGCTGAACTCAAAGCGGCCAACGAAGCCCGAGCTGCTGCCGAGGCGAAAGCGGCTGCCGCTGAAGCGCGAGCCCGCGCCGCGGCTGAAGCCAAGGCCGCCGAAGCCGCACGCGCAGCTGCGGCACAACCGCCAGCGTTGCCACCGCGTGCAGCGCCCAAAGAAGACCGTGTGGTGTTCCCGCGCCCAGGCAGCGAGAACTGATGGTGTGATTCAGTGGCTTATTGCCACTGGAAACTGTCTGCGCTGGCTTTGCCCCAATAAGTTTTGTAGGGCTCAGGCAATTTGGCCACCGAGTCTTTGAGCAACGCGCCTTGACTCAACGACGGGTACATCTGCGCCAAGGTTTGCGTTTCGGTGTGGCTGATGCGGTGTGAAAAATGGTGGGCTTGCAATTGGTCAGGCGATGTCAAGCCAGCGGCTTGCAGCAATTCCTTGAATGATTCCAATGTGTTTTGGTGGAACTGTTTGACGCGTTCGGCTTTGCTGGGCACCACCAAGGCCATTTGCCGTTGCGGATCTTGCGTGGTGACACCTGTCGGGCAATTGCCGGTGTGACAGGTTTGTGCCTGAATACAGCCCAAAGCGAACATGAAGCCACGCGCGCTGTTACACCAGTCGGCGCCCAACGCCAAGGTGCGAGCGATGTCAAAGCTGCTGATGATTTTTCCGCTCGCACCCAACTTCACATGCTCGCGCATGCCGATGCCCACCAACGTGTTGTGCACCAAGCGCAAACCTTCTTTCAACGGCATGCCCATGTGGTCAGAGAACTCCAGTGGTGCAGCCCCAGTGCCGCCTTCGGCGCCGTCGATCACGATGAAGTCCGGCAACAAGCGGGTTTCGAGCATGGCTTTGGCAATGCCGAACCATTCCCACGGGTGGCCGATACATAACTTGAAGCCCACCGGTTTGTTCTGACTCAACTCGCGCAAGCTCTGCATGAATTCGAGCAATTCGGTGGGCGTGGAAAAACTGCTGTGTGCCGCAGGCGAAACGCAATCAGCACCCAATGGCACACCGCGCGCTTCGGCAATTTCAGGGGTCACTTTGGCGGCAGGCAACACGCCGCCGTGGCCGGGTTTGGCACCTTGGCTGAGTTTGATCTCAATCATGCGAACTTGCGGTTCACGTGCTTGTGCCACAAAACGCTCTGGGCTGAATTTGCCTTGGTCGTCTCGGCAACCAAAATAGCCAGAGCCGATTTCCCAAATCAGGTCGCCACCATGGATACGGTGGTAACGCGATATCGAGCCTTCACCCGTGTCGTGTGCAAACCCACCCATCTTGGCGCCTTGGTTCAAGGCCATGATGGCATTGGCACTGAGTGCACCAAAGCTCATCGCAGACACGTTGAACAAACTGATGTCGTAGGGTTGGCTGCATGCGGTGTTGCCCACGCGCACACGAAAGTGGTGGTTGTCAATGGTGCTGGGTGCCATCGAATGGGTGAGCCATTCAAAACCGGCTTGGTCCACATCGAGTTGGGTGCCGAATGGCCGTTTGTCAGATTGACCTTTGGCACGCGCATAAACCAAGCTGCGTTGGGCGCGTGAAAACGGCGCGGCCTCGGATTCGCTTTCAATGAAATATTGGCGAATTTCAGGTCGGATGAATTCGAGCAAAAAACGCAAGTGACCCAAGATCGGGTAGTTGCGCAAGATGGCGTGGTGGGTTTGCAGCAAGTCGTGAACACCTACCGCAGACAGGGCTGCAAAGAAAAGCAGCATGATCCAACCTTGGCCAGGGGTCAGGTGTGTGTCTGGCGCAGTCTCGAAGACAGACGCGCTTGTGCCAGCGAGGATACCTCAGCACGCAAACGCGCCATGGACAATTGGCTGTCTGACGCGCGTTGGATTTCTTTCAGGTCATGCAAGATGTTTTGACGCAGCAGTTCCAACTCTTGTTCGATCTTGGCCATGTGGTCGCGCAACTCGCGTTGCTGTGCCATGCGCTGGCTGAGCAAATTCACACTTTGTGCAATCAGCTTCCAACTTTGCGCCAATTCATCTTTTGGCGGTTGGTGCAGTTGTTCGAACAACTCGCCCAGCAGCGGGTCGTGCAACACCTCTGCCGCGCTGTGTGCCCCTTCCATGCGTGCACTGTCCAAAGCAGCTTGCAAACCACTGTCGGTGACAGTCGCATCGTCCAGATGATCCGAGGCTTGAGGTGCTTTGTTGACCTGTGTCTCTGGCGTTTCGGCAAAGTTGTGTACCGACGCCCAGCCCATGCCGGGGTCATATTGTTTCAGGCCTTTGAAGGCGAGGAATTTTTCTTGCGGCATGTCAATCACAGCTTGGCAGAATTGCCACGCGCCAATCGTTTGAGGAATTCAGGAATGCCCATTTGCGCGAGCGAACGAGCGTTCGTGGTTTCTTCGACTTCGCCAGCGACCTTGCGCTGCCGGTACCTGCCCAACACAGAGTATTGGGATGAATTGGGAATGCTTTCGAGGACGCTGGCCTTGCTGGGCATGAGCGGCACGCGGTGGCTGCTGGTGTCTTTGGCCGTGAGTTTGACGGGCGAAGTTCGAGGTTGCTGAGACTGTGCCATGCGAATTTCACGCGCAGCGCAAATGGCTTCACCGAACTCGCGAAACGATTCACCACCAATGTCGCGTGCGTCCATCAGGTAGCCGCGTTCGAACAAATCGCGGGCACTTTGGGCTTCCAAAATGGGCGGTGCCAACATGAAGCTGACAGGGAAACGCTGCTTGGTGAACACATCCGAATTGAGTTGTTCGTTCAGCACGCGCGTGGGGCACACCACCAACATGGGGCGGCGTGTCGCTGCCGAATCGAACACCCAGCGGTGACGGCTGAGGAAACCTGAGGTGGCGGCCAATTCAATTTCAGACACAGAGGTGGGCACCAACACCATGTCGAACTCGAACATCAACTCACCGGCCAAGGAATCTGACCAAGTCAGGTCACACACCAGGATGTCGCATTCGCTGGCGGCGCGTCGCATTTGCAAACGTGCTTCAAAAATGGGGCGGTTGCCACCTTGGTCCACCGGCAAAGCCAAGTGTTGAATCACCGCGCCCACCGGCGGTGCTTGTTTCAACCAATTGCTGGAAGAGCCGTGCGGGTCCCAATCGATCAACGTGACCGGCAGGTTCAAGCTGCGGCTCAGGTAAGCCACCAAATTCGCAGACAAGGTGCTTTTTCCCACTCCACCTTTTTGACTGGTGACCAAAATCTTGAATGCCATCTTGATGCTCCGATGCACGCTGGGTTGAAATGCTTCAATTCAAAACCCCAGAAATTAATAGAGGTTAATTTCGTAAGGGGGTGTCGATATTAGCTTTTTTGATGGTTATGTCAAATTTCGCAGATTGCACCTTGTTGTTTTTCTGCTATTTGGTGGGCGGGCAGGGGTTTGCTTCAGACAGACCGCAGTTTTTTCAGGGAAGCGGTCAAAATCCAGCCAATGGACAAAGTACGAATCGACAAATGGCTGTGGGCGGCGCGGTTTTACAAAACCCGATCGCTGGCGACTGACGAGGTCAATAAGGGACGCGTTTCCGTCAGCGACCAAGTGGTCAAACCGTCGCGCGAGGTCAAGGTGGGCGAGTTGATTGCCTTGCGTCGCGATGGCCTGACCCGAACCGTTCAAGTGCTCGCCATCAGCGACAAACGGGGTTCAGCGACGGTGGCTCAGTTGCTTTATGCCGAGACCCCCGACAGCCTCAAAGCCCGTGAATTGCACAGCCAGCAACGGCGATTTGCCCGCGAACCTGCGCTGAGCATCGCCCATGGCAGACCCACCAAACGTGACCGGCGTGAACTCGAACAGGCGGGCCATGGGTGGGACGACCGCTGGAGTGCCTCGCTGTGAGATGGCTGCGCATGGTGGGCAAAGCCCTGTGGCGCGACGCGCGGGCAGGTGAATTGCGCTTGTTGTTCGTGGCGGTCAGCTTGGGCGTGGCGGCGCTTTCTTCGGTCGGTTTTTTGGCCAACCGCATCGAAGCTGGCTTACAGCGCGATGCCAAACAGTTGTTGGGCGGCGACGCGGTGCTGGTCAGTGACCACGCTTTTTCTGCGGACGTGCTGGCGCAGGTCAAAGGCTTTGGTCTGCGTTCGGTGGTCACGCTCACTTTCCCGACCATGGCTCGAAGTGGTTCAGCGACCGATGGGCAAAGCCGCTTGGTGGCGCTCAAAGTGGTGTCTGAGGGTTACCCGTTAAGAGGCCAATTGCAGGTCTTGCCTGAAGGGGATGAGCCCGTGGTCAAGCCGAGTTTGGCCAAAGAATTGACCAATGAGACGGTCTATGACCGCCCGTCGGTGCCCACCCGAGATGTTCCGCTGGCTGGTGAAGTGTGGGTGGAACCCGCGATATTGGAAGCGTTGGAAATCAAGCCAGGCAGCGATATTTCATTGGGTGAGCGCACGCTTCGAATTTCAAAGGTGTTGGTGTCTGAGCCAGACCGGGGTGCGGGATTCATGAATTTTGCGCCGCGCATCATGATGAACCAAGCGGATCTCGCGGCCACGGGCTTGGTGCAACCAGCCAGCCGAGTCAATTGGCGATTGGCGGTGGCGGGCAACAGCAGCCAAGTGGCCGCGTTCACCGCTTGGGCGCAAGCCTATGTCAAACAACCCAACGTGCTCGGAACCCGGCTGGAGACGCTCGAGGCGGGACGCCCAGAGATGCGCCAAACCTTGGACCGTGCCGAGAAATTTTTGCATCTGGTGGCTTTGCTGGCAGCGCTCTTGAGTGCGGTGGCGGTGGCATTGGCGGCGCGTGCATTTGCGGCGGGGCATTTGGATGATTGCGCCATGTTGCGTGTGCTGGGCCAAAGCCAGCGGCAAATTCTGTGGGTCTACGTCGGCGAATTTTTCACTGCGGGTGTGTTGGCCAGTGGTTTGGGTCTGGCCATGGGGTTTGGCTTGCACCAAGTGTTTGTGCAATTGTTGGTCGGCTTGGTCGATACCGATTTGCCCGCGGCCAGTTGGCAGCCGGTGGTTCAGGGGCTCGGGGCTGGTTTGACGCTGTTGTTTGCGTTTGGGCTGCCGCCGATCTTGCAATTGGCCCAGGTGCCTGCCTTGCGCGTGATCCGCCGTGACATGGGACCACTCAAGCCAGCCTCTTTGGGCGTGTTGCTGTTGGGTTTGTCAGGCTTTGCGGGTTTGTTGTTGAATGCCAGCCGCGATGCTTGGTTGGGCCTGATGGTGGTTGGGGGTTTTGCTGGCGCCGCGTTGGTGTTTGCCGGACTGGCCTGGCTGGCGGTTTGGGGACTGCGTCAAACGGTCAATTGGCAGCATGTGCCTTCTTGGTTGCGCATGGCCACCCGCCAAATCAGTGCCAGACCCGGTTACACCGTGGTTCAAATCAGTTCGTTGTCGGTGGGTTTGTTGGCGTTGATGTTGTTGGTGTTGCTTCGCACCGATCTGGTGGACAGTTGGCGCAACGCCACCCCGGCAGACGCCCCGAACCGGTTTGTCATCAACATTCAACCGGACCAGGCCAAAGCTTTTCTGTCGCATTTGGATGGCGAGGGCATCCACCAAAGAGCGAGAGTTCAACATGTCGCACACGGCCCGCGCCCCGATGCACAACCAAATCGTGCAAGGCACTTGGGTGCCCGAAGAGGCGAATGCGATCAGCATGGAGGAGGGCATCGCCAAAAGTTTGCGCTTGAAGCTGGGCGATGAACTGGTGTTTGACATGGCTGGTCAATCGTTCAAAGCACGCATCACCTCTTTGCGACGTGTGGATTGGACGTCCATGCGTGCCAATTTCTTTGCGCTGTATCCCGTCTCCCGCATGCCTGATTTGCCGATGACCTACATCGCCGCTTACAGAGCGCCTCAGCGCAAAGGGTTTGACAACGAATTGGTCAACCTCTTTCCCAATGTCACCAATGTCGACATGGGGGCCACGATCAACCAAGTGCAAAAGGTACTCGGTCAGGTGATTGGGGCCGTGGAGTTTTTGTTCGGTTTCACTTTAGCGGCGGGGTTGGTGGTGTTGTTTGCCACCGTCACCGCCACCCGTGAGGAGCGGGCCCGCGAATACGCCGTGTTGCGAGCGCTTGGGGCGGGTAACCAATTGTTGAGAAAAGTACAAACCGCCGAGTTGCTGGGCGTGGGTGCTTTGTCAGGGGCATTGGCCGCGGTGGTGGCTTCTGTCATGGGTTGGGCGTTGGCTTGGTTTGTGTTTGAGTTCAATTGGCAGGCGTCGCCTTGGGTGTTGGCGGTGGGCATTGCCGCAGGCGCTGTGTTGGCCTGGGGTGCGGGTTGGTGGGGGCTGCGTGAGGTGTTGCGCCGTCCCGTGGTGCAGACCTTGCGCATGGCGGCGGAATGAATGTTCGGGTGAAACCGTGGTGACCAGGATCAACTGAGCAAAACCACCAACGCCCCGGCGCCACCCTCTGAAGCTTTGGCTTGAACAAACGCCAGCACTTCATTTTTTTGTACCAACCAACGTTGCACTTTGGCTTTGAGCACCGGTGTTTTGCCGGGCGAGCCCAAGCCTTTGCCGTGCACCACGCGTATGCAACGCCATCCGCGCTTGTGTGCATCTCGGATGAATTGGCCCAATGCCTCACGCGCCTCGTCGGAGCGCAAGCCGTGCAAATCAATTTGGCCTTGCAAACTCCAGTGCCCTTTGCGCAATTTTTGCGTCACATCAGTGCCGATGCCGCTGCGTCGATAGCTGAGTTCATCGTCGGTGTCGAGCAAGGTGCTGACATCAAAATCGTCGCTTAAGCTTTCGCGAAGTACGCGGTCGTCGTCTCGCTTTTGTTGAAACGCTTTGGGTGGTGCAGGCGCGCTGCCCAACTCAACCCGTGGTTGTGAAGCCAGGGGTTTGACCTGCCCTACTGCGCGTTGGAACAGGTTTTTTTCTGCTTTGGCGCGGCGCTCTTGGGCGAGTTTTTCTGCGGCCAAAGCGGCTTCGCGTTCGGCTTGCTGGCTGAGGGTTTGTTTGATCAACGCCAAGTCTTGCAGGCTGCGCGCTTTCACCATGGACTGCGCTCCGCCATGGACCAATGGATACCGGGCCCGACGATGATGTGGTCCAGCACTTTCACGTCCACCATCGACAAAGCCGTTTGCAACGTGCGGGTGAGCGTGCTGTCAGCCGCAGAGGGGCGCACATCGCCGCTGGGGTGGTTGTGCGCGAGGATGACCGCCGCCGCCCCTTGGTCGAGCGCGAGCTTGACCACTTCGCGTGGGTAGACCGAGGTTTGGTTGAGGGTGCCTTTGAACATTTCTTGAAAACTCAGTAAGCGGTATTGTGCGTCCATGAATACCACGGCAAACACCTCTTGAGGATACGCGCCCATTTGCAGTTGCAAAAATTGTTTGACGGTTTCCGGGTTGTTCATCACATCGCGTTTGCGCATTTTTTGCAACAACACACGGCGTGACATCTCGAGCACCGCCAGCAATTGAGCGCGGCGGGCAGAGCCACCCAAGCCCTTGGCAGCGCGTAAATCTGCCGGTGAGGCTTGCAGCAGGCCCGCCAACCCGTGAAAGTGTTCCAACAACGAATGCGCCAGTTGCAGCACATTTTGTCCGGGCAGACCGGTGCCCAGCATCACTGCCAACAGTTCGGCATCGGTCAGGGTTTGGCTGCCCATGGCAAGCAATTTTTCGCGTGGGCGGGTGGTTTTGGGCAGGTTTTCGAGCAGCATGTGGTCAGCAGACGGTCAAGGCTTCAGGGCATGGCGTTTCGCTGCATCTTCGCTTGACATGGCTGAAAAAAGCGTGGTTTGTCACCCCTGAGTTTGGTGATCCATGGCCTTTCTACAATAGCCTCTGTTCATAAAGGCGACCATGACAGCCCCACCGCTGGTTCAACCCGGATCTTTCTTGACCTTGCACTACCGACTGAGCGGGCCGCAAGGCGACATCATCAACACCTTTGATGGCCCGGCGGCCACCTTGACGTTGGGCAACACCGAGTTGTCTGAGGCCATTGAAGCACGCTTGATCGGTTTGGCAGAAGGTGACCATGTCACGTTGTCGCTTGAACCCGGCGAAGCCTTCGGGCCGCGTAACCCGCAGATGTTGCAATGGGTGGCGCGCAGTTTGTTGGACAAATTTGGCGATGTCGATGCCAGTTATCAAATGGGCGAAGTGGTTGAATTTCCGGGACCCGAGGGCCAAGGTCGTTATGCTGGCGCAGTTCGGGAGGTGACAGACGATGCGGTATTGTTTGACTTCAACCACCCGTTGGCCGGGCAGGCCGTGAGCTTGGAAGTCAAAGTCATAGGAGTGTTGTGAATGAACGAAAACGGCAGCACTGAGATCATTCTGGCCGAGCCACGCGGTTTTTGTGCGGGAGTCGACCGAGCCATCGACATCGTTGAGCATGCATTGGCCAAATTTGGTGCCCCCATCTATGTCCGGCACGAGATCGTGCACAACACCCATGTGGTCGATGATCTGCGCGCGCGCGGTGCCATCTTTATCGAGGATTTGAACGACGTGCCGCCCGACTCAACCTTGGTGTTCAGCGCCCATGGCGTGCCCAAGGAAGTCGAATACGAGGCCGAGCGGCGAGGTTTCAGGGTGTTTGATGCCACCTGTCCGTTGGTCACGAAAGTGCATGTGGAAGTGGCCAAGCTGCACAAAGAAGGTTATGAGTTCATCATGATTGGCCACAAAGGCCATCCAGAAGTGGAAGGCACCATGGGCCAATTGCCCTCAGGCATCCATTTGGTGGAAGACGCTGACGATGTGCAAAAAGTACAACCGGCACAAACACGCAAGTTGGCAGTGGTCACGCAGACCACATTGAGTGTGGACGATGCCGCTGACATCATGGCGGCGGTCAAGCAGCGTTTTCCCACGGTGCGCGAGCCCAAGCAACAAGACATTTGTTACGCCACACAAAACCGACAAGACGCCATCAAAGTGTTGAGCCCACAAGTAGACGTCGTCATCGTGGTGGGCAGTCCCAGCAGTTCCAACAGCAACCGTTTGCGCGATGTGGCCGCCAAATACGGCACACCCAGTTACATGGTCGACAATGCCCAAGAGTTGCAACCCGAATGGTTGACCGGCAAGCGCACCATCGGACTGACCGCTGGCGCATCGGCGCCGGACATTCTGGTGCAACAAGTCATTGCCCGTTTGCGTGAGCTCGGTGCCGTCTCGGTGCGCACGCTGGCGGGTATCCAAGAAACCGTCAAATTTCCGCTGCCCAAAGGCTTGCGACAAGAATAACTTTCGATCTCTGACATGCTTGACATTGCTTATCTCCGCCGCGACCTCAACCAAGTGATTGAACGCTTGCAAACACGCAAGCAGCCTCAGCCTTTTTTGAATGTCGACCACTTTCAATCGTTGGAAAACGAACGCAAAACCTTGCAAACCCGCACCGAGGAATTGCAAGCCAAGCGCAACAGCTTGTCCAAAACCATCGGACAACTCAAAGCCAAAGGCGAGTCTGCGGATGCGGTGATGGCAGAGGTGGGGCAACTGAAAGAAGAGTTGGATGTGTCCGCCGTGCGCCTGGAAGCATTGCAAGCCGAATTACAAAGTTTGTTGCTGGCTGTGCCGAACTTGCCGCAAGAAGGCGTGCCCGTGGGCGCTGATGAGCATGGCAATGTGGAATTGCGCCGATGGAGCCCGAACGGCACCGAGCCCGTGGCGTTGGGCTTTGCCGCCAAAGACCATGTGGACTTGGGTGAACCCCTTGGTTTGGATTTTGAAACAGGTGTGTTGTTGTCCGGTTCTCGCTTTGCCGTGATGAAGGGACAGGTTGCCCGACTGCACCGCGCCTTGGCCCAGTTCATGTTGGATGTTCAGACGCAAGAGCATGGCTACACCGAGTGCTATACGCCTTACATCGTGAACGCAGACAGTTTGCGCGGCACGGGTCAATTGCCCAAATTTGAAGAAGATTTGTTCGCTGCCAAAAAAGGTGGCCAAGACGGCGACAACGATGGACAAGCGCTGTATTTGATACCCACGAGTGAAGTGCCTTTGACCAATTTTGTGCGTGGCAAAGTTTTGGCAGAAAGTGAACTGCCCATGAAACTGACCGCACACACACCGTGCTTTCGTTCAGAAGCGGGTAGCCATGGCAGAGACACCCGAGGCATGATTCGCCAACACCAGTTTGACAAAGTGGAAATGGTGCAAATCGTGCACCCTGACCACAGCAACGCTGCTTTGGAAGAGATGACCGGTCATGCCGAAGCCATTTTGCAAAAACTGGGCTTGCCTTACCGCGTGATGGCGCTGTGCACCGGCGACATGGGTTTTGGTGCAGCCCGAACCCACGATTTGGAAGTGTGGTTGCCCGCACAAAACACTTACCGAGAAATCAGTTCATGCTCGAACTGCGAGGCGTTCCAAGCCAGACGTTTGCAAGCCCGTTTCAAAAATGCCCAAGGCAAGAACGAATGGGTTCACACCTTGAACGGCTCTGGTTTGGCTGTCGGCCGCACCTTGGTAGCCGTGCTGGAGAATTACCAGCAAGCAGATGGCCGCATACGTGTACCAACCGCATTGCGCCCCTACATGGGGCAACTTGAATTTTTGACACCCTGAGGAAACCACCATGAAAAAAATCGGGCTCGTTGTATGGACAGTCGCAGCGTTAACTCTGACCAGTTGTTCCAACCTGCCCATGGGCGCGGGCAGGTCCGCCTCCAGTGTGGACATGAGCGGGTCAGATTTGTTGGCGCAAACCCAGTTGCCGGCCGGCGCTCGCATCTTGCATGAACAATCCACGGTGATTGGTTCGGGCAACAACTGGGTAGGCCGTGTCGTCATTGATTCTGCGCGCGACGCAGCCGCGGCATACAGTTATTTCTTGGACAACTACCCCACACAAGGCTGGACGTTGTTGTCTGCCGTGCGCGCCAAAACCAGCGTGATGGTGTTCACCAAACAAGAACACAACGTGACGATTGAAATTCAAGAAGGCAGCGTCATTGGCGGTGGTTCTGCGATCGTGGTTTTGACCCGCGCTCCTCGCAATGCCAACGATGTATCGCCAGCAGCCATCAAAGCCCTGAAATTTGTCAACGCGCTGATAAAATTTTCAGCAAAGACCGACAGCACAGGAAAGATGGCAGAGTGGTCGAATGCACCGGATTCGAAATGCGTATGAATTCGACTATTTACTATACGGATACTGGGTTTTAAGAGGTTTTGTGTAGCAACACAGACACTACACAAACTGCACAATTTAGAGTAAGATTTATGTGTTTATAATTGAACACAAAATGACTACACTAAAAAAACTCCCCTCATTTACTGTATTGGAGGGAAAAGTTCATGTGTTCATGCGTGAAGGAAGTCCCTTTTGGTGGGTAGGTTTTCACTACAAAGGCAAGTATTTAAGAAAGACCACTAAGCAAACTGATGAAGGTGCAGCAAAGGCGTTTGCACACGATTGGTATTTCAAAAAACAAACTGAGATTGCGTCAGGTGAAGTTGCATCTCCTAAATTACAGTTTGATGCAGTAGAGAAACTTGCCATCAAATACTACAAATCATTAGTTAGTAGAGGTTTAAGAAGTCAGAGAACTCTTGATGGTATCGAAAGTACCTTGAAAACTAGGGTGTCACCACACTTCAAAAAAATGTCTGTTTTATCAATAGACAATACAACTTGGCAAAGATTCAAAGACAAGATGGTTGAACAATATCCTCAAATAACCAGAGGTACTTTGCATCAATATAAAAATGCTGTGAGAACTGTCTTGAATGAAGCATTTAGGCAAGGGTATATCAAACATTTACCAGTTTTCAAAGATGAATACAACACCAAGAAAAATGAAATGTCTCGTCCATGGTTCAGTCCATCTGAGTATCGAAGATTACATCGTTCAATTGCGGCACACGCTAATCATTTGAAAAAGGTTGATAGGTTGCAATTTAGTTTTGCAATGGAATTGTATGACTATGTAATGATTGCCACCAATACAGGTATGCGAGTTGGAGAATTACGAAACTGCAAGATTTCTGATATTCAAATTCAAGTTGAAAAAGATACTGGAAAAGAAATTTTAATTATTAGGAATATCGCTGGAAAAAGAGGAACAGGTATTTGTCAAAGTTATTATGGGGCAGTAG
>RFYK01000120.1 GCA_009925585.1 Betaproteobacteria bacterium | reverse complement strand
TCTTTGTTGATGGGCGAGTAATTGAGTAAACCCTGGTCGTCCTTGGGGGACAGTCTGGCAACCACGATATCGAGCTCACCGCGCACCAGTTTTTCAATCAGTACATTGCTGCTGTTGATCTCAAAATTGATTCGCAGTCCAGGACTCTCTTGCTGCAGTTGAACAATCACTTCTGGAATCAGCACGATACCTGGCGAGGTGATGGCGCCCAGTCGGACGTTACCGAGGATGCCTTTTTTCAATGACTGAATTTCGTCGTGTGCAAGGTTCAAGGTGGACAACGCAATGCGAGCGTTGCGAATCAACGTGTCGCCGTAGACCGTCGGAAACATTCCCCGGGAATGCCGTTCGAACAATTCGACTCCCAGCACTTCTTCTAAATCTTTCAATAACTTAGAGGCCGCTGGCTGCGTCATGTTCAGGACATCTGCTGCCTTGTGGATATTTCTTTCATCGTCAATCGCGATGATCAAAAGCAGTTGCCGAGTCTTGAGTCGGGTTTTTAAAAACCAATTTGCGTATGGGTTCATAAGGGTTAACCATTATCTGAACTTAGGTATTGACCAATTGCAAAAAATGATTAGATTATAGATAAAAAAGTTAATATTATTCTGAATCGTGCATATTTTGTACGTCATTTTAAAACTCATGGAGATATCAATGTTTAAACGAAGAGTGGTCGCTCAGTCGATCTTGGTTGGCGTGTTGAGCGGATGCTTGGGATGGGCCACCACGGTTCAAGCGCAAGACAAAGGCTTGATTGGTGTGGCCATGCCCACCAAAACCAAAGGAGCCAAGGCACTGGTGATCGCGTCTATCGATGGCACCACTTTGTCCAACGCACTGCAAAAAGCGGCTGACAAAGGCATCAAAGTGTTTGCTTACGATCGCTTGATTGTGGGCAGCAAAAACGTTGACTACTACACAACGTTTGACAATTTCCAAGTAGGCGTTTTACAAGCCCAATCCATTGAGAAAGCCCTTGGTTTGAAAGAAGGCAAAGGGCCGTTCAATATCGAATTGTTCGGTGGATCCCCGGACGATAACAATTCATTTTTCTTCTATGACGGCGCCATGTCTGTGTTGCAGCCTTACATAGACAAAGGCAAATTGGTGGTGCAGAGCAAACAACTTGGCATGAACAAGGTCTCTACATTGCGTTGGGATGGGTCTGTGGCGCAAGCCCGCATGGACAATTTGTTGAGTGCGTACTACGCTAAAAAACGTTTGGATGCAGTTTTGTCGCCCTATGACGGGTTGAGTATCGGCATCATCTCATCGCTCAAAGGGGTGGGTTACGGGCAGGCGGGACAGCCCTTTCCGGTGGTGACGGGGCAAGACGCAGAAATTCCCTCTGTGAAGTCCATGCTTCGCAAAGAGCAGTACGCCACCATATTCAAAGACACCCGTGAGTTAGCCAAGGTCACAGCCACCATGGTGGACGATGTGTTGGCAGGCAAAAAACCCCAAGTCAACGACACCAAAACTTACAACAACAAAATCAAGGTGGTGCCATCCTATTTGCTCAAACCCGTGGCCATCGATCTTTCAAACTACAAAAAAGAATTGATTGGCAGCGGCTACATCAAAGAAGAGCAATTGCAATGACCTTGGGTTGAATTCAAGCGCACTGGGTTTTTATGCAGACCAGTGCGCCATCAGATTCATTTCTTTATTCAACAACATGCAAACCATTTTAGAAATGCGTGGAATTCAAAAAACATTCCACGGAGTCAATGCCCTGAGCAATGTCAATTTGACAGTGAACGAAGGCCAAATACACGCCATTGTTGGAGAAAACGGGGCTGGAAAATCTACCTTGATGAAGGTGCTCAGTGGTGTTTATCCGGCCGGTGAATATGAAGGAACTGTCCGGTTTCAAGGTGAAGATTGTGAATTCAAAGACATCTCAGACAGTGAAAAAAAAGGCATCATCATCATTCACCAAGAGCTGGCATTGGTGCCCTTGCTTTCCATTTCTGAAAACATTTTTTTGGGACATGAAATAGCACGCCATGGCCTCATCGATTCCATTGCCATGCATGCCCGCAGCCAACAGTTGTTGCATCAATTGGGTTTGTCTGAATCACCTGATGCCTTGGTTACCCATTTAGGCATTGGCAAACAACAACTGATTGAAATTGCCAAAGCGCTGGCTAAAAAAGTCAAACTGCTCATATTGGATGAGCCGACAGCAAGTTTGAATGAGCAAGACAGTCAACGCTTGTTGCAGTTGTTGCTTGAACTCAAAGCAGAAGGCATATCGTGCATTTTGATTTCTCACAAATTGAACGAGGTCACGCAAGTGGCAGACGCGATCACTGTGCTGCGTGACGGCAACACGGTGGTGTCAATGGATTGCCATGCAGAGGCGGTGTCTGAAGATTTGATTGTTCGGCACATGGTGGGCCGCGAATTAGAAGACCGGTATCCCAAACGCCATCCGTCCATTGGCGACGTCAAGCTGGAAGTGAAAAACTGGACAGTCATGCATGCGTTACATCCGCAACATACCGTCATTGACAACGTCAGTTTCAGCTTGAGGCAAGGGGAAATATTGGGCATTGCAGGGTTGATGGGGGCAGGTCGAACCGAACTCGCCATGAGTTTGTTTGGACGCACGTATGGTTCGAGCAGCCGTGGTGAAGTTTTTTTGGATGGCCGATCCATTGACACATCCACCGTTGAAAAATGCATACAACTCGGCATCGCGTATTTGACGGAAGATCGCAAGGGTGCTGGCTTGGTGTTGGAGCAAAGCATTGCTTGGAACACTTCATTGGCCCATTTAAAAGCTGTCTCGTCATTTCAGGTGATTGATCCGATCAAAGACACACAAGTGGCTGAAGACTACCGAAAAAAACTGCATATCCGTTGTGCGGGCATTGACGCCCACGCCATCCATTTGTCGGGCGGAAACCAACAAAAGGTGGTGCTCAGCAAATGGCTGTTCACGAACCCAGAGGTATTGATTTTGGATGAGCCTACACGCGGCATTGATGTGGGTGCGAAATTTGAAATTTATTCCATCATCGAATCGCTGGCAGCACAAGGCAAATCTATTTTGATGATTTCATCCGAATTGCCAGAGTTGTTAGGCATGTGCGACCGGATTTTGGTGCTCAATGAAGGACGTTTTGTGGCTGAATTTCCCATCGTTCAAGCCACACAGGAAAAAATCATGAAGTCCATCGTGACATCAACGGAGAAAAAAACATGGCATTGAGTGCGTTGTTTCAGCGAACTGACCCTTCTCCATTCGGTCATTTTTTCAGTGATTTGGCTAAAGGGCTGAGAAGCTACGGGTTGTTCATTTCATTGCTGGTCATCATGGTGTTTTTCCAAATCATGACTGACGGTGCTTTGTTTGAACCGTTGAACCTGACCAATATCATTTTGCAAAACAGCTATATCGTGGTGATGGCTTTGGGCATGTTGCTGGTGATTGTGGCTGGCCATGTGGATTTGTCAGTGGGCTCAGTTTGTGGGTTCATTGGCGCCGTGGCGGCTGTCTTGATGGTCAATTTACAGGTGAATTATTTGCAAGCAGCCCTCTTGTGCTTGCTGCTGGGGGCACTCATTGGCGCGGTTCAAGGGTATTGGGTGGCATACCACCAAATACCTTCGTTCATTGTTACTTTGGCTGGCATGTTGGTTTTCAAAGGCTTGGCATTGGCTGTGTTGCAAGGTAAATCGGTCGGGCCATTCCCCGAGCAATTTCAATTGCTCAGCACAGGCTTTATCTCAGACCCATTGCAAACAGAGTCTGTCAAATGGTTGTCTTTTTTCCTTGGTGTCGGCTTGGCAGTCGCCTTGTTCGTGGCCAAGTTTCGGGATCACTTATTGCGAATCAAACACGGCATGTCCACAGAGCATGTGGTGTCGTTCATTGCCACCAGTGTCATCTCATCCGCCCTGATCTTGTGGTTCACTTATCAGTTGGCCTCTTACAAAGGACTGCCCAATGTGATTCTGGTCATGGGATTCCTGATATTTTTGTATGACTTCATCACCCGCAGAACCGTGTTGGGCAGACGCATTTATGCATTAGGAGGGAATGCCAAAGCAGCCCGTTTGTCTGGCATCAAAACCGAGCGGCTCACCATGGTTGCATTCATCAATTTGGGGGTCTTGTCAGCCTTGGCCGGATTGATTTTTGCGGCAAGGTTGAACACGGCGACACCCAAAGCCGGTTTAGGGTTTGAGTTGGATGTGATTGCGGCATGCTTCATAGGGGGCGCGTCAGCTTCTGGCGGTGTGGGCAAGGTCATGGGCGCAGTGGTGGGTGCGTTCATCATGGGTGTGATGAACAATGGCATGTCCATCATGGGCATTGGCATTGATTACCAGCAAGTGATCAAAGGCGTGGTGTTGTTGGCTGCAGTGTGTATTGACGTTTACAACCAGAAAAAATAAGCCATCTGTGTGGCTTGACCCACAGCTGGGTCAAAGAGACAAGGTCAACACCACGGGAGTATGGTCGCTCGGACGTTCGTTTTTGCGCGGTGCCTTGTCAATCTCGCAAGCCGTCACGCTGGGTTTCAATCCGTTGGAAACCAAAATGTGGTCGATGCGCAAGCCTCGGTTTCTTCGAAAGGCAAATTCACGGTAATCCCACCACGAATAACTTTTGTCAGCTTGCTCAAACATTCTGAAAGCGTCCACCATGCCTAGGTCGATCAATTGTTGAAAATGAGTGCGCTCTTCGTCAGTACAGTGGATCGTGCCAGCCAGAGCCACAGGGTCCCACACATCACGGTCGTCGACCGTGATGTTGAAGTCACCCATCAGCACCAGTTTGTCGTGGCGCGTGAGTTCGTCTTTCAGCCATTGGTGAAGGGCTGTTAACCACGCCATTTTGTAAACAAATTTGTCGCTGTCTGGCGCTTGCCCGTTGGGGAAATATGCGCCAACCACGCGAACACCATTGACCGTACCCGTGATGACGCGGGCCATGTCGTCAGCAAATCCGGGGATGTTGTGCACCACGTCAGTGATGGGGTATTTGGAAATCAGCGCGACACCGTTATAGGTTTTCTGTGAGGCAACCGCACGGTGAGAGAGTTGACGTTCCAAGTGGCGAGGCGCATGGCGTGAAGTTCCTTGTCAGGGCTATTGAAAAGTCAGGGGACGTTCGTGCGGCGTTGAATCAATTCAAGTGGTTTTGATGCCTAATTTGGTCAGCAAGGCTTGGTCACGCTGCCAATCTGGGTTGCCGGTGGTCAGCAGTTTGTCGCCATAAAAAATGGAATTGGCCCCTGCCATGAAGCACAGTGCTTGGATGGCTTCGCCCATTTGCTGGCGGCCAGCAGACAAACGCACACGGGCTTTGGGCATGGTGATTCGCGCCACGGCGATGGTGCGCACAAATTCCAGGAGATCGAGGGTTTCAGTGCCATGCAATGGCGTGCCTTCTACTTGCACCAAGTTGTTGATCGGCACCGACTCAGGGTAGGGCAGCAAATTGGCCAGTTGATGAACCAAGCCTGCTCGTTGCTCGCGGCTTTCACCCATGCCGACAATGCCGCCGCTGCACACGTTCATGCCTGCACTGCGCACATGCGCGAGTGTGTCCAAGCGCGCTTGGTAATCGCGGGTGGTGATGATGTCGCCGTAGAGTTCGGGTGCGGTGTCGAGGTTGTGGTTGTAATAGTCCAAGCCTGCCTCTTTTAACGTGCCTGCTTGTGACTCGCTCAACATCCCCAATGTGCAGCAAGCTTCCATGCCGAGGTCTTTCACCGCGTGAACCAGTTCAGCCACTTTTTCAATGTCACGGTCTTTCGGCTCACGCCAAGCTGCGCCCATGCAAAACCTGCTGGCGCCATTCTTTTTGGCTTCGACCGCAGCTGCTTTGACTGCGTCGACATCCAGCATCTTGGTGGCTTCCACGCCGGTGTCGTAATGCACAGACTGCGGGCAGTAGCCGCAATCCTCAGGGCAACCGCCGGTTTTGATGGACAGCAGGGTAGAGAGTTGGACTTCATTTGGGTTGAAGTGTTCGCGGTGAATTTGCTGCGCCTTGTACAACAAATCGTTGAATGGCAAATTGAACAAATCTTCGACGGACTGCCGGCTCCAAGCTTCAGTTGA
>RFYK01000119.1 GCA_009925585.1 Betaproteobacteria bacterium | reverse complement strand
AAATCAAAGAAGAACCAAAGGCAAAACCCACCAATGGATTGAGCATGCCAGCCAGCGCTTTGCCGTCAGCAGGCACGCCACCAGCGGTCAAGTACCAGTAGAAACCTGTCACGCCCAGCAAACCCAGACCAACCACCAACATGCCGGTGATCGCGCCGCCTCGGAAAGCCACATCCAACGCGGGGCCAATGCCTTTGGTGGCGGCTTGAGCGGTGCGCACGTTGGCACGCACGGAAATGTTCATGCCAATGAAGCCGCATGCGCCCGACAACACAGCGCCAAGCACAAAGCCGACGGCACTTAACGGGTCCAATACCCAAGCGATGAGAACTGCCAGAACCACACCAACCATGGCGATGGTTTTGTATTGCCGAGCAAGGTAAGCAGCTGCGCCAGTTTGAATGGCCGCCGCAATTTCTTGCATGCGGGCATTGCCTGCGTCTTGAGAAAGAATCCAGCTGCGGGCCCAGAACCCGTAAATCACGGCGATGAGGCCGCAGATGAGCGCAAATACAAGCGCTGTAGAACCAGTCATAAGATCTCCTTTTTTGTTTCGCGAAGAGGTGGGGCCACGCAACGGGTTGTTTGACACCACCTTTGCGTTGCTTCCTCACACACTCACAAGAAGGGTGATTGGCCAACCCTGTAACTGTAAGTGATTCACACAGCGTTTCTCGCCTGAACACGTGTTTTTGCCAAGCAAACCTAGGGTAAGTACCGAGGAGCAGTGCGATAATTCACGCACCCATTCTTTAAAGCGAAATCAACATGTCATTAGATAACGTCTCCGCTGGAAAAAACACACCACACGAATTCAATGTGATCATTGAAATTCCCATGAATGCTGACCCGATCAAGTACGAGGTTGACAAAGAAACCGGCGCGATTTTTGTCGACCGCTTCATGAGCACTTCGATGCATTACCCGACCAATTACGGTTATGTGCCGAAAACCATCAGCGGTGACGGGGACCCGGTGGATGTGTTGGTCATCACCCCGGTGCCTTTGATCCCTGGTGTGGTGGTCACTTGCAGACCGATCGGTATTTTGAAAATGGAAGATGAAGCGGGCCAGGACGGCAAGGTGTTGGCGGTACCCACTGACAAAATTTTGTCCATTTACACGCAGTGGCAAAAACCCGAAGACATGAACCCGATGCGTTTAAAAACCATCGCCCATTTCTTTGAACACTACAAGGACCTCGAACAAGGCAAGTGGGTCAAGATTCTGGGCTGGGAAGGTCCGCAATCTGCCATGGAAGAAATTTCACAAGGCATTGAAAACTACCAAAAGCAACACCGCTGATTCAGGCTTGCTTTTTAAAGGGAAGGCGTTCGTCCAACTGCTCTAGGTAGTTGTCGACGCCTTTGCCTTCTCTGGCCAAAAAATCAGACACCGCTTTGGCAAAACGTGGGTCTGCCAGCCAATGCGCACTGTGCGTGCTGACCGGCAACAAGGCACGCGCCATTTTGTGTTCGCCTTGCGCGCCGCCTTCAAAGCGTTGCACACCGTGGGCAATGCACCATTGCAACGGTTGGTAATAACAAGCCTCGAAGTGCAAGCAATCAACCCGCTCTAAGGCTCCCCAATAACGCCCATAAGCCACTGCCGGCTTGCCGGCTTCATGGTGCAGGCCAATCAAACTGCAAGCCACCGGTCGCCCGTTCAACTCTGCCACGAACAGCAACCAGTTGTTTGGCATCACTTGCTGCATGTCTTTGAAAAACGCGGGCGTCAGGTAAGGTGCATTGCCATGTTCTAAGTACGTGCGCTCGTAGCATTGGTAAAAAAAATCCCAGTCGGCAGCGCTGATGTCAGTGCCCATCGCATGTCGGAATTGCACCCCTGCTTGTGCCACTTTTCGCCGTTCTTGCCGAATTTTTTTTCGCTTTTCCTGTGTCATGCTGGACAGAAAAGCTTCGAAGTCCTGCCAACCATGGTTTTGCCAATGGAACTGCACCGTTTGTCTTTGCAACAAACCCAGTCGGTTCGCGGCTTGCATGTCGGCTTCGCTGCCAAACAGCAAATGCAGCGACGACACCTTGTCTTGCCCGCACCAAGACACCACGGCTTGCAACAACATGTCGCGGTGCGCGTCGTTGTCGGCCAATAAACGCGACCCTGGCACGGGAGTGAAGGGCACGGCAATCAAAGCTTTGGGGTAATAGTCCAAGCCGTGTTGCGCATAGGCGTTGGCCCATGCCCAATCAAACACATACTCACCATAGGAATGCGTTTTCAGGTACAGCGGACACGCCGCCACCAATTGCTCACCCAGCCATAAAGAGAAAAATTGCGCACGCCAGCCAGTGCGCGGCAATGCACTGCCGCTGGCATGCATGGCCAGCAAGTAGGCGTGCTTCATGAAGGGCGAAGGGCAGTCTTGCGTGGCCAGCAATGCGTCCCAGTCTGCGGCGGGTATTTCCCCCGGGTGATCGTGCACCCGAATGCCATAATCGTTCAGCTTAATTTGTGATTCATCCATGACGCTTCAACTCAGTGTAGCCCAGCTCAATTTCACGGTCGGTGACATGGCAGGCAATGCCCGCAAAATCATCGATGCAGCCCGACAGGCGCATGCGCGTGGTGTGCGTTTGCTCATCACGCCGGAATTGGCCATTTGTGGTTATGCCGCTGAAGATTTGTTCTTGCGACCAGCGTTCATCGCTGCTTGTCAAGCAGCGCTCACCCAAGTGCAACAAGCGTTGGCAGACTTGAAAGGCATGCACGTCGTGGTGGGTCATCCCAGTGGTGACGACAAACGTTCCCGTTCGGTGTCCGTGTCCCAGCGCTACAACATGGCCTCCGTTTTTTGCGAAGGGCGATTAGTCACCAGTTATGCCAAGCGCGAATTGCCCAACTACCAAGTGTTCGATGAACGCAGGTATTTTGTCCCCGGAGAACACCCTGCGGTCTTTAGCGTGGAGGGTGTGAAAATAGGTTTGTTGATTTGCGAAGACGCATGGTTTGAGCAACCCGCCCATGACGCGAAAAAACATGGCGCAGAGTTGTTGGTGGTGATGAACGCTTCTCCGTTTCACAAAGGCAAAAGCCAAGAACGAGAAGAGGCCATGCGGTTGCGTGCCACCGCCACTGGCTTGCCTTTGGTCTACGCCCACTTGGTAGGCGCACAAGATGAAGTCGTGTTTGAGGGTCGTTCATTTGCGTTGCAAGCCAATGGAGAGTTGGCGGGCAGAGCGGCTGGTTTTGTTGAAGAAGCCTTTGATGTCAAAGGCTTGTCATCGGCGAATGCAATGAAGTTGAGTGCCACCACGGTTGCCCTCGAGGATGAGCTGTCAGATGTTTGGCAAGCATTGGTACTGGGGGTGCGCGATTACATAGGCAAGAACCGTTTTCCTTCTGTGCTGTTGGGCTTGTCTGGTGGCATTGACTCTGCCTTGGTGATGGCCATTGCCGTGGATGCGCTCGGTGCTGACCGCGTCAAAGCCGTCATGATGCCTTCACCCTACACCGCAGACATTTCGTTGACAGATGCCCGCGACATGGCACAACGCATGGGGGTCGGCTATGACGAACTTTCCATCGTTCCCATGTTCCAAGCGTTTTTGCAAACACTGGCGACGGACTTTCAGGGCAAGCCGGTTGACACCACTGAGGAAAACATTCAAGCGCGCATCAGAGGCACACTGTTGATGGCCATGTCCAACAAGCACGGTTCTATCGTGTTGACCACCGGCAACAAAAGCGAAATGGCCACGGGTTATTGCACGTTGTATGGCGACATGGCGGGCGGATTCGCGGTCATCAAGGATGTGTCAAAGACGTTGGTCTACCAGTTGGCCAACTGGCGCAATGCCCATAACCCGTTTGACACCTGTGATTCACCAATTCCACAGCGCATCATCACCAGACCCCCTAGCGCCGAATTGCGCGAAGACCAAACCGATCAAGACAGCTTGCCAGCCTATGACATCTTGGATGCCATCATGGAGCGATACATGGAGCAAGACCAAAGCCAACAAGAAATCGAGGCAGCAGGTTTTGCCAAGGCCGATGTGGACCAGGTGATTCGCCTCATTCGCATCAACGAATACAAACGCCGGCAGGCGCCCATTGGGGTACGCATCACCCACCGAGGCTTCGGCAAAGATTGGCGTTATCCTATAACCAGTCTTTTTCGTGCCTGATCAGGCGTTTTTCAGTCATTGAGGGGAAATTCCATGAAACAAATCACCGCCATCATCAAACCGTTCAAGCTCGAAGAAGTTCGTGAGGCACTGGCCGAGTGCGGCGTGACCGGATTGACGGTGACCGAGGTCAAAGGGTTTGGTCGTCAAAAAGGGCACACCGAGTTGTACCGTGGCGCTGAATACGTGGTTGATTTTTTGCCCAAAGTCAAAGTGGAAGTGGTCGTCAATTCAGCCGATGTGGACCGTTGTGTCGACGCGATTGTGTTGGCTGCGCGAACAGGAAAAATTGGCGATGGAAAGATTTTTGTCACAGCCGTGGAACGCGTCATCCGCATTCGCACGGGCGAAACAGACGAATCAGCTGTTTAAATATTTGAAGGCTAATGCTGGTGGGGTGTGTGGCCAGTTGACACCATCAAATACGTCGCAACCCTGGGCTGACGGACAGGCCAGCCGCTTCGACCAAGCGCGGCAGCAATTCTTCTGATTTTGTTGAGATAAATACAAAATCCATTTGCCAATCAGAGACAAACCCGTTGTTCACGGTGTTTTGCATGAAGCTGATGAGGCCATCGTAATACCCATCCACATTGAGCAAGCCGATGGGTTTGTTGTGGAATGCCAATTGGCGCCAAGTCCACACCTCAAACAATTCTTCAAACGTCCCTATGCCGCCAGGTAAAGCCAAAAATGCATCAGCGCGTTCAGCCATCATGAACTTGCGTTGATGCATGTTGTCAACCATGTGCAGTTCATCACAACTTTCATTGGCCGTTTCTTTCGCAGCCAAGGCATGGGGAATGACCCCTACCACACGGGCGCCTGATGATTTGGCTGACCTTGCAACCGTTCCCATCAAGCCCTGACTGCCGCCGCCATACACCAGCTGGCCGTGGTGGGCGCCAATCCACTGACCCACTTCTGTGGCAGTTTGTGTGTAGTTGGGCAAAGTACCGGGGCGTGAACCGCAGTAAACGCAGAGTGAAAAAGCAGGTTTCATGGGGGCAGTTGGCAATGTTGAAGCGTTAGGTTCAAGTCGGTGCTATTTTGGCAGGGCGAACATCGACCAACCGGGTGCCTGCCAAATAATCGTGGAAGAACTGACGGTCTGTTCGGAAGAAAGTCAAGCTTGCCCAAAAAACAATCCACAGGGGACATAACAGCAGACCCACTTTCAGAGGGGCTTGCAACCATTGCGACAACATGAGCGGTGGCACAAACCAAACCCAGCTGAGCAGGTATCGTCCCAACGCACGGCGTTGCGTCAAAGGTTGTCCTTGTCGGTCGAGCGCACGGATATGCCAGGTCTTCATGGCCAAGGTTTGACCTTTGTGCCAAAACCAACTGAAGTAAACACCCAGAACAGAAAAAATAAAGATTTGTTGCCCCAGTCTGTTTTGCAATCCGTGTCTGGTTTGGGTCAGGCTACTGAACAAATAACTGGCAATGAAAACAACGGCAAACAACAGCATGCCTTCGTACATCCAGCAACTCATGCGCCTGAGCAATGAAGGTGTGGGCAAGTACTCAACCAATGTGTGAGCCTCGTGTTCTTCTGACATCATTGTTTGTCGGAAGCAGGGCGTTTTTTAATTGGCAGCAGTGTGAATGGGTCTACCTGTGCTTCGGCTGTTTCTATGCGAGGGGGTTTTTCTTGCCCCTCTTTTTTGGTCACAGGCGTGGCGGTGAGTTTTTCAGGTGGGACCGGTTTGGCAACCATGGCCGCACCTTTGGACCAAGCTGGTTTACTTTGAGAAAGTTTGTTTTTTTCTTCCTCGTTCAATGATTGGTAGGCCTCCCACTTGGCCAATTTTTCCTCGGGGCTCAGTTGCTGTGCTTGTGCGAAATGCAGCCGTGCTTGGTAGCGTTGTGCCGGGGTCAACGCTGCCCATTCGCGCATGCGTTCTTGTGCGGTGGCTTGCGCTTGAGGTGACAACGTGGGGAAATTTTTTGCAATGGCCAACCACTTGCGTTTGCGGTTTTCCTCAAGTGTTGGCCAAAGGTTTTGCAAGGGCAGAAGGATTTGCTT
>RFYK01000118.1 GCA_009925585.1 Betaproteobacteria bacterium | reverse complement strand
GCAGGCAATCGCTGCTGCTCTGCCGTGGTCAATCCCATGCGCTTTAACCATTCACCAGCTTGTTGCATCCGCGATGAACGGGGCAAGTGCAACATGGCCAAGGCCACATTCTCCATCGCAGTCATGTGCGGCATGAGCGCATAGTTCTGAAACACCAAGCCGACTCTGCGCTCTTGGGTACGCACATGAATGCCCGATGCGGTATCGCACCAAATTTCTGTTCCCACACTGACCTTGGCACGGGCCGGTGACAACAAACCGGCCAGCATTCGCAACATGGACGTTTTGCCCGCACCAGACGGACCGACCAAGGCCAACATTTGCCCGGGTGCACAACTGAAACTGCCCTGCAAGGGCATGGGCAAAGATTGTGAAATCTCGACTTGCAACATGTTGTCCGAGGGCATCATTTGCGCCTGCCTATGCGTGCGGTTGCAAAAAATGACACCGCAACGGCGACCAAAGACAAGACGAGCAATAACAAAGACATGCGGTCAGCACTGGCCAAGTCAAATGCTTGTACCCGGTCATAAATTGAGATAGCCAGCGTTCTGGTTTCCCCAGGGATGCTGCCGCCCATCATCAGAACTACCCCAAATTCACCCATGGTGTGAACAAACGTCAACACCATCGCAGACAACACTCCAGGCCATGCCAGCGGCAATTCAATTCGCCAAAAAATCGCCCATCCACTCAAGCCACTGACCGCTGCCGCTTCGCCCAAGTTGCTGGGAATGGCTTCAAATGCGCGCTGAATCGGTTGCACCAAGAACGGCACATTGAATATCACAGAAGCCAGCACCAGACCTGAAAAATGAAAAGCCAGTTGCAATCCAAACTGTTGCGACAGCCATTGGCCCCAAGGCGACGCCCCGCCCACCGACACCAACAGGTAATAGCCCAGCACGGTGGGTGGCAAAACCAATGGCAACACCACCAGGGCTTCAATCAAATATTTGCCTTTGAACTGGGTATAGGCCAACCAACGCGCAAGCCACATTCCCACTGGCAACAACAGCAACAAAGTCACTGTCGCCAGTTGCAAAGACAAAACCAGTGCTTGCCAGTCGATGATGTGCTCCTCGTGGTTAAGGCATTTGAAAACCGTAGCGCATCAACACAGCTTGCGCCGGTTTGCTGCCGAGGTAATCGTAAAACAGTTGCGCCGCTGGTGAAGCGGATTTGAGCAATACCATGCGCTGAATCAGAGGATCGTGCGCCGCCGCGTCAATCAAAGCAAAGCGCCCTTTGTCTGACAAGGCCGGGGCCAATGCCAACGATTGCGCAATGATGCCAGCTTGTGCCGACCCCGAGATGGTGAATTGCGCAGCTTGCGCGATGTTTTCACCCATCACCAATTTTTTTTGTGCCTGCGACCAAATGCCCGCATGCACAAGCGCCTGCCTGGCGCGTTCGCCATAAGGGGCATGCTGGGGATTGGCGATGGCGAGTTTTTGCAATCGACCATCGTCTAACGCAGCCGCCAAATCTTTCAAGCTGCCGTCTGCTTTCAGCGGTGATGAATGGGGCACAAACACCCCAATGCGGCCCAATGCATAGACACGACCTCGGTCTTTGGTTTTGCCCGCGTCTGCCAATTTGAAAACCAAACTTTCATCGGCCGACATGAACACATCAAACGGTGCACCTTGCAATAACTGGGTGGTGAATTGACCAGAAGAACCAAACACCAAAGTCACTTTGTGGCCAGATTGTTTTTCAAACTGTGTGGCCAATTCTTCCATGGCAAATTTCAAATCAGACGCGGCAGCAACAGTGACCGCAGACGCCGATTTATCTTGGGCCTGCGCATTGGACGACAGAAGTAAGCCCGCTAAAACAACCCCAACAACATGAGAAAAATGCCTGATCATGATGCAAATGCCCGTTAAAAATTGATTTGTACACGCATGGACAACACATCCTCGCGCGTGAACGTTTTGCTGGAACTGGTGCTCAGCACATACACAGGACGGTCAAACTGTGTCTGCGCATAGTTCAGTTTGAACGCGGTGTTCGGGTTCAGCCACCAATTCAAGCCCAGGGTGATGGTATGGGCCTTTTCAGAATTTTCTACCCGCGAGAGCGCATTTCCGCCGTCGGCATAACAACTGCTGGCGCATGCCGTGGTGGTCCCGGGTAAGGACACTTTGTATGCCGAGTACCTGAGACCCAGTTGCCACGCCCCCGTTCCGCCCTTGGAAAATTGGTAGTTTGACTTGGGCTTGATGCCTGTGAATGCACCGTTCTTGTAAGCATCCGCCCATTTTTCACCGGTCACGTTGTAGATGAATTCATAGTAAACCGTTTGCGTGTTCAACGACAAGCTTTGTGTTTTTGCAGAATAGCTGTCATAGGCACTGGCCGTCATGGTCATGTAGCTGTATTCCGACTGAAATTTCAATGCATCGATGGCATAGGCAAATTCGAGGTCCTGCAATTGCTTGCTGATGCTCGCTGCGTTGTCGGCCGACGTGCCATAACTGTAGGACGTGAGTTTGTCCCCGGCCAATTGCACACGGTATGCGCTGGCATACCCTCGGTCTTCTGTCCGAAAATTCAAAATCGTTGCGCGGGTGGTGCCAGATGCAGTTGAGCCCGTGTTGGTGCTGGTCGCAGGCGTGAGGTAAGACGTGCCGTCATGGGTGCTGATACCCAAATGCAACACTTGATCGCTCATGCCTTTCCATTCAGCCGCATTCCAAGTCAAGCGTCCCGTGTACAAACCGCCCAACTTGCCCCCACTGGCTATCTCGTTAAAACCAGATTGCGCCACAGACGCGCCGTAAGTCACGCCTTTGGTCGGTTCTCCAAACACCATCATGCCTAACAATTTGTTGGGTCCAAGTTGGTCACCATAAGAGCGCTCCATGAAATCGATGTGTGCGTCACGGGTCATGGCTTCGAGGGAAAACGGTTGTCGAAAACGACCAAAGCGCCATTGCAAAGTTGGGTCTGCGGTCAACGAAATGAATCCGGTATCCAACACGTTGGTGTCTGTGCCTGTGGCATTCAACATGACTTCGTACTGGACATCTTCATACAACGTGCCGTTGACACCCAAACGGGCTCGGCGAAATTCAAATTGATCTGCAAGTGAAGCGCTGTCTTTGTCGCTGAAATAATTCACGCCATTCGACATGACGGCATGCGCGTCAAAGTGCACCATGCCAGTGATGTTGACTGCGGCCGGCACATCGGCAGCCATGCTTTGGGCCGCACCAACTGTGCCTAGAATGGCCATCAACGCTTTGCTGATGCGATCGGTTAAATGCCTTGCACACATGCTTCGAATCCCAGAGTGTTCCATCCGTTGCACGAATGGAATGTGACATTGATTTTCGCTATTCTATTTTGGAATAGCGAATGTACCATAAGCGAATTTGACTGTGGCCACTGCCAAAAAAACACTTCGCGTATCCCAAGCACTGGGGCATGCCATCACCGACAAACGCTTGCAGATATTGCGCAGCTTGTCCAAGGCCGGGTCCATTTCACAAGCCGCCCGCGATGCCGGTGTCAGCTACAAAGCCGCATGGCAAGCGATTGACACGCTCAGTAACCTGTCAGGTGTGGCGTTGGTTGAGAAAGTGGTTGGCGGTGCGGGCGGCGGTGGCGCACGCCTGACGCAAGCTGGACAGCAACTCTTGGACGCTGCGCAACGCCTGGGGACGGCTCGCAAACAGCTGATGGTTGATATGCAGCAATCGCAAAGTCACCAAGCCATGCCCAAGGCTTCGCTGGCGTTGACATTTCGCACCAGCATGCGAAACCAGTTTCTGGCAGAAGTCACCCAACTCCGAAGGGTGGGTGGCTTGGCATGGGTCACTGTTGAACTGCCAGACAGCACCCAGTTGATCGCCAAAATCACCCGGGAAAGCGCGCAATTGCTGGACCTGCAAGCCGGGGTAGAGGTCATGGTCTGGTGCAAAGCAACCGCGGTGAGCATGTCTCTTGAACCGCCGGTGGCAGCACCAGCCAATCTGTTGAGCGGCAAAGTCAAGCGCAAATCCCGAAGTGAGCCGGCTGAAATCAGTTTGCAAATCAGTCCAAACCTGAACCTGATCGGGTTTGCCCAGCACCCGGGCATCAAGAGTGGCGACACGGTTTATGCATTTTTCGAAGATTCTTCTTTGGTGCTGGCATTGGTCTGAGCCCGGCGAAGCGGTTAAAGTCAACCTGTACCCACCCCCATTCCCATGAGAGACGCCATGCCCATCACCCGCCAACTCATCCCAGCCTTGGGTTTGTCACTTTGTGCATTGAGCCTGCATGCCACTGCACAAGACAAGCCTGCTACCCCATTGCACCAACGCGCCAATGCCGCGATGTGCGCCAATTGCCACGGCACCGAGGGGCGCACGGTGAAAGATTCCAGCGTGCCATCCATCGCTGGCTTGCCACGCGACTACATGGTGCAACAGATGCAAGCATTCAAAAACGGCACTCGCCCTGCCACCATCATGCACCAGATCAGCAAGGGTTTGAGTGAAGAGCAAATCGCATCTTTGGCCGATTATTTTGCGGCCCTGCCCCGCTAAGGAATTCTCATGAAAAGAAGACAACTGCTGCAAGCATCATTTGCACTGGGCTGCGCCCCATCTGTGCTGTCCCGTGCATGGGCCGCCAACTTGCCCGCCAAAGCCCAAGTCGTGGTCATCGGTGGAGGGTATGGCGGTGCCACCGCCGCCAAATACGTTCGGCTGTTTTCTGACCACAAAATCAACGTGCTGTTGATCGAACCCAACGCGCAATTCATTTCCTGCCCCATGTCTAATTTGGTGATCGGTGGCAGCAAATCATTGGCTGACCTCACCACCTCCTACGACGCGCTGTCGTCCAAACACGGCGTGACGGTGGTCAGAGACAAAGCCACCGCGATCGACCCGCAGAAAAAAACCGTCACCCTGCAAAACGGCGGCAGCATCAGCTACGACAAATTGGTGCTTTCTCCCGGTGTCGACATGGTGTTTGACAGCATTGAAGGCTTGCAAGCAGCCAACGCCAGCGGGCAGGTATTGCAAGCATGGAAAGCAGGTCCTGAAACCTTGGCCTTGCGCAAGCAACTCGAGGCCATGCCCGATGGTGGTGTGTATGCTTTGACAGTGCCTGAAGCGCCCTACCGTTGCCCGCCCGGACCCTACGAACGCGCCAGCCAAGTGGCCCATTACTTCAAACAAGCCAAACCCAAATCGAAAGTGTTGATCTTGGATGCCAACCCGGATGTCACTTCCAAAGCTGGTTTGTTCAAGAAATTTTGGAGCGACAACTACAAAGACATCATTGAATACCGCCCCCACCGCCAACAACCGCTGGTGTGGCATCCACTATCAAACCTTTGAATCGGTCGCAGCCAAAGACATTCACATTTTGGGTGACGCCATCTTGGCGGCACCGGCCATGCCCAAATCCGGCCACATGGCCAACTCGCACGCCAAAGTGGCAGCGGCCGCCATCGTGGCGCAACTCTCAGGGCTTGAAGCCAACGCAACGCCTTATCTGACCAACACTTGTTACAGCTATGTGAGCGACAAAATGGTGGTGCATGTGGCGTCTGTTCACCAATACTTGGCTGAGGAGAAAACCTACAAGACCGTCCCTGGTTCCGGCGGACTGTCAAGTGAGGCCAACACGCTAGAAGGCACTTATGCGTGGAATTGGGCGCAAAACATTTGGGCGGATTCGCTGGGTTGAATCAGGCCTGATAAGCCACCTTGCCACCGACCAGAACGGGGTGTGCTTGCTTTGACTGACCAAAGCCTCAGGTGTCACTTCCCACTGTGCCGCAGGATCGTAAATACAAATGTCTGCTGGCCCACCCTCTTGCAGATGACCCAAGCCTTCTCCAGCAGTACCCAATAAAGCAGCCGGTGCGCTGGTCACCGTTTGCAATGCACGCATCCAATTGACGCCGCTTTGCGTCGCCCACTTCAAGGTCGCGCTCAAAAGCATCTCTGATGCCGTGGCGCCGGGTTGTGCTTGGGCAAATGGCAAATATTTGGCGTCACCTTCGACAGGTGTGTGGTCTGACACCAGCACATCGGGCAAACTCACATAGTCCAGTTCTTCGGCCATCTTCTTGCCATTCTTGAATGACCAGTCAAAGAACTTTAGCACTTCGGCTGAAGATTTTTTGTCAGCTGGGTCCTTGTACATGATGATGGCCTCATAGGCTGACACAGCTCTCTCTTAGGCCACCAATTTGAACAAGAGATTCCGGCGAATCCACGCCGCCAGTTGCATCCACTGCCCAAGCAACGGAAGTCAAAA
>RFYK01000117.1 GCA_009925585.1 Betaproteobacteria bacterium | reverse complement strand
AGGCGGTTTGGATTTCATGAAGGACGACGAGAACATCAACTCACAACCGTTCATGCACTGGCGTGACCGTTTCTTGTATGTCATGGACGCTGTGAACAAAGCACAAGCAGTGACCGGTGAAGTCAAGGGCTCCTACTTGAATGTGACTGCCGGCACCATGGAGCAAATGTACGAACGTGCTGAATTTGCACGTGACCTGGGCAGCGTGGTCATCATGGTGGACTTGGTCATCGGTTACACCGCCATCCAATCCATGGCTGAATGGTGCCGCAAGCACGACATGATCATGCACATGCACCGCGCCGGTCATGGCACTTACACCCGCCAGAAGAACCACGGCGTGAGCTTCCGCGTGATTGCCAAGTGGTTGCGTTTGGCAGGTTGCGACCATTTGCACACCGGTACGGCCGTGGGCAAATTGGAAGGTGACCCCATGACTGTCCAAGGCTATTACAACGTGTGCCGCGACAGCTACACCAAACAAGATTTGCCACGTGGTTTGTTCTTTGACATGGACTGGGCAGACACCAAAAAAGTCATGCCGGTGGCCTCCGGCGGTATCCACGCCGGTCAAATGCACCAGTTGATTGACCTGTTCGGCGACGACGTGATTTTGCAATTCGGCGGCGGCACCATCGGTCACCCGCAAGGCATTCAAGCCGGTGCAGTGGCCAACCGTGTGGCTTTGGAAGCCATGGTCAAAGCCCGCAACGAAGGCAAAAACATTTTGGAAGAAGGCCCGACCATTTTGAAGAACGCGGCCAAGAACTGCTCGCCATTGCAAGCCGCGCTCGACACCTGGGGCGACATCAGCTTCAACTACCAATCCACCGACAGCAGCGACTATGCCGTCACCCCATCCGTCGCTTGATATTGAGGAGCACACCACATGTTGACCAATCCCACCGGCAAATTGACCCAAGGCCAATTCAGTTTCCTGCCAGACTTGACTGACGCAGAAATCAGCTTGCAAATCAAATATGGTTTGAGCAAAGGCTACGCATGGAGCGTGGAATACACCGATGACGCCCACCCGCGCAACACCTACTGGGACATGTACGGCATGCCCATGTTTGATTTGCACGATCCCGCAGGCGTGTTGATGGAAGTGAATAACTGCCGCAAGAGCTTTCCCAACCACTACATCCGTTTGATGGCGTTTGACTCCACACGCGGTATCGAATCGGTGGCCATGAGCTTCATCGTTCACCGTCCTGCCAACGAACCAGGCTATCGCTTGGAGCGCCAGGAAGTCAATGGCCGCAGCATGCGTTACACCACGCATGGTTATGCCATGGACAAGCCTGAAAACACACGCTACAGCAAGTAAACCCTGCGAGCAACACCATGAACGCACCTGCATACCACCTGCCTGGCATCACCGGCAAAGCAACCACCCCTGAGATCACCCCAGTGAGCAACGCTGCGGTGGCCGATACCGGTGCGCGCACGGTGGCGCAAGTCATGGCGCAAACACAGGTGCAACAAGTGATGGATGCGTTGGACCGTGACTTGGTGGGCTTAAAGCCAGTCAAGTCACGCATTCGCGACATCTCAGCGCTGTTGGTGATTGACCGCTTGCGTTTGAATTTGGGATTGGCTGCACAGTCGCCGTCATTGCACATGTGCTTCACGGGCAACCCAGGCACTGGCAAAACCACGGTGGCCATGCGCATGGCGCAAATCCTGCACCGCTTGGGCTATGTCCGCAAAGGCCATCTGGTCGCCGTGACCCGCGACGATCTGGTGGGCCAGTACATCGGCCACACTGCGCCCAAAACCCGGGAGGTGCTGAAAAAAGCCATGGGTGGCGTGCTGTTCATCGACGAGGCTTATTACCTGTACCGCCCCGAGAACGAACGCGATTATGGGCAAGAAGCCATTGAAATTCTGTTGCAAGTGATGGAGAACCAGCGCGACGACTTGGTGGTGATTCTGGCGGGATACAAAGACCGCATGGACACTTTCTTCATGTCCAACCCCGGCATGAATTCGCGCATTGCCCACCACATTGATTTTCCGGATTACCAAGAAGACGAGCTCGCGCAAATCGCCCAGCACATGTTGAGCGCGCAAAATTACCGTTTGAACGAAGAAGCACAACACGCCTTCGCCAAGTATTTGCATTTGCGCAAACAGCAGCCGCATTTCGCCAATGCGCGCAGTGTGCGCAATGCATTGGAAAGAGCACGGTTGCGTCAGGCCAGTCGCCTGTTTGCCAACCCAGACAAAGAATTGACCGCCGATGACCTCAGCACCTTGAATGCTGAGGACATCTTGGCGAGTCGGGTGTTTCAACACGCAAAGGGCTGACCATGGGCACTCTCAAGGCATTGGTGTTTGATGTCGACGGTACATTGGCCGACACGGAGATGGCGCACATGGACGCGTTCAACCATGCGTTCTCGGCAGAGGGATTGGACTGGCATTGGGATGTAGAAACCTACACCCGTTTGTTGGAAATATCCGGTGGCAAAGAACGCATGATGCATTACTGGAAACAGGTACACCCAGACATCAAAGACATCGATGGCGGCGGCCTGAAAGACACGATTGACCGATTGCATGCCATGAAGTCAGCGGCTTACGAAAACGCGGTTCAATCGTATGCGGTTCAATTGCGCCCAGGCGTGTTGAACCTGATCCAAAGCGCACACCGGTCTGGTTTGCGTTTGGCGATTGCCACCACCACCTCGCCAGTCAACATCGCTGTGTTGTTGCGAAATGCGATCGGACCGGATTGGAAATCGTTGTTTTCGGTGGTTGAAGATGCATCTACCGCGCCGAACAAAAAACCGCACCCACAGGTTTACACACAAACACTGTCGCGTCTGGGGCTCAAAGGGTCAGACTGCTTGGCGTTTGAAGATTCCTCCAACGGGCTTCGCGCAGCGGTCAGTGCAGGTTTGCCGGTGATCGTCACGCCCAACAACTTCACCGCGCACCACGATTTTTCTGGCGCATTGCAAGTGTTGCCCGATTTGAGCCAAGTCACGGTGGATCAATTGCACCGTTGGCATTCGGCTGTTTGACAAAATAAAAAAGCACAAGAGAAACCCATGCCGCTGAGAAACCGAACCACCCTGACCCAGTATTTGATTGAAGAACGCCGCCGATTCCCCGGCTCCAGTGGTGACTTCAATGCCTTGATTTTGGACGTGGCCTTGGCATGCAAAGCCATTGCCCGGGCTGTGGCCATGGGCGAGCTGGGCGGCATGTATGGCGACCATGCCGGTGCGGCGGGTGCGGCAGTCAACGTCCAAGGCGAAACCCAGAAAAAGCTGGATGTGTTGAGCAATGAATTGTTCATTCGCATGAACCAATGGGCCGGACATTTGGCTGGCATGGCCTCCGAGGAAATGGACCACCCTTACCAAATCCCCGCGCAATTTCCACGCGGCAAATACATGTTGGTGTTTGACCCATTGGACGGTTCTTCCAACATCGACGTCAATGTGTCGGTAGGCAGCATTTTTTCGGTGCTTCGTGCGCCGCAAGACGTGATTGACAGCGGTCGTGATGTGACTGAACAAGATTTTTTGCAGCCCGGCAGCCAACAAGTGGCCGCTGGTTATGCGTTGTACGGCCCAACCACCATGTTGGTGCTCACCGTGGGTAATGGAGCCGCCGGTTTCACGCTTGACCCGAACTTGGGTGAGTTCATGCTGACCCATCCGAAGTTGCAGGTGCCAGCTGACACACAAGAATTTGCCATCAATGCTTCTAACAGCCGTTTTTGGGAAGCCCCCATCAAGCGCTACGTGGATGAATGTTTGGCAGGCAAATCCGGCGCGCGTGGCAAAGACTTCAACATGCGTTGGATCGCTTCCATGGTTGCCGAGGCGCACCGCATTTTGATGCGTGGTGGCGTGTTCATGTACCCACGCGACAACAAAGACCCCAGCAAAGCAGGTCGCTTGCGCTTGCTTTACGAAGCCAACCCGATCGGCATGGTCATGGAGCAAGCCGGTGGCCGCGCCAGCACCGGTCGCCAAGCCATGCTGTCCGTACAGCCGGAAGGTTTGCACCAGCGCATCGGTTTGGTCTTTGGCTCGAAAAATGAAGTCGAGCGCATCGAGCGTTACCACAGCGAACCCAGCGAACAGCAAAACGACAACCCCTTGTTTGCGGAACGCAGCTTGTTTCGCATTTGAAATCCCGAACTGAAATAAAAGAAAAACGCCATGTCCGTCAAACACCCCATCATCGCCATCACGGGCTCATCTGGTGCTGGCACCACGTCTGTCACGCGCACGTTTGAAAATATTTTTCGCCGTGAAAAAGTCACTGCAGCCATCATCGAAGGCGACAGCTTTCACCGCTATGACCGTTTGGAAATGCGCAAAAAAGCCGCCGAAGCAGAAAAACAGGGCGACAAAAATTTCAGCCATTTCGGCCCGACCACCAATTTGTTTTCAGAGCTCGAAACCTTGTTCCGCACCTATGGCGAAAGCGGTAGCGGTAAGCGCCGCAAGTATTTGCATGACCACGAAGAAGCCGCGCCTTACAAACAAGAGCCCGGCACTTTCACGCCTTGGGAAGATGTGCCGGCAGGGACAGACTTGTTGTTTTACGAAGGCTTGCATGGCGCAGTCGTGACGCCTGAAGTCAATATCGCGCAACACCCCGACTTGTTGATTGGCGTGGTGCCTGTCATCAATTTGGAGTGGATTCAAAAACTTTGGCGCGACAAGTCCAAGCGTGGTTATTCCACCGAAGCGGTGACAGACACCATCTTGCGTCGCATGCCGGACTATGTGAATTACATCTGCCCCCAGTTTGCACACACCCATGTCAACTTCCAGCGCGTACCTTGCGTGGACACCTCCAACCCGTTCATTGCGCGCGAAATCCCTGCGCCTGACGAAAGTTTCGTGGTCATTCGATTTGCCAATCCCAAGGGCATCGACTTTCCCTATTTGCTCAACATGATCCACGACTCGTTCATGTCGCGTGCCAACACCGTGGTGGTGCCAGGCGGCAAGATGGAACTGGCCATGCAATTGATCTTCACCCCCTTTGTCTGGCGCATGATGGAGCGCAAGAAAAAGGCCTGAGGCATCCCGCTGACTTAGAAAAATATTTATTTGGAGAAAACCAACATGGCTCTCGTCTCTTTGCGTCAGGTACTCGATCACGCCGCCGAACATGGTTATGGCGTGCCCGCCTTCAATGTGAACAATTTGGAGCAGGTGCAAGCCATCATGGAAGCCGCCCAAGAAACTCACAGCCCGGTCATCTTGCAGGCCTCTGCTGGTGCACGCAAATACGCGGGTGAAGCCTATTTGCGCCACCTTGTGCTTGCGGCCATCGAATCCCATCCTGACATCCCTGTCGTCATGCACCAAGACCACGGTGTCTCACCAGCGGTGTGCCAACAATCGATTCGCTCGGGGTTTTCCAGTGTGATGATGGACGGTTCTTTAATGCAAGACGGCAAGACACCGGCCAGCTACGACTACAACGTTGACGTGACGCGACGCGTGTGCGAAATGGCGCATGCCGTGGGTGTTTCGGTGGAAGGCGAATTGGGTTGCTTGGGTTCGTTAGAAACTGGCGAAGCCGGTGAAGAAGATGGCATTGGTGCAGTTGGCAAATTGACCCACGACATGTTGTTGACCGATCCGGTGCAAGCCAAAGACTTTGTCGAGCGCACTGGCGTGGACGCGTTAGCGATTGCCATTGGCACCAGCCACGGCGCATACAAATTCACCCGCAAGCCCACCGGGGACATTTTGGCGATGGACCAAATCGTGGCGATCCACAAAAGCATTCCCAACACCCATTTGGTGATGCACGGTTCTTCGAGCGTGCCGCAAGAGTGGTTGGCCATCATCCGTGAGTTCGGTGGCGACATCAAAGAAACCTATGGCGTGCCGGTGGAAGAAATCCAGCGCGGTATCCGTTCGGGTGTGCGCAAAGTGAACATCGACACCGACATCCGTTTGGCCATGACCGGCGCTATGCGCCAAGCCTTCGCGCAAGACCGCAGCGAATTCGATCCGCGCAAAGCGTTGATCGCGGCACGCAAAGCCGCCCGAGGCATTTGCAAAGCCCGTTTTGAAGCATTTGGTTGCGCCGGCCACGCACAGGGCATCCAGCCAATCCCCTTGGACCATATGGCTAATCGTTATCACTGATTTTTTTAGAAGATCTTTTCTTTTTTAAATATTTAACAGGTTGAAGATATGTTGAACAAAACCACTCACCCCCTGACCGCTTTTCCTGACCATGGCGATATCTCTCAATGCGACCCGCAGTTGTGGTCGGCTGTGTTGCAAGAAGCGCAGCGTCAGGAACAACACATCGAATTGATCGCCTCTGAAAACTACACCAGCCCGGCCGTCATGCGCGTGCAGGGTTCCATCCTCACCAACAAATACGCCGAAGGCTACCCTGGCAAGCGTTACTACGGGGGCTGCGAGTTTGTTGACATGGTCGAGCAGTTGTGCATCGACCGACTCAAAGCCTTGTATGGTGCGAACTTTGTCAATGTGCAAGCCAATTCAGGTTCGCAAGCCAACCAAGCGGTGTTCTTGGCGTTGCTGCAACCGGGCGACACCATCATGGGCATGAGCTTGGCCGAAGG
>RFYK01000116.1 GCA_009925585.1 Betaproteobacteria bacterium | reverse complement strand
AGTGGGTGTGGGTGCCTGCGGTGAGTTGAAACACAGCGGTGGTCGCTCTGAGATTTGGCCACCATCGTACGGTGTGTTGGTCCTGCAAACCAAAGGCTTGTAGCTTGGTCAATTTCAATTCATCCACCAATGCTTCAAAGTCAGCAAACGTACCCACCCGAATGTTGGGTGTGTCATACCACTGGTAAGGCAACTTGCGCGTGACCGGCATGCGCCCTGTCAACACACTCCATCGGTTGAACCAATGCGCGAAATTGGGAAAGGTAATGATGCCCATGCGCCCGACACGCAAGGTTTCAAGCAACATGGTTTGCGCATTGCGCAAATGTTGCAGCGTGTCGATTTGCAGCACCACGTCAAAGCTTTGGTCATCAAACATGCGCAAGCCTTGATCGAGGTTGAGTTGAATGACGTTGACGCCGCGCTTCACACACGCTGCGACATTGGCATCGTCAATTTCTACCCCATACCCGGTGCAGCCACGCTGTTGCTGCAAGTGGCTGAGCAATGCACCATCGCCGCAACCCAAATCCAACACCCGACTGCCGTGCGGCACCATCTCAGCCAGCGTTTCAATCACCCATTGGTTGGTCATGCAGCCTCCAACGCGCTGGTTTGGATGCCATCAAAGTACGACTTCACCACCTTGAGGTAGCGCGGGTCGTCCAACAAAAAAGCGTCATGGCCATGCGGCGCATCAATTTCTGCATAACTCACATCGCGCTGGTTGGCCACCAAGGCTTGAACCATTTCTCTGCTGCGCGACGGCGCAAAACGCCAATCGGTGGTGAAGCTCACGAGTAAAAACTTGGCGGCGGCGGCGGCCAATGCAGCCGTCAAATTGCCTTGGTGCGCAGATGCAGGGTCAAAATAATCCAGCGCGCGGGTGATCAGCAAATACGTATTCGCATCAAAATATTCGCTGAATTTATCGCCTTGGTAACGCAAATAACTCTCTATTTGAAACTCGATGTCTTGCGTGCTGTATTTGAACGCCTCGCCATGCTGCAAAGCACGGCCGAATTTGGTGTTCATCACATCGTCACTCAAGTACGTGATGTGACCCAACATGCGCGCAATTCGCAGCCCTCTTTTTGGTACCACGCCATGCGCGTAAAAATGCCCGCCATGGAAGTCCGGGTCCGTCGTGATGGCTCGCCTGGCGACTTCGTTGAACGCGATGTTTTCCGCGTTCAAGTTCGGGGCGCTGGCAATCACCACCGCATGTCGAATGCGTTCGGGGTATTGCAAACTCCAACTCAATGCTTGCATCCCGCCCAAACTGCCACCCATCACCGCAGCCAATTTTTCGATACCTAAAACATCCAGCAACCTGGCTTGGGCAGTCACCCAGTCTTCCACCGTCACAACGGGAAAATCTGCGCCATACACCTGTTGTGTCTGCGGGTTGATGTGCATCGGGCCGGTAGAGCCAAAACACGATCCGGGGTTGTTGACACCAATCACAAAAAAACGGTTGGTATCGACCGATTTACCCGGCCCAACCATGTTGTCCCACCAGCCCAGGCTTTTTGGCTGGCCTTCGTGATATCCCGCCACATGGTGTGAGGCATTCAACGCATGGCATATCAAGACAGCGTTGTCTCGTTTGGCGTTTAACTTGCCATAAGTTTCATAGTGCAACGCATAGGCGCTCAAAACGCCGCCACCCTTGAGGTGCAAGGGCTGTTCAAAATTCATGGTTTGGGGGGTAACGGCAAATGTCATGTCGGTTTGGCCTTGCTAAATACGCAAGCGGTTGGCATGACGTGTTTAGCTGAATTTGTTAAAGCGCCCGCAAGCGATGGCAAATCGGCGCTGACTGTCAGTATATCGAACGCCACTCGGTGTTTGTTTGCGTTTTTGTTTCATTGAGTGGCTTCTGTCTGATGCGCCATGCCACGTTTTTTCCGATACGGTGCGATTTTTGCTTATTTTTGGTGCATTTTATTTTTCTTGCCAAAAACGCACCTTTTCAGATCATTTTTCCCCAGGAGTTCACATGGACGCACTCAAACAGGGCGCTGATGCCTTGTTCATTCTGCTTGGCGCCATCATGGTGTTGGCCATGCACGCCGGATTCGCTTTTTTAGAGCTCGGCACCGTCAGACAAAAAAACCAAGTCAATGCGCTGGTGAAAATCCTGGTCGACTTCAGTATTTCCACCGTGGTGTATTTTTTGGTCGGTTATGCCGTGGCTTATGGCACAGGTTTTTTTGTCAATGCCACCGAGTTATCGCAACACAATGGCTACGACTTAGTGAAATTCTTCTTTTTGCTCACGTTTGCCGCGGCCATACCGGCGATTGTGTCAGGCGGTATTGCCGAACGTGCGCGTTTTTATCCTCAATTGCTCGCAACTGCTGTCATCGTGGGTTTTATTTACCCTTTCTTTGAAGGTGTGGCTTGGAACCAGCATTTCGGGTTTCAGGCTTGGCTCAAGGCCACCACAGGCGATGAGTTCCATGACTTTGCCGGCTCGGTCGTGGTGCATGCGGTCGGTGGCTGGATCGCCCTGCCCGCGGTCATGTTGCTGGGTGCGCGTAGCAATCGCTATCGCAAAGACGGCGCCATCTCAGCGCACCCACCTTCAAGCATTCCCTTTTTGGCGTTGGGCGCGTGGGTCTTGTGCGTGGGTTGGTTTGGCTTCAATGTGATGAGCGCACAAACCTTGGACAAAATGTCTGGGCTTGTGGCTGTCAACAGTTTGATGGCCATGGTGGGCGGCACTTTGACCGCCTTGTGGGTCGGGAAAAACGACCCGGGGTTTGTGCATAACGGCCCGCTGGCCGGGTTGGTTGCTGTGTGCGCCGGCTCTGATGTGATGCACCCCTTGGGCGCCTTGGTGGTGGGCGCCATCGCGGGCGCCCTGTTCGTTTACATGTTCACACTGACACAAAACCGCTGGAAGATTGATGATGTGTTGGGCGTTTGGCCATTGCACGGTTTGTGCGGTACCTGGGGTGGATTGGCAGCAGGTGTTTTTGGTCAACCTTTCCTCGGTGGCGTGGGCGGCGTGAACTTCGCTGCGCAAGCCTTGGGCACCTTGTTTGGCGTGGTCTGGGCTGTGTTGTCTTCCTTGGTGTTGTATGGCTTGATTCGTCACTTCATCGGTTTGCGATTGAGCCAAGAAGAGGAATTTGAGGGCGCCGATTTGAGTATTCACAAAATCAGTTCCAGCCCTGACAGAGAATCAAGTTGGTGATTTATGTCGTTTTTTAGGGTTTTCACGCATTTACCGGGCTGAAATACTTGGGCTTTTCATCCCATTCTGTTTCATAATGGTTCGCACTGGTGTAACCACAGGGTGGGCACGCAGTGTGCGGGTGATCGGTCAGTTTCGCTTCTTGGCTTTCGTGGACAGGTGCAATCGGGACTCCATCGCTTTTTTATTTGTTTTTATGGAGTCCCTGAATGGGCAACAAACTGTACGTGGGCAACCTGCCTTATTCCGTTCGTGATGGCGATCTGGAACAATCTTTTGGTCAATTTGGTACCGTCACAAGCGCCAAGGTCATGATGGAACGCGACACCGGTCGCTCTAAAGGCTTCGGCTTTGTCGAGATGGCTTCTGACGCGGAAGCGCAAGCAGCCATCAGCGGCATGAACGGCCAACCACTCGGCGGTCGCAGCCTGGTAGTGAACGAAGCCCGTCCGATGGAACCACGCCCCCCGCGCCGGCGGCGGCCGTCGTGAAGGCGGCGGTGGCTACGGTGGTGGTGGTGGTCGTCGCGAAGGTGGCGGCGGTCGCAACGAATATTGATCTGCCAACGTTCAACAAAAAGGCCCTTCGGGGCCTTTTTTCATGGCGAATCTGTGGGGAAGATTTTGACTTTCACACGACCCTTCAACTGCAAAACTTGGTTGACGTTGTCTGCGTACAAACTGTCTGCAAAAAAAGTATCTTGGCCGCGCGTGATGCTGACAGGCAAGTGGCTGACCACGGTGTCGGTGTCAGCATAGAAATGTAAAAAGTCGCTGTTGATTTGCTCGGGTTTGGCGGGAGATGTCAAATCATCACGCTTGACCATCGCGCTACCGATCAATTGCACTTGCGAGCCATCTTCGTTGGTCAAGGCTTGTTTGGCGCGCGCCTTTGTCAAGCGTTTATCGGAAAAAATCCAGACATCGGGTTGTTGCACCAACGTGTTCAAGGTGTCTTGAAAATGCTGCGCCCGCTCACCTTTCATGGCAGACAAGATGCGGCCATTGATGCCGTAGCTTCTCAACGTAAAGCGGGTAAATTCATAATCAGCCGTGTGAGAGACCGGAACAGGTGGCTCTGCTTGTGGACTGGTCGGCGCATTGCGAACCAACCAAATCGAGAGCAACAACAACAGGCTCAACATCAAGAGCGGCATGTAGGACAGCGCGAAGTCCCACGCCTTGTACAAACGCCTGCCCAAACTGAGGGTGGTGGCGGGCAATGGCCGAGGCAGGCTGTTCATGGCAAATAGTTGTTCAGCGAATGCTGGTAAGCGCCCACCGCATGCAGCAGCAAATCACAGGCTTCTCTGACCGCGCCCGCACCAGCATTTGCGCTGCACACATGGTGAACCCTGGACAACACATCGACATGGGCTTGTGGTGGCGCCATTGACAAAGCCGCAGGCAACAACATGGGCAAATCGGGCCAGTCGTCACCCATGGCGGCGGCATGCGACCATGCCAACCCCATGTCGTTCAAACAAGATTCAGCCACGCGCCGTTTGTCTTCCACCGCGTAATACGCTGTGTGCATGCCCAGCTCGGCCAAACGTTTTCTCAACGCCAAGCTGTCGCGCCCAGTGATCACCACGGGGTGCACGCCTGCCGCTTGAAGTGTTTTCAAACCATGGCCATCAAGGGTGTGAAACCGTTTGAATGTTTCGCCATCGTTGCCGACAAACAAACTGCCATCGGTCAACACCCCATCCACATCCAAAAAAAACACCTTGACGTTGCTTGCTCGCGCAAGCAGGTCAGGGTTGAATCGGTCTGTGTGTGACATGCTCAGATCACTTTGGCGCGCATCAAATCGTTGCTGTTGACGACACCACACAATTGCTGCTGTCCGTTCACCACCAACACGCTGGTGATGCGTTTTTGTTCCATCAGGTCGGCCGCTTCGGCGGCCAGCGCAGTGTCCGACAAGGTCGTGGGATTCGGGTGCATCACATCGGCTGCTTGCAACTCGCGCAAATCGATGCCTTTTTCAATCAAGCGCCGCAAATCACCATCGGTGAATATGCCCAATACCTGTTGCTGCTGATTCACCACGGCGGTCGCCCCCAACCCTTTTTGCGACATTTCCCGCATCAACTGGGTCAGGCCTGCGTCTGGGGTCACCATGGGAATCGCCTCCCCGGTTCGCATGATGTCCGCCACATGCGTCAACAACCTTCGTCCCAAACTACCGCCTGGATGAGAGCGGGCAAAGTCGTCTTGCTTGAACCCTCTGGCGTCCAGCACCGCGACAGCCAATGCATCGCCCAAAGCCAGTTGTGCAGTGGTGCTGGCGGTCGGCGCCAGGTTCATCGGGCAAGCCTCTTTTTCGACACTGCTGTCCAACACGCAACTGGCGTATTGCGCCAGTGTCGATTGGGTGTTGCCCGTGATCGCAACCAACACCACCCCTTGGCGTTTGATCAGCGGCAAGATGGCCGACAACTCTTCGCTTTCGCCGCTGTTGGACAAGGCCAGCACCAAATCATCTCGCGTGACCATGCCCAAATCACCATGGCTGGCTTCTGCGGGATGCACAAAAAAAGCAGGTGTGCCGGTAGAGGCGAACGTGGCCGCAATTTTTCGCCCGATGTGGCCGCTTTTGCCCATGCCCATCACCACCACACGGCCCTTGACCGCCAGAATCGATTGCACAGCTTGCACAAACGAGTCACCCAGGTTTTTTTGCAGGCCGTCGATGGCCTGCGCCTCAATGGTCAAGGTTTGGCGGGCCAACGCCAGGATATGGGCGGGGTGATCTGACTGTTTTGCCATCATGGTTTGCCTATTATGCGTGCGTCTCAACCCACACCTGCGCTCATTTGCCGATGCAAAAACGGCTGAATATTTCACCCAACAAATCATCCGGTGTGAATTGACCGGTAAGCGCCGTCAACGCTTGGTGTGCCAATCGGCATTCTTCGGCCAACAAGTCCAATGCTGGCGTGCTGTGGCTCAGGATCGCCAATGCCTGCGCCAAGTGTTCGGCGGTTTGTTCCAGCGCTTGGACATGCCGGGTGCGCGCAGTGAACACGCCTTCATTCAGACCGGCTTGCCAACCGGCCAGGGTCAAAATGCGTTCACGCAAAGCGTCCATGCCAAACCCGGTTTTGGCTGAAATGCAGATGCCTGTGCCAGTCGTGTGATCAACCATGTCCACTTTGTTGTGAACCGTCAGCATGGCGGTGTGTGCAGTTCGCGTGCGTTCCATTTTTTCTTGCAACAGACTTTGCGCTTGTGCATAGGCTGCATCCGTGTGTCTGCTCAGGTCGTCAAGCAACAGCAACACATCGGCTTGTTCTATGTGCGACCATGCGCGGTTCATGCCAATGCGCTCGACTTCGTCCGCTTGCGCGGCATCCCGCAACCCTGCGGTGTCAAGCACATGGATGGGCACGCCCTCGATGTGTATGGTTTGTGTCAACACATCGCGCGTGGTGCCCGCGACCGGCGTGACGATCGCCACCTCCGCACCCGCCAGTGCATTCAACAACGAGCTTTTGCCTGCATTCGGCTGCCCCGCGATCACCAACTTCAGTCCGTCAC
>RFYK01000115.1 GCA_009925585.1 Betaproteobacteria bacterium | reverse complement strand
CCCTAAAAAATCCAGCGCGGTTTTTTCAGGAAAGCGTTTTGAGCTGACATGCAGGTTGTCCCACAAAGTGGTTTGGGGTGGCGTGAACTGGTGGGGAACGCGAAGCGGCCAATGGGCGTGATGGGATTTCATGGTGACTGAGGCTAACCAGTGTCGCCGCAAGCCGCAAGAGTAAACCTACTGAGTTCCTGTCGCGGCAGGCTCAGTGACGGGCGAGGGTTTATTCGGAATCCAATGAGGCGGTTGCCCGCTTGGGTGGGCTGCGCAAACTGAGCATGGCTTGGAAATAGCCTTTGAGCCAACCCATGTCCACCGGTTTGCGAAGCACATGGGTACCTGCGGGCAGTTCACCGTAAGCGGCGATTTCATCGTCGCTCAAGCCGGTGATGACGATGACAGACATTTTGGTGAATTGCGGGTGCGCGCTGAGTTGACGCAACATTTCCACGCCATCAATGCCCGGCATGCGCAAATCGGCCATCAAGACTTGTGGCTTGACCACCGGGATGTCCAACAAGGCCTCGATGGCGGACACCTGCAACACAGCGTCAATCGGCAAATCCCAACTGTCGAAATGCGCTTGGTACATGGCGCGGCTGTTGGCATCGTCTTCAACCACCATGACCCTGAGGTATTTGCCGTTGTGGGATTGCGCCTTGGGGGACAAGTTGGCGCGGTTTTGGTACTGGTAGATGGACTGGATGGAAATGCGGCGGTGGCCGCCTTGGGTTTTCCATGCAAGCAATTCGTTTTTTTCTACCAGGGACTGAACTGAACCCACTGACAAATTGAGTAATTTGGCGGCATAACTGGTGCCGCAGTATTCGTCCGTTGAATCAGGGATCGCTTTGTGGCTCATGGATGCTCCGCTGAGCGAGGGTTAAACCAAGAAGTGGCTGTTTGACAAAAAGCGTATTTTAATTCTAGTTAAATCAAACTTTTCTTCATTTTATTAATTTTTAAGAATTAACAAATGATTTCTTGGTTTATCCCATCAAAGTCATCAAAAAGTGTGGTGAATTTACTTAAGTGCTTTGTAACGCATGCGTTTGGGTTTGGCGCCTTCTTCACCCAAGCGTTTTTTCTTGTCGGCTTCGTATTCTTGGTAATTGCCATCGAAGAAAGTCCATTGCGAATCACCTTCACAAGCCAGAATGTGTGTCGCAATCCGGTCCAGAAACCAACGGTCGTGGCTGATCACCATGATGCTGCCGGCAAACTCCAACAAGGCATCTTCCAATGCGCGCAATGTTTCGACGTCCAAATCGTTAGAAGGTTCATCCAACATCAAGACATTGCCACCCGCGATCAGTGTTTTGGCCAAATGCAAACGACCGCGCTCACCGCCTGAAAGGGTTCCAACCCGTTTTTGCTGGTCACCGCCGTTGAAGTTGAAGCGTCCACAATAGGCACGACTGGCCATCTCAAACTTGCCGACAGTGAGGATGTCCAAACCGCCAGAGATGTCTTCCCACACGGTTTTTTCATTCGCCAAGTCATCGCGGTTTTGGTCGACAAACGCCATCTTCACGGTTTGACCGAGTTTGATTTCACCGCTGTCGGGTTGCTCTTTGCCAGCAATCATGCGAAACAGCGTGGATTTACCCGCGCCGTTGGGACCGATGATGCCCACGATCGCCCCAGCAGGCACTTTGAAACTCAGGTTGTCTATCAACAACCGGTCGCCAAAGGATTTGCTGACGTTGGTGAACTCAATGACTTCGTGACCCAAACGCTCAGCCACTGGAATGAAAATCTCTTGGGTTTCGTTGCGCTTTTGGTATTCGAAATCTGACAACTCTTCAAAACGTGCAATACGCGCCTTGCTTTTCGCCTGGCGGCCCTTGGGGTTTTGACGAACCCAATCAAGTTCTTTCTTCAAAGCCTTGGCACGTGCCTCTTCGCCTTTTTGTTCTTTCTCTAAGCGGTCCTGCTTTTGCTCTAACCAAGTGGTGTAGTTGCCTTTGTACGGAATGCCGTGGCCACGGTCGAGTTCCAAAATCCATTCGGCCGCGTTGTCTAAGAAATAACGATCGTGGGTGATGGCCACCACGGTGCCAGAAAAGCGCGCCAAAAATTGTTCCAACCAATCGACAGACTCGGCGTCCAAGTGGTTGGTCGGTTCATCCAGCAACAACATGTCAGGCTTGGAGAGCAACAACTGGCACAAGGCCACACGGCGTTTTTCACCGCCGGACAAATGTTCAATGACCGCGTCCCAAGGCGGCAGGCGCAACGCATCGGCGGCAATTTCCAGTTGGTGCTCGCTGTTGTCGCTTCCGGCCGCAGCGATGATGGCTTCTAACTCGCCTTGCTCGGCGGCCAAAGCATCAAAATCCGCGCCATCCTCGGCATAAGCCGCATACACCTCTTCCCGCACGGTTTGCTCGGGGCGCAATTTAGGTTCTTGCGGCAAGTAACCGATGCGCAAACCTGGCATTGGCTGGGCCTCGCCCTCGATTTCCTTGTCCAGTCCTGCCATGATTTTCAGCAAGGTCGACTTGCCTGAACCGTTCAAGCCGAGCACACCGATCTTGGCGCCAGGAAAGAAGCTGAGCGAGATGTCTTTCAAGATGTGGCGCTTGGGTGGCACGATTTTGCCGACCCGGTTCATGGTGAAAACGTATTGGGACATGGAATGACTCTCTGGACGGTGCGCCACACAGCGTGGCGGCGGATAACTGGGGATTATCTCTGCTTCAGGTGTCTGAGCGTTGGCGCTCAGCCAGTTTGGCGCGAACCCGCGTCCTGGCGCAGGGCGAATTTCTGTACAGGAAGGGCTGCTTGGTCACACATACCATTTCATGCCACAATAGCCTCCAGTTGTTGCCACCAGTTGCTTCAACATCAGCGCTTCTGCTGGGGCCGGATCAAACCAAGCGTTTGTCACCTACCTGCCCAAATGTGTTTCCTCGGTCTTTAGCTGGCTGCCGCGTTTGGCAGAACAGACCGAAACCCCAAGCGTCGCTCAACCGCGCGCTCCACTATGAATTTTGATGAACTGAACTTGGCTCCGGCCATATTGAAAGCTGTGCGCGAGCAGGGCTACGAAACCCCCACCCCGATTCAAGCGCAAGCCATTCCTGCCGTACTGGCAGGGCAAGACTTGTTGGCAGGCGCCCAAACCGGCACAGGCAAAACCGCAGCGTTCACCTTACCGATGCTGCACAAATTGAGCATGTCGCGCAGTGCCACCAACCGCTTTGGCGTGTTTGGCATTCGCGCGCTGGTGCTGACCCCCACCCGCGAGCTGGCGGCACAAGTGGAGGAGTCGGTACGCCAATATGGCAAGTACTTGCAACTCAAGTCAGCGGTCATCTTCGGCGGCGTTGGCATGGCCGCGCAAATCAGTGCGCTGAAAAAAGGCGTGGACATTTTGGTGGCCACACCCGGGCGCTTGCTGGATTTGCAACAACAAGGTTTTTTGGATTTGTCGACCGTGCAAATGCTGGTGCTGGACGAAGCCGACCGCATGCTGGACATGGGCTTTATCCACGATGTCAAAAAAGTCCTGGCCTTGGTACCCAAAGACAAGCAAAGCCTGTTGTTTTCAGCGACTTTCAGCCAAGAGATCCGCGATTTGGCAGCGCAATTGCTGCACAACCCCCAAAGCATTCAAGTGACACCGGCCAACACCACGGTGCAACTGATCAAACAAGTCATTCACCCCGTCGGGCGCAGTCAGAAAAAAGCCTTGTTGGCGCACATCATTGAAACCAAGCAATGGAGCCAAGTGCTGGTGTTTTGTCGCACCAAGTTTGGCGCCAACCATGTGGCAGATTTTTTGAACAAACAAGGCATCACCGCCATGGCTTTGCACGGCAACAAAAGCCAGACGGCGCGCACGCAGGCCCTGGCGGGTTTCAAGAGCGGCGACATCCGTGTGCTGGTGGCCACCGACATTGCCGCGCGCGGCATCGACATTGACGATTTGCCGCATGTCGTGAACTACGAAATTCCCAATATCAGCGAAGACTATGTGCACCGCATTGGTCGCACCGGTCGCGCCGGGGCCAGCGGTGAAGCAGTCAGTTTGGTGTCTTTGGACGAGGAAGGTTTTATGCAAGAAATTGAAAAATTCACACGTCAAACCATTGCCGTGGAAAAAGTCGAAGGCTTTGGCCCTGCGCCAGATGAACGCGCTGAACCCATCGCCATGGGCCGTCAAACGTTGTGGGGCGGTGTGGGCAAACCACCCAGCCGTGAAGTGATGGCCTCCGCGGCCCGCGCTGCACGTCAGGAAATGATGGAGCGCATCCGAGAGAAAAAAGGCAGCGCGCCGCGCAATGAAAACCGCCACGACGGACCGCGTTCAGAACCGCGAGGCGACCGACCCCCTCGGCCAGCGCAATCGGCCAAACCCGCAGGCGCGCACCCCGGTTCGCGTCCCCCACCCCCGAGACGTGATCGCAATGACCGCGGACCTCGCTCAAATGCACCTTCCCATTCGGGTGGTCACGACTTGGATACACAACCGCCCAAACACTTTGAAGACGACTTCCAACCGCGCGCCAACGCGCATTTGGGCACGCAAAGTGGCGTCAACGCTTTTGGCCATAAATCCGGTGGCGGCGCAGGTCGTCAACCCGACCCCACCATGACCTCTGTCGATCTACTCAGCCGCAACAACCGCGGTGGCGGTGGTGGTGGAGGCGGCAAACGCCGAGGCGGTGGCGGCGGCAAACCCGGTGGCTTTGGCGGCGGTGGCCCCAAGCGCAGCGGTGGTGGTGGCGGCGGTTACGGCCGCTGAACACACATCAGGTTCAGGCACATTCCGGCACCAAGGCCGGTATCGGTTTGCCTTCGAAGTAAGCCGCCAAGTTCGCCAAACACAAATCGGCCATCGCCTTGCGGGTTTGTTGCGTGGCACTGCCGATGTGAGGCGTGAGCACTGTGTTTTGGGCCAAGCGCAATTCACCTGGCACACGCGGTTCTTCTGCAAACACATCCAACGCCGCGCCCGCAATCGTTTTCTTTTGCAGCGCTTCAATCAACGCGTTTTGGTCAACCACCGAGCCACGCGCCACATTGATCAAATAACCTTTCGGGCCTAAAGCAGCCAACACGTCGGCATTCACCAAATGTTTGGTCGCAGCGCCGCCGGGCGTGATGACGACCAAATAATCCACTTGCGCGGCCAACTCTTTGGCACTCGGAAAATAGCTGTAAGACACCCCTTGTGCAGGATGACGCGAAGTGTATGCAATAGACATGTCAAACGCCAATGCGCGCTTTGCAATGGCTTGCCCAATGCGGCCCATGCCAATCAAGCCCAAACGCGCGCCACTCATTTTGCTGCTGAGTGGAAACGGGCCTTCAACCCAGTCGCTGTTTCGCACAAACTTATCCGCTTGAGGCAAGCGTCTGGCGATAGAGAGCATGAGTCCCAGCGCCAAATCGGCCACATCGTCATTGAGCACACCGGGGGTGTGACCCACCTTGATGCCGCGCTCCATCGCCGCAGCCACATCGACACCGTCGTAACCCACACCGCAAATCGAAATGAATTCAAGCGCCGGAAACAAGGCCATGAACTTTTTGTCAATCACCGCGTCACCACCGCCCACCATGGCACGAATGCGGCTCAATGCACTGGGGTCGGTGATGTGCTCACGGTCATGCATCAAATAGTTGGCTTGTAAATCGGACATCAAACCAGAGGCCAGATTGGTGACACGCAATATATCGATCATGATGACTCCTTTGAGACTGGGCTCCGTATAAACACCACGCCGAGACCAGCCCGGGCAAAGGTAGTATAGGCATACCTCGCATCTACACCACAGGCCCTTGACATGACGACTACTCCGCGCAGAAAAAAACCAGAAGAACTCCGCAGCCAACAATGGTTTGGTCGCCAAGACAGGGACGGATTCGCTTACCGCAGTTGGGTCAAGGGCAAGGGCGTGCCGCACGACCAGTTCGACGGCCGTCCGGTCATCGGCATTTGCAACACCTTCAGCGAACTCACCCCTTGCAATTCACATTTCCGCACGCTTGCCGAGCAAGTCAAGATAGGCGTCTATGAAGCCGGTGGCTTTCCGCTGGAATTTCCCGTCATGTCCCTCGGCGAAACCTTGTTGCGCCCCACCGCCATGCTGTACCGGAATCTGGCCAGCATGGATGTCGAAGAAAGCATCCGAGGCAACCCCATAGACGGCGTCGTGTTGCTCATGGGCTGCGACAAAACCACCCCATCACTGATCATGGGCGCGGCCAGTGTCGACTTGCCCACCATCGGTGTCAGCGGCGGCCCGATGCTCAACGGCAAATGGCGCGGTCAAGAACTCGGTTCGGGCACTGGCATGTGGAGCATGAGCGAACAAGTGCGTGCGGGCACGCTCAAGTTGGCCGATTTCTTTGAAGCAGAAAGTTGCATGCACCGCAGCCATGGTCACTGCATGACCATGGGCACCGCCTCGACCATGGCTTGCATGGTCGAAGCCTTGGGCGTGGGTTTGCCCGGCAACGCCGCTTACCCGGCCGTGGATGGCCGCCGCAATGTGCTGGCCCGCAACGCCGGCAGGCGCATTGTGGAGATGGTGCACACCGACCAAAAACTCTCCAGCGTGCTCACACGCGAAGCGTTTGAGAACGCCATCAAAACCCTGGCTGCGATTGGCGGCTCTACCAACGCAGTGGTTCACCTGATTGCCATTGCCGGTCGTTTGGGCGTGCCTTTGAGCGTCGATGATTTCGACCGCTTGGCGTCTGAATTGCCTTGTCTGTTGAACCTGCAACCCTCTGGTGACCATTTGATGGAAGACTTTTG
>RFYK01000114.1 GCA_009925585.1 Betaproteobacteria bacterium | reverse complement strand
AAGCCGTCGAATGGTTGTCCCAGTTGCTTTTGCAAAGTTTGTCTTTGAAAGCGTCAGACATCCACCTCGAACCCTTCGAAAATTTGCTGCGTGTGCGCATTCGCCGTGATGGCCATTTGTATGAAATGCCCGCGCCGCCGGCCAGCCTGCGAGAGCAAATCATCTCGCGCATCAAAGTGCAGTCGCGCATGGACATCGCTGAAAAAAGACTGCCGCAAGATGGCCGCTTGCAACTCGCTTTGCCACAACGTTCGGTCGACATGCGGGTCAGCAGTTTGCCCACATTGCACGGTGAAAAAATGGTGCTGCGAATTTTGGATGTGCAATCGCAACCTCTGAGCTTTGAGGCGCTCGGCTTGCCCGACAAAGAACTCGCACAACTGCAACAAGCCATTCACCGACCCAACGGCATGGTGTTGATCACAGGGCCAACAGGCTCTGGCAAAACAGTGACCTTGTACACCTGTTTGAACCAGCTGAACACGCCGGCGGTGAACATTGCCACCGTGGAAGACCCGTCAGAAATTGTGTTGCCGGGTGCCAACCAAATCAATGTCAATGAACGCATCGGGTTGACATTCGATGTCGCATTGCGAGCCTTGCTGCGACAAGACCCAGACATTTTGATGGTCGGTGAAATCCGTGACTTGGCCACAGCTGACATGGCGGTCAAAGCCTCGCAAACCGGTCACTTGGTGTTGTCTACCTTGCACACCAACGATGCGCCGTCTACTTTGACGCGTCTCAATCACATGGGAATAGCGGGTTTCAATTTGGCCAGCAGCGTGGTGTTGATTTGTGCCCAACGGTTGTTGCGCCGTTTGTGTGATGCATGCAAACAACCACGGTCAGACCGAGCGGGTTACCGTGCTGTAGGTTGCCCGCAATGCCTCGATGGTTACAAAGGACGGCTGGCGATTCACCAAGTCATGCCCATCACCCCCTCCTTGCAGCCCTTGGTGCTACAGCAAGCCAGCACCGCTGAATTGGCAGCCCAAGCGGCGCGCGACGGTGTTCGAAGCCTCAGAGAAGCGGGCATGTGCAAAGTCGAAGCGGGTGAGACGACGGTGGACGAAGTGATGGCCGCCACCCATGATTGAAACATCACACCCTCACCAGCCAATGCCGGTCACGCGCGGGGTGGCCACAGCCTCACGTTTTCGCGCGGTCAGTGCGCGTGAATTGACAGCGTTCACCCGGCAATTGGCCACACTGGTGTCGTCAGGCGTGCCTTTGCTGCAAGCCTTGGACGCGATCCACAAAGGGCTGCAAGCACAAGCCATCGGTCAAGTGGTCGAACAACTGCGCCAGCAAATTGCGGCTGGCTTGTCATTGCAAGCGGCCTTGCAGCAGCACAGCGTGTTTTCACCTTTGTATTGCCAGATGGTGGCGGCGGGTGAGTTGTCTGGGAACTTGGACAACATGCTCAACCGTTTGGCATGGCACACCGAACGTCAACAGCAATTGCTCAGAAAAGTGCGCATGGCGCTGGTCTATCCCGTGGCAGTGTTGACAATTGCGCTTGGCGTCGTGGCCGTGATTTTGGTCTGGGTGGTGCCCGTCTTTCAATCAATATTTGCATCATTCGGCGCCGAGCTTCCTTGGGCCACGCAACTGATTTTGGGGATGAGCGAGGGCTTGATGCGCTGGGGTTGGTTCTGGGCAGGTGGCGTCTGTGTCACTGCATGGTTGCTCAACAAACACCACCAGACCAATGTCAAATTTCAATGGTTTGTCGCAGTCCGTGCGCTTCGCATGCCGCTGTTGGCGCCTCTGGTGATCCATGCCAATCTCACCATTTGGACGCGTTGCATGGCGATGCTGTTGCAGTCCGGCGTGCCGTTACTGGACACCTTGGACACGGTGGCCGGTGCTTGCGGTAACCGTGTGTACGCGTTATCGACTTTGAGGGTGCGGGATGCGGTATTCAAAGGCATTGCCTTGTCAGATGCGCTGCGGCAACTCGATGACACCAATCACCACCCCAGCGGCGACTTCCTCGGTTTGTACCCACCGATGTTGGTGCAGATGATCGACATCGGCGAACAATCAGGCAGCTTGTCGGCGTTGCTCGGCAAAGCCGCTGACGCGCAAGACGAAGCGCTTGAACACCTGGTTCAATCGCTCACGCAGTTGATTGAACCTTTGTTGGTGGTGGTGCTCGGTGGCTTGGTCGGCGGCATGGTGGTGGCTTTGTACCTGCCCGTGTTTCAACTCGGGCAAGTGATGTGACGCTGGGTCTTATAGACTCGCGGTCATGTCGCACACCGCATTCAGACGCATAGGCTTGACCGGAGGCATCGGCAGCGGAAAGTCCACCTTGGCGCAACGCTTGGTCGCGCGTGGTGTGGCATTGATCGATGCCGATGCCTTGTCGCGCCAATTGACTGCCGCACACGGCGAGGCCATGCCCGATATCGAAAAAGCGTTTGGGTCCGAGTTCATCGCTACCGATGGCAGCTTGAACCGCGAACGCATGCGCGCGTTGGTGTTTGCGCAACCCGAAGCCCGTTTGCGCTTACAAGCCTTGTTGCATCCGAAAATTCTTGCCGCCCTGTTGGCGCAAGAGTCCCGTTTGAAGACCGAGGGAAAACCCTTGGTTATCTTGGACATCCCTTTGCTGGTCGAGTCAGCCCATTGGCGCCAAGCTGTCGACCGTGTGCTGGTGGTGGATTGCTCGGCTGAGACGCAAATCCGGCGCGTCATGCAGCGCAGTGGCCTGAGTGCCGAGCAGGTCCAGGGCATCATGGCCACGCAAGCCAGTCGCGCGCAACGTCTCAGCGCCGCCGACTGGGTGGTGGCCAACGATGTCGACGACATGGGCCGTTTGGAACAAGCAGCACAAGCAATTCAGCTGCACTTGTGAGCGTCATCCGCCTCAAACCGTTGCAGACAGCGGTTATCATTTCCCTTGTCAACAATCCCTCACCTGTGCGCTTTTTGTGATTCTCTACGAACACCCCTTTAACGAACGAATTCGCACTTATTTGCGGTTGGAATATTTGCTTGGGCGTTTTGAGCACCTGTTGTTGCGTTCGTCAGAGATCGATCACCATTTCGCACTCACCACTTTGTTTGAAATCATCGATGTCGGTGGCCGTTCCGATTTGAAATCTGACATCCTCAAAGAACTCGAAAGACACAAACAGCAGTTCAGCAGTTACAGAGGCAACCCTTCTGTGTCAGAAGCTGTGCTGGATGAATTGCTGGGCAACATTGACAAATGCTTGCAAGGCTTCAATACCCAAGGGGCTCGCATCAGCCAATGCGTGACGGAAAGTGATTTCCTCAGCAGCTTGCGCAACCGTGTGGCCGTGCCGGGCGGTACCTGTGCATTTGATTTGCCCGGCTATCACGCTTGGCAACAACGCGACCCTGACCTTCGCCGCAAAGACATTTTGAAATGGTCAGAACCACTCAAAGTGTTGCAAGACAGCGTGGGCCTGTTGATGCGTTTGCTGCGTGAAAGCGGTTCACCGCAACGTGTGGTGGCCAACCAAGGCCAGTTCCAACAAGCCTTGCCCCAGGGGCGTTTTCAAATGATGCGCTTGTTCATTGACGAGGCACAAGGCTTGGTGCCCGAAATCAGTGGCAACCGCATGATGGTTTGGGTGCGCTTGATCCACCAAAACTGGGAAGGCAAACCTCAAACAGCCGTGGGCAACGCTGAATTTGAAATAGAGCTCTGCGCCTGAGCCAACCATTCCAGCACCGGCAGCGTTCCCGCCAACACTGGCGCCACGGTAACGGGCAGTTGCTGCCAAGCAAACTGTTGGCCTTCTTTCATTTGCAATTCGCCCTGCCACTCGGTCACTTTGCAAAAATGCAATTGCACCCAAGCATGCGGGTAATCGATTTGCTCAGCACGCCAGCGAGTGATTTCCGTGACGTGAATACCCAACTCTTCGTGCAGTTCGCGAGCCAATGCTTGCTCGACGGTTTCATTGGCCTCAATTTTTCCGCCAGGAAACTCCCAATGACCAGCGTAGGCTTTTCCCGGCGGGCGAGTGGTCAACAAAAAATGGCCATCGGGTTGGGACAACACCCCCACGGCGACTTGAATCAAGGGTCTGTCAGCCACATTCGCACGCGGCAGGTGGGCATCAACCACCCGCACCGATGGCTGGACCTGCTGCTGGCTCATGCCCCGCCTGTGGCCAAACGCCCAGCGTAGTCACGGGCAAATTGGTAAGCCACGCGTCCGCTGCGCGAGCCTCTTTCCAACGCCCAGACCAGAGACTCGGGGTGTGCCTGCGGCCAGAGCGTTGCAGGCACCTGCAACGCTGATAACCATTGGTCAACGATGCGCAGGTATTCGTCTTGACTGAACGGGTAAAAACTCACCCACAAACCGAAACGCTCTGAGAGAGAAATTTTTTCTTCGATCACTTCGCCGGGATGCACTTCGCCATCGTCGGTGTGGGTGTAACTGAGGTTGTCCTTCATGTATTCGGGCAACAGATGGCGGCGATTGCTGGTGGCATAAATGAGCACATTGGGGGTGGCTGCAGCCACCGTGCCGTCCAAAATGGATTTCAAAGCTTTGTAGCCGGGTTCGCCTTCGTCAAAACTCAAGTCATCGCAAAAGACGATGAATTTTTCTGGTCGATCAGCCACCACATGAATGATGTCAGGCAAATCAACCATATCTTGCTTATCAACTTCAATCAAACGCAAGCCTTGAGTGGCATAGGTGTTCAAACACGCTTTCACCAATGACGATTTACCCGTGCCACGTGCGCCGGTCAGCAGCACATTGTTGGCGGGTTTGCCTTGCAGGAATTGCAAGGTGTTGCGCTGGATTTTTTCTTTTTGTGGATCGATTTCTTTCAAATCATCCAAGGACATCTGCCCCACGTGCCGCACCGCTTCGAGGACACCATGTCCACTGCTGCGCTTGCGGTAACGAAATGCAATGCCTGTCTGCCAATCAGGTGCGTGCAAGGGTTGAGGCAGTATCAGTTCGATGCGCGCCATCAACAACTCGGCGCGGTGCAGCATGCGTTCCAAAGCGTCGTTCATGGCTCAGCTTCGGTAGTCTGCGTTGATGGTGACATAGTCGTGGCTCAAGTCACACGTCCACACTTGGTCATGGGCTTGTCCGCGTCCCAACCACACGCGAACCGTGATTTCATCTTGCTTCATCACACGCTGGCCATCTTCCTCGCGGTAATCGGGGTGACGCCCGCCATGCGTGGCGACATGCACGTCGTCCAAAAACAATTCAATCAAGCCTTGGTCTAAATCGGTCACACCCGCATAACCCACGGCAGCCAATATGCGACCGAGGTTGGGGTCGCTGGCAAAAAAAGCGGTTTTCACCAAGGGTGAATGCGCGATCGAATAAGCCACTTGACGGCACTCGGCGGCATCGCGACCGCCTTCGACTTTCACCGTGATGAATTTGGTGGCACCCTCACCGTCACGCACAATGGCTTGTGCCAACCAACGCGCCACATTGATCAACTCTTGCTTGAGTTTGCTGGCTGATGGGCTGAGCCAATCGGTCACGGTAGGGTTGGCAGCTTTGCCCGTGGCAATGACCACAAAAGAGTCGTTGGTTGAGGTGTCACCGTCAATCGAAATGCGGTTGAAGGAAGCCTCTGCCAATTCGTGGGCCAAGGCATTCATCAGCGCAGGGTCAATCGCAGCGTCGGTCGCCAAGAACCCGAGCATCGTGGCCATGTTGGGGCGGATCATGCCGGCGCCTTTGGACATGCCAGTGACAGTGACCGTGCGGCCATCCAATTGACATTGGCGACTGATGGCCTTGGGCAAGGTGTCGGTGGTCATGATCGCTTGCGAGGCCAAAGACCAATTGGCCTGGGACCGTGCGGCCAAGGCTTTGGGCAAACCATCGACGATGCGTTGCACCGGCAAGGGTTCCATGATGACACCAGTGGAAAACGGCAGGATGTGTTGTGGCTTCACGCCCAGTTCGTGGGCCAATGCGCTGCAAACAGCAAATGCATGGTTCAACCCCTCTTGGCCAGTACCCGCGTTGGCCACGCCGGTGTTGATGACCAGCGCACGAATGCCTTGGCCAGATGCCAAATGCTGTTTACACAACTGCACTGGGGCAGCACAAAAACGGTTTTGCGTGAAGACAGCGCCGACGGCAGCACCTTCATCCAAGGTGATGACGGTCAAGTCTTTGCGATGGGCTTTGCGCACGCCAGCTTCGGTCACGCCAATTTGCAATCCGGCAATCGGATGCAAATCTTCTGGACGGGCAACGGTCAGGTGAACAGCCATGGCTTAGGCCAACTTACCGTGACACTGCTTGTATTTCTTGCCACTGCCACAAGGACAAGGCTCGTTGCGACCCACGACAGGCACCGCGCCTTGGTTTATCGCTGTGTTTGCACCAAACAATTGGGCTTGGCCGGTTTCATCGGGCGCTGAATAGGTGAGGTTGGTGACGGTGTCTGCGCGTTGCTCGATGGCTTGGGCCGCTTCTTCCATCTGCTCGGCTTTTTCGATTTGCACCGTCATCAAAATTCGGGTGACTTCATTTTTGACCATGTCCAACAACTGACCGAACAACTCAAACGCTTCGCGTTTGTATTCTTGCTTGGGTTGCTTTTGTGCATAGCCGCGCAAATGGATGCCTTGACGCAAATAGTCCAGTGAAGACAAATGTTCGCGCCAATGGCTGTCGATGTTTTGCAGCAGCACAGCGCGCATGAACGGGGTGAATTGGTCTACGCCCACGGTGTCCAATTTTTGTTGGAATGCCGCATGTGCAGCCTCCACCACTTTGTGCAAGATG